>CAYZVH010000016.1:0-30311 GCA_964481755.1 uncultured Bacteroides sp. | reverse complement strand
CTCCACACCGAGGCCATGACCGACGGCGTGTTACCGCTGATAAAGAGCGGCGTCATCAACAACTCGCAGAAGGTGATTCTGCCGGGCAAGTCCGTCGCCTCTCTGGTGTTGGGCTCGCGTGCGCTCTACGACTATCTCGACTACAACCCCGACGTGCTCATCAAGGATGTGGCGTGGACCAACGACCCCTTCATCATCCGTCAGAACCCCAAGGTGATGTCCATCAACTCCGCCATCGAGGTGGACTTGACGGGACAGATTTGTGCCGACTCGATCGGCACCCGCATCTTCTCCGGCGTAGGCGGACAGCACGATTTCATGTATGGCGGTGCCCTCTCCGAGGGTGGCAAGACCTTCATCGCCATGACGTCGCTCTCCAGCAAAGGCATTTCCAAGATCAAGTCCGTGCTGACCGAGGGCGCCGGTGTGGTCACCACCCGTCCGCAAGCCCAGTACATCGTCACCGAGTACGGTGCCGCCTACCTCAAAGGCAAAACCTTGGCCGAGCGTGCCCGCGCGCTGATAGCCATCGCGCACCCCTCCGTCCGCGAGCAACTGGAGCGCGACGCCTGCCAGCGCTTCGGCTACCGCTTCCTGCGGATGAAGTGACGGCGCGTCGTTCGGGCTGAGGGTAGTCCTATTACATAATAAGGTATGGAGACAGAACCTGCCGGTCCTCTTTGTGGATTGGCAGATTCTGCTTACCTTTGCTCCACTTAACACTCGTAATGACCCGAACAATGCGTACACGGCTGACCTTATTATTCGCCTTCCTGTTGGTATGCTTGGGCGTTCGCCCGCAGTATACCTTCCGACATATCGATGTGATTGACGGACTCTCCGACAACCAAATCCGTAACTTCACCGAGATGCCCGACGGCAGTCTGGCCATCCGTACCGTCTCTATCCTCAACAGTTACAACGGCGCCACCTTCGACCACTTCTACAACGACCGCAAGCAAGACTACAAGTGGAACTTCGATCGCTACCAAATCTTCAAGGACTACTGCGACGCCGAGGGTCGCCTCTGGATGAAAGCACCCGGCTACCTCAACCTCTTCGACTGGAATACCAACCAGTTCGTCTACGACATCGACGGCGTGTTGGCCGGCATGGGCGTGGACCATCACCTGCGCAACCTCTTCATCGACGAGAGTAAGAACTACTGGTTCCTCACCCAGGACGACACCTTCCTCTTCTACGACATTACGAAGAAGGCTCTGAAGACCGTCCGCCCCGATGACCTGCAGGCGGACGAGATTCCCCTGGAGATGGCGCAGTACAAGAACTTCTACTGGATAGTCTACTCCAGCGGCATCATCCGCTGCTGGGACAGCTCCTCCGAGGAGTTCGTGGCCAAGGACAACTCCTTTGTGGGCATCATCACCGCCAACACCGACCGTTTGGCACTTCACCCGACCACTACGGGCAACATCTGGCTGATGTACAACAACGCATTGCTCTTCTATAACCGCATCGACAAGACCTGGAAAGAGGTGGCCACCATCAAAGGCCCCTCCAACTTCTTCACCTGTATGGACCTCGACCGGGAGGGCAACGTGTGGCTGGGAACCTCATGGTCCGGCCTGTGGCACATCGATGCCAAGAGCTATGAGGTGACGACCATGCGCAACTTGAAGCTGATTGGCGGGCAGAGCCTGAACAACGACATCCAGTGCGTATTTGTGGACAGTAACGACGGCCTGTGGATAGGTACCTTGTGGCAGGGCATCTGCTACTACCACCCCAGCATGAACAAGTTCAAGCTGATACAGATAGACCGTAACGACGGCCCCGTGGCCAACGAGTCCGTCCGCTGCCTGCTGGAGGATGAGGACGGCACCATCCTGATAGGCACCTCCTACCAAGGCTTGTGGCGCTACCACCCCGAGAACGGACAGATGGAGAAAGCCTTCACACAGTTACCCTCGGACAACCTCTACCTTTCACTCTACCGTGACCGGGAGAAACGGCTGTGGGTGGGCACTTACCTCAACGGCTTCTATTGCATCGACAAGAGCGGGAAAGTCAAGGTCTACAACAAGACGACCGACGACCTCGAACACTTCCCCAACCAAAACATCTCGCGTGCCATCTATGAAGACGAGGACGGACGCTTCTGGGTCAGCGTCTCCAACGAGGGTGTGGGCGAGCTCGACCTGAACACCGGCAAGATAACCCTGCTGCGCGAACGTCACCCCGAGTTGCTCACCCACAAGGTGGTGTTCAACTTCTACCCCGTGGGCAACCACACCTTCGCCGCCTTTGGCGAGAGCGGCATCTTCTACTACCAGACGCGGGAGGACAAGCTACATGTGCCGGACAATGACGACTTTGAGAACGGCAAGTTCCTAGGCCCCAACGTGAAATACTACTGCATGTTCAAGGACAGCCGCGGGCTGGAGTGGTTCGGTACCGAACTGGGCATCCATATCTGGGACGAACGTCGGCACCGGTCCTACCATATAGATACCGAGAACGGACTGCCCAGCAACTCTGTCTCTGCCTTCCAAGAGGACAAGGACAGCATCTGTTGGGTATCCACTATCAGCGGCATCACCAAGATAGAGGTGACCGAGGACAAGGGTGGCTACCGTTTCTCACTGGTCAATTTCGATACCCACGACGGTTTGCAGGGCGGTAAGTTCTACGATGGCTCTTCCCTGAAGGCTCGCAATGGCGACATCTACTTTGGTGGTCACTTGGGCATCAATGCTTTCAGTCCCGACAAGATATGCTACAATGCCAGCAAGAACAAACCCGTTTTCACGGCCTTGAGAGTCTTCAACTCCGTCATACGTGAGAATACCGAGTACAAGGGACACGTCATCCTGCGGAATCCTATCCACAGCGCCAAGGAGATACGGCTGAACTACAACGAGAATTTCCTGACGCTGGAGTTCTCTGGTCTCAACTACGTCAACCCCTCGCATACCTATTTTAAATATAAGTTGGAGAATTACGACAACGACTGGAACGAGGTGGTAACCACCGGTCTGGGTTCTGCCTCCTACACAGGCTTGGAGCCAGGCAGGTACCGTTTCGTGGTCTACACTGCCAACAACGACAAGGTGTGGGGTGACGAGCCGGCCGTGATCGACATCGTGGTCACGCCGCCCTTCTGGGCCACCGGCCTGGCCTACGTGTTCTATGCACTCATCCTAGTGCTGGCAGCTTATGCCCTCTATCGCTATGTGCACGACGTTTACCACCGTCGTGCTACGCGGCGCGAACGTGAGGAACGGCGCAAGCAGAAAGAAGAGCTCGACCAGGTGAAGTTCCAGTTCTTCACCAACATCAGTCATGAGTTCCGCACCCCGCTGACCCTTATCATGACACCGCTGAGCCTCATCATCCGCGAGACGAAGGATGAGACCTTGAAGCAGAAACTCTCCTCTATCTACCGCAATGCCGAGGAGATACTCGGGCTCATCAACCAGTTGCTCGACTTCCGCAAGGTGGAGATGGGTGGTGAGAAACTGAAACTCTCGACAGAGGACTTCGTCTCCTTCACCCGCTACGTCTATGCCTCCTTCAAGGACATCGCCGCCAATAAGTCCGTGAAGTTCGTCTTCGACAGTCAGTGCGAAAACCTCTTCATGTGCTTCGATAAGGAGAAGGTGCGCAAGATACTCAACAACCTCTACTCCAACGCCCTGAAGTTCACCCCGGCCGAAGGCTGCATCGCCACTGAGATACGCCTAGCCGCTGAGGACGGCCACGACTACGTGGTCATCAGTGTGACCGACACCGGCTGCGGCATCCCCGAGAGTGAGCAACAGTCCGTCTTCAAACGCTTCTACCAGAGTGAGAACAACAAAACCTTCACCAAGCAAGGCACTGGCATCGGGCTCCACTTGGTGACCCAATACGTGCAGCTGCACGGGGGCAAGATTACCCTTGACAGTAAGCCCGGGCAGGGCAGCACCTTCTCCGTCTACCTGCCTACCGACCTGAAGCTGAAGGAAGAAGCCAAGCCTTCGACCGAAACCGCTGATGTGGCACAGCCGCAGGAACGAGACAAGAAGACTCTCCTTGTGGTGGAGGACAACGACGAGTTCCGCCACTTCCTCGTGGAGCAACTCTCTGCCCAGTTCAACGTTCTGCAAGCTTCCGATGGGGTGGAAGGCGAGGAGATGGTGCAGCAGAACACCCCCGACATCGTCATCTCTGACCTGATGATGCCCCGCATGAATGGAGTGGAACTCTGCAGCCGCTTGAAGAACGATATCCGCTTCTCGCATATACCTGTCATCCTGTTGACTGCCAAGCTCTCGGACGAGGCGAAGATAGAGAGCTACAAGGCCGGGGCCGACTCGTACATCTCCAAGCCCTTCAACTTCGAGGTGTTGCAGACCCGCATCGAGATGCTCATCGAACAGCAGGAGAAGCGCAAACGCATCTTCCGCAAGACTATCGACATCCAACCCAGTGAGATTACCACCACCTCGTTGGACGAGGAGTTCATCAAGAAAGCCTTGGAGCTGATAGAGAAGAATATCAGCAATGCTGAGTATTCCAATGATGACCTGAGTCGCGACCTGGGTATGAGCCGTAGCAGCCTCTATCCCAAGTTCCAGTCCATCACCGGCCAGACGCCCAACCACTTCATCCGGTCCATCCGCTTGAAGCGAGCCGCCCAGTTGTTGCTGTCCACCCAGTCCACCATCTCCGAGATTTCGTGGATGGTAGGCATCAACGATGTGAAGTACTTCAACAAGTATTTCAAGGAAGACTTCGGGCAGACTCCGTCGCAGTATCGGGCCGAGAACAAAAACAAGTAGAAAAAACGCACCTAGGTGCGATGGCCAACGCTTCTTGCTCCGATGGCCAACGCTCCTATAAGAGATGGCCAACGCTCCTAGAAGCTGTCTTTAGCTTAATGCAGGTTTCCTCTAAAGACAGAATTGGAATTTCATTCTCTTCGAAGTCTTGTACATTGCGTGTCACTATAGCATCCGACCCAGCTCTCTTGGCAGAGGAATACTGTACCCCATCTTCGAAATCTTTCCAGTTGGAGTTGTAAGAATGGAGTATGTCGTCTGATGTGACGGAGCAAATCTCTACGATATTACGTATGAAATCGAACTTTTGTCTGAAAACGGTTATTGGCATCTTGCATCTTTCGACGCAGATGTAGCTTGCTGTTATAAATGAAACAGCAGAGGCGCAAACCTTTATACGCTCCTCTTCTGCAAAGGTCATAATCATAGCAGCTTCCGAATAGAACGATTGTCTTTCCAGAATGAAGTCCAATAGAATATTGGTATCGAGGAACAGTTTCATAGATACTTTTGACTTAGCGACTCTATCACTTCTTGTTTATAGTCAGCTGATAGATTCTTGGAATAATCGATGCCTGTTTCCAACGCCTTCACTTTGGGTGAGATGCGATACTCTTCGTCCTGGCATTTTGGGGTAGCTTTTGTCTTACATTGGGCAATGAGCATATCCAGTGCAGACTTTATTGCATCCGACACTGTGATGTTGTTCATCTTTGCGTAATGAACCACTTCTTGGTACGTGTTGTTGTCTAACGTAATCGTATTCATCTCCTCTTTGTTTTTTGTTCGGTGACAAAAATACGAAGAAGTAGTGATATAATAACACCGATGCACGCAAAAAGTAGTAATGAGGATAGCTTTTATCTGTTGACTGCACCGAATTTATTAAGGATACAGGGTTCCGTTGTGCTCCCTTACCATAGGCGGTCCCCTCCTTTTATCTGAATTCAGAGCTCCAAAACCTGTATTTTATCGGAGTTTAAACGACTAAAATCTGTATTTTATCGGAATTCAGAGCTCGATTTTCTGTATTTTATCGGAATATGGAAATCTTTTCCATTTGATTATGAATACTTTATATAGAAAAGTAAGTCTTCATTGCAGTCAGTTGACACTGATTGCCTTCACCCCATCGATGGATGTCGAGATAGATGGCCAGCTCATCCATATCCGCTCCGCTATAGACTGGCTGTTGCAATCATGACTTATCTGTAGAAAAAATATTAGTATTTGGTTGAACATAAGTGAAAAAGTCCCGGTTCTGCCCGCTCGCAGGCCGGGATTTTTGGAATGATCACGTCAAAGAAGGCTTTTCGACGTGGCCGGGAAATGAATAACTTTAAACTAGTTGAAACATAGATCTTATTCTATTAGGAGGCGGACCGGACCCAATAGACCGGATTCCAACAAGGGGGCATCCTTGGTGTAGTGCTTCCAAGGTAAGAAAAGTACACGCTCACGTTGGTCGCATGTCCCGTTTAGGTACCAATCGGGAAATTTCCGTAGTCTCCCATACTCGTCATAGTCATAGAGTTCGGGGAGATGCTCGTCACCGATAATCCGGTTTGGATAGAGGTTCGTTACTTTTATCACTATACGGTTGATACCGACTTTGAGATTGCCTGCAATATCTGTCCAATAGGGGGCTTTCCATACTGTTTTAAACTCTGATTCGTTTACACTGACATCCGCAATGTTCTCTACCCGACCTAAATTCAGGATGACTTTTTTCCCTTTGATGTATTTCAATTCCTTAGCGGTCAATTCGAACTCTTTTATATAGGTGGCTGTACCAGAGAAATGCTTCACATTGAAATCAACGTGCTTGTGTAAAGACTTTAGTTGGGACAAGGTGATTTCACTGGGTGCTTTGCTCCACTGCGGGAACTGAACCTTCCAATCTCTGCTCAGCTCTTTCCATGCAACACCCTGATGACGAGGCAAAGGCAATCCCGAAAAGAAAATCTTTTCAATCTCATGTTGGGTGAGAGCATAATCGTACGCCTCTGTCCGTGTCTGGTCGCCCTCAAAACTGAGGATGTACTGCTCCTCGTCCATTGGAACATCCAATGAAGGGTAACAGTTGTAGGAGGACTTTTTGCCAATTGCCGTACATTTCCCATTTAGATAAAGAGTAGGTATGCCCTTGTCGTAGACCAGAGCCACATGAGTCCACCCTTCAACGGGAGTCTTGCTCTCCAGTACCACTTGCTTGCTTCGGCCATACTCGAAGATGCAGACACCATTCTGTCCCATGGAGATTCCCACATTTGCCCGGTTGGTATCGCCCTTTGCCGGATAGATGAGTATCCCTCGACCCGTAAGGGCAAAGGTCTCTGGCTTCGCCCATAAGGAGATGGTGAATGAAGAGTGGAAGTCATAGTCCTGCGTAAAGGATTTGTCTCCTTCTTGGGTATGGATTAGGGCTGGCTGTGGAGTAACATCCGTTATTTCTGACGGTTTCCCTTTGCCATTACGGAACACCACGAAGATGGAGCCGCTTTCCTGTAGCTTTAGGCTCAGTCTGGTCATGCCCTCTTTCTCTTCGTATGCGATGGGGAGAGCGGTTTCTCCGGTCTCCGCATTCCATAATTGAGGTGCTCTCCCTGAAACACGAAAGGTGGCGGTGAACTCCTCTGGCCGCCGTCGGTGATTTGTAATGAAATAGACCTCATCACCATTTACCCTTCTGTGAATGAAATGTATCTGAGCATCTTTGTTTCTTGGGATGAATGAGAAGTCTTGTTGGATGTGTTCCTGTTTCTGGAGAATCGTCTCCAAATCTCCTTTATGGTAGACCCGACCCTTCCCCAAGTGGGTAGCGTTCCACAGAACCCCTGCCAATTTATGGACCTCTTCGTCCTTCTGATTATTCAAACCTAAATAACCAACCGGCTTGTCTCCTGCCAGCATCACTGTCATGCCCTGTTCCACCAGTTCGATGATGCGTCGCAAGGTCTCTGGAGTAGTCCGTTGCATGGGGGTAACTACCAGTAATCTATAAGTCATGCCATCCGGCAGAACAATCTTCCCGTCTTGTATAGACAGGCGTTGATGCAGGGCTTCGGTGCCTGTAATGTCCCACCGGTAACCATAGGGTGTGGCGGGATAGGCGGTATTGTAATTGTTCACGCCCGAAGAGATGTTCTCGTCCTTCAAATAGAGAACATCCGCCACATATTTTCCTTGTTGCAGCATGTAGCAACAACGGGCGTAATAGAGATTGAGTAAAGCGAAATGATCTGCCTCGATAGAGCAACGGTCCAAATGTGTCCCGAAAGGTCCCATGGTCATGATGTTGCCTGGTTGGTCTCCCGTGTAGGGCTGGTGGGTCGTGGCGTGATAGACGAAGCGATTAATGCCTGCCGTCATGATGTAGTCGCCCAAGGCTTTCATACCGTATGGGTGCTCCGTGAACTTGCTGTTGAAAGGGGTACCGGTGTAGCATTCGCAGGGCACCATTCGCTTGTTCCACACATGAGCGGCCGACGAGGCCAACATAGTGGTCACCACGTTGCCGTAGACATAGTGTGTCCAATATTCACTCATGGCATAATCCTGACGTGCGGCCATCTCCACGCTCTCAAAGTTGCCATCGCCGTAAGCCTCTCCTGCATATTTCAGTCCGTAGGGCTTCAACCGTTCTTTGAAATATTCCACATAGTTCTCCAAGAACATGTCGGTATGCGTGCGTCTGAAGTCCCACAGAAACCGCTCTGTATCGTGTACACTGCCCACGACGCGTCCGGTCACAGCTAACAGGTAAGGCATGATGTCGTAGCCTCGCTTTTGTTGGAAGTAGGCGGGGAGTCCTTCCGTCCAGTTCTGCTTGCCTGCCTCCCAACTGTCTACGACTACATTTTTTAGGATAGTGCCGCACCACGGCTTGAGCGTCTCAAACAGGGGGGCTGCAAATCTTTCGAAGTGTAGGTCGAGACCTGACTTGCTCAGCTTGTCACATTCCAGTCCTACACCACTGTCGGGAGCTGCGCCTACCACTTCTCCTGTCGTGGTATAGCCTATGCGTACAATGGTCCATTTGCCTTTGGGTATTTCACAGCGTAAAAGGCCATTGCCGTCTGTCTTGTCGGACAGGTCGAGTACCTGCTCGGGGCGGATGCAGTCAGTTAAGGTCTGTTGGCTGTCGCTAACAGGTGAGTTTATGCAATTTGTCTTTGCTGGATAATTGTCTAATCGGGGCGAAGCATAGAAGTTCAGTTCTGCCAGGTTAGTGCCTCTGTTCGTCGTGATGCGAAAGTACTTGGCTTTCACTGGGCTGAAACTGGTAGTCCCCGGGACATCCATCGCCCGCAAGGGTGGACAGTTGAACCTTCCTACAGGGGTAAAGTCAACTCCATTCTCAGAGCGTTCGAGTAAGAGAGAGGGGGCATAGTCTCGTGGCCCATCGTGTGGGTCTAATGGTTTCTCCCTGTCTCCGCGATACACAATGGCTGCCTGTGCGGTAAACGCTTCGCTCAGTTCGATAAGGAGTTGTTGTTTTTCCTCTAACCGTATTTGTGTCTGCAGGTCATTATCCGCTAACAGCTGCTTGTCAATCTCCTTTCCGTTTATCGTCACTTTGTTGACTAACGAATGGAACGACTTCTCCTCGTTGGGCAACGAAGGGTAGGCCAGGACTGCCGCGTCTCGGTAGAATCCCTTCTTGCTGATCGGCTGAGGCAGCCGGATATCTAACGTTTTTTTATTGGTCATGTTGACGTACACCTCTGTCCAGACTAACTGTTTCATGGAACATTCTGCCGTAATCCACGGTCCACCAGTTCCGCTGTAACCTGGGGAGTTGTGTATAGACAAGTCGAGACCCAATCGTGCGGCTTCTTTCACCGCATGCAACACCGCCTCTTTCCATTCCGTGGAATTGTAATCCACTTGACCTTTCGGAATACCGACTCCCGCATTGAAAATCATCGCTGCTCCATAGTTGGCCCGCTTCATGTATTCCAAGTCTTTCGTCAGCCCACCTTTGCTGATATTCCCGTTCATCCATTCCCAATAGGTGTCGGGTCGTGCATCGCGTGGAGGGTTCTTAAAAGAATCTTCAGAAATATTTTCCACGGAGTCGTTCTCTGCGATAATCAGCTCTGAACGGACGCTTGAATCTGTATTCCTTTCGTGTCCGTTGTAAGAGGATATCTTCATCGCGGTGGACGATGAGAATCCCATCGATAGGGTTACTAATATTATGATGTTCTGTTTCATGCGGTTCTGTCTGTAGTCGATTGGGTACTTATCTCATTTCGGAAGCAGGTCGGGTAAACGTCAAAACGGAAGCGGAATAAGGAGGTACAACCATTCGAACATCTCCGTTTTCAATTGTCGCTACCCTCCGCTCAGCTTTGATTCTATTGGGCGCTTCCATGGAATTGGCCTCTGTCAATGAGGAAGAACAGACCACTTCCCACACGGGATCGCCCAATCTTATTCCTTCTTTCACTGTCATGGGGATGGCACTGCCCGTAGGATTCACCATCTTCAGACACACCCGTTTCTTGTCGTCTGATGCTGTGGCTACAATATTCAATGCGCCCGTTTCTCCCTTTAATGTGATGCGGTTGGGCAGATAATGTTCTCTCCATAACTTGAAAACCACATAATTCGGTGCGGGAAACCATCCGTTTTGGTTGAAGTTGATAAAGGCGTTGTTCCATTCCGTTGCGGAGGTATGCCGCAGGAAAAGGGCGGGAGCCGCCATTTCGACTTTGGGCGTACGCTCCAACCGGTTCAGAAATCCACCGGCAAAGAGTCCGGTACGCATATCAATGCCTTCCAGATTCCATTCCGAAACATAGATTTTCATGTCGGGATTCTTCGAAGTCTCTATCCAAGAGGCCAGTTTGTCGAGGTATCTCCCATATTCCTCCACTCCATCCGTGCCGTATTTATTCAGAGTCTGGTAGTAATGTGGGCTGATGTAATCGATGTATTCAGCTACACCATGTATCATGATGGAGTCCAATCCTTCCCCCTCACGTCCCAACCGGCCGCAACCGCAGCCGATGATTTTCACGTCAGGGTAGCGTTTCTTCATGGCTATCGAGAAAATTCGCGTCAACTCGGCATATAGGTTTGGATCCATCTTCCATACCTCGTTATCTATCTCCCAGTACTTCACGTTATAGGGTTCTGGATGTCCGTTCGCCGCGCGTCGCTTGCCCCACGTTGTCGTAGTGTCACCGTTGCAGTAGTCCATCCAGTCGAGTGCCCGTTGCAGCCAGTCTTCCGTGCCGTCCTTGTCGGGTGCGTACTTCGCATAGTTGTGGTAACCTATGGGTATCACAATATTGGGTTCTGCCCCTATCCTTCTACAGAAGGTTATGAATTCATCCGTTCCGAAACTTAACGGGTCGAAGTCGTCCCATCGCAAGATACCTTTGCGTTCCGATTGTTTGCCAATGCCATTCTCGAAGCGGTATTGTTCGGAGAAACTACCGCCAGGCCAACGGAGTATTGTTGGTCGCAGTGCTGCTGCCGCTTCTGCCAATGCCGGTCTGAATCCATCGTTGTCAATAGATGACTGGTGCATCAAGCTCACTTGGTCTACATAGAGGTCGCCCTTGCCTTGCACGGCAATGCGTAGTGTTGCCCAGGGCACATCTTTCTTGCAAGGCAGCTCTACTTGGAACTCTTTCCAGTTTGCCTCTATACCTTTTATATATTGTTCTTTCAAAACCTTTTCCCCGTCCAGTATCTGCACGACGACCTTATCCGCTGAACCTCTCAGAAACAATGATCCTTTGAGCGCGTCGTCCTTGCGGATGCTGTAGTTATGAGATTGCTCTATGCCGACCAACTTGCCTGTAGCATGTATGTGCAAGGCATTGTTGTGATTCAGCACTCCGGTTTGTGTGGTTTCCACAGTGCCTTCACCCACCAAGTTCCAGTGACGCACAGGATTCAGGTTGACATTGACGGAGGTGTTGTCCAATGCCTTGACACTGATGTTGCGGAATGCCGCACGACACTTCTCACCGCCCAAGGTTACTGCTCCGTCTTTTGGACATTGCTCCACATCCCGGTCGAACAGTTGTTTCCCGTTTAGCCATCCGGAGATGTGGTTCCCCTCACAACGTATGCGGACCTTGTTCCATACGCCAACCTCCAGTTTGCCAGATTGTTCGTCCGTTACCTGCATCTGTGTCACGGGAGTGTGCCATATCCAACCGGTATGGAGTTCCAACAAGTGTTTGCTGTTCTGTGCCGCACCCAAGTAGCAATAGATGCGATTGGTCAGCATTCGTTCTCGGTTTTGGTCGCGCACGCCAATCAGAATGGGACCATCGCCTTCTACCCGCATCACATCCATACAGACCTCATAGTCTCTCCCACGACAGATGCGGAAGTCCGCCATGGATTGTCCCAAGGCATCCAACGTAACCTCGCCTTTGTTGTTTACCTGCCAGTTGCCGTAGGCTAATAGTTCTTCAAAGCTGCGGTTCCACACTTCCTCTCCCCATAAGCCGTTGCTGACAGAATGGAAAAGGTGTTCCAACAGAATGCCGTAGACTTTCTGGTCTATCCGGTTCTCTATTTGCGTTGCGTCCACTTGGACTACCACAGGCTTTTGGGCGCGGACGTGCAGTGTACACGCAAATAGCAAGATGGTGAGAAGTTTTATATGTTTCATCTCTTGTACTGTTTTTGGATACTACTATAACTCACGAATCAGTACACAACTCCAGGGTGACAAATCACGTTCCCATGAGAGCTCCCCGTTGTCATCCACCCTTATCGTCTCTTTCATCGTGCCCCATCCGGCTTGTTTCAGAAATTCCGTCTCTGCCCGGTTGGGTGAATGGGGTGAACCTATTTTACGGTATACATCTATCACATTGCCGTGATCCTTGTCCAAGGTCTCGACTTCAAATAGAACTCCCGGCTTCAGGTTGGTCAGCTTCAGGTTCACCTTCTTGGTGGATACGTTCTCCATATAGTTATTGCAGTTGCCTGCCCCAGGGACCTCTTTCTCAAACTCTTTCGGATAGTTGAACGCTACCGCTGTAATCTTGCCGCTCTTGGACGAACGGCTCACAAACAACGGGTCTGCGTAGTACAGTTTCTCGTCGCCCAACTGATGGAGCATACGGTAGGCATGAAAGACGGGCTTCACGATACCTTGGAAGTTGATCATGCCGAATCCTCCATGGAAGATGGTCTCTCCGCCGCCTTTCTCCTCAAACACATCCGTGAAGGTCCAGTAGGAGAGCGACCGAGCCAATCCGATGCAGTCGAGGTTCACCTTGATGATGTAGGCCGCCGGTGGCAACTGGTCATGCAGCCCATCCCGACTGTTGGGACTTGTGCTCCATTCCGTCAGGTGAATCTCCGCATTCGGATAGTTGCTCTTGGCAAGAATCTCCTTCAACCAGCTTGCATCGTCGCGTGTGGAGTGAACATAGCGTGTGGCACCTCTGCCATGACCGGACACGGGGTCGAGGGCATAATCTGTAGGATAGGGGTGTGCACTAATGAAGTCCACAGGCAGATTCTCTTTGGCGCAGAAAGCGAGGAACTCTTCCATCCAAGGGGCTTCCCATTTTTGTTTGTTGATAATCTCGGAGGGATAGAACCGGGATTTCTGTGTGTCGTAGATTTCGCCTTCGTAGCGTTTGTCGGCTATGAAGTTGCTGGTGGCTGGCCCTCCAACCTTCAGCCGTTGGTCTACGGACTTTATGGCGGTCACTGTTGTCTTGTACAGTAGGAAATAGTCGCTCTTGGTCCCGTCTAAGAATCCTGCTTTCGGGCTTAGGTTCAGGTTCGGCTCATTCCACACCTCAAAGTACCAGGTAAGTACCTCTTCAATCCCGTAGCGGTCTACCACATGTTGTGTGAAAGCTTTTATTAGGTCATGCCATTTGTCCATCTTCGCGGCATCGAAACTTACCTTGTTGCGATACCACATCTGGGTCTTGCTGTTGTCGGCGGCAATGCCTTCGGGAAAGAAAGACAATTCCACAAAGGGACGCACACCCAAGTTTAGCATCCGGTCATACACGTCATCAATGTACTGCCAGTTGTAAACCACTTTGCCGTTTGGCTTTTCGAAGTAAACACACATGTCGTCGTCCAACAGTCCGTGAAAACGGACGGACTCAAATCCGCAGTGTTTCTTCACCTCCGCCAAATGCTCTAACCATCCAGCGCGCAATCCCTCGTTGGCACGTCCGGCCCCGACACATTTGCTCCAAAAATGTTCAAACCTTTCGCCTTCAACTTTCGTGTCGATTACTTGAGCGTAAGAGGAAACTGCCAAGAAGAGGGCTGTTGCCCACGTTATCCATATTTTGTTTCTGTATGTCATGTTGTCGTAAATATTTGTAAAAGGGCAAAAATAGCGTTGAAGAAACGTTTCTCTTTGCCCTTTAGAACAATTGTTGTTATAATAGCTACTTGAAAAAAGGTGGTTTCATGGATTTATTTGGCATAGAGCAGTGAACCCCAGCCGAAGATGTCGAAGCCTCCGGAGTCCGGACCATAGTCACCCGCACCTCCGTCACAATAACCGCGAGTGGCGTTTTGGCGCATCACGTCTCTGATTTTTGTACTGTAGATGGCCGACTGTCCGTGGTCTTCCGCTAACCGGCAGACAAGTTCCCACGACGGGTTCATTACTCCTCGTGTCTCATTGCCATTTTTATGTTCTTCGTAAGAGATACTTGGCCATGCTTCGTTCGCATTACTGTTGGTACATTTCTCCAACGTTATGTAGGGCACACTACTTACGTCGTAGAGAAAGTTCTTCATGTACCACGATTTGCCGTCGGCACTCTTCTCTTCCAATGATCCTACATTGTATTTGGCGTGATATTCAAACATTGACAACGGTAAGTAATTGTCGTAAGCCAACAGATCCTCGCCCACGTTGGCTGCCATCTTGCAGAAGATGGCCAGCATACCCACACAGAGCGCAGCGTGTCCCTGGTCACGACCGGATTCCTGACATTGTCCCAGTTTCTCCGTACTGTCCGGGTCTTGGTGCGAGAAGGGGATTCCATTGTTTATCATGCCGCTGCCCGTACCGAATTTGAAGTATTGAATGGCTTCGTTTATTTTATTGTTGTCATCGTTGAGGATACCTATCGCAAGCATAGAGGTCATCTGTGCCAAATCCCAGTTGAACCATTCGTGTAGTGGGCAGGTTGCCGTACTGTGTTTCGACAGGAAGATGGTGTTTTGCTCATAGAATACATCCGACAGCCAGTTCTTGAAGGTTGAAAAGTCGTTTGCCGACCATCCGCTGTAGCTGCGCATAATTTCCGCGGCATTGGCTATTTGGTATACTTCCAACATGATAAGCACCTCATTTGGGTCAATCAGTGATCCATCCTTGCCGACAATAAAGCCGACACAAGTCTTTGCCCAACTGTTCAGAATGTTGACGGCTGTCTTTGCATAACCTTCTTCGCCCGTGAGCTTCCACAAAACGGCCTGTGCGTACGCTGCGGCACAGTCGTGCGAAAAATGCATGTAGTTAGCGTGGATGCCGTCGTACCAATCCGATTCGATGCCGTTGGCCTTCCAACGGTCTATCGAAGCCCAGTTCGTGGCATCAAGTCGGGCCAGCTTCTTCACGGGAGTGGGTGAATACCCTTGCTTTGCGTAGGTATTGTCTGAACGGGTCAGATGGTTGTAGGCGTTGGTCCAAGGTTGCTCATTGGCAGTCAATTTCTGCTTGATGAATTCAAAATCCTCTTCGGTATGCAACATGCAAGGGTGGTTCAGACCGCCTTCGGGGACGTAGCTCTTCACTTCTGGCCAACTGTCGATATCTGCATAACCGTCTTTTATCTCGCTACAAGCAGAGCATAGGTAGGGAGTCAGGACTATCAGTCCTGCTCCTATTATTGTATTGAGTCTTTTTCTTTTCATTGTTCTTTGTCTTATTCGTTTGCTAAATAGTATGCTTTAATCTCTTCAAGAGAGCTGAATGTACCCATCCAATAGATGTCATAGCTTCGCTCTGAAATGGATTCATGCATATCCGCCATTATGAGGTCAAGGTATTTCAGATCGACCAATCCCGTCTCAGCGTCAGTGCCTTTGATCAGCTTATCTTGGTTGAACTCGAAGACGTAGACTTGCGGTTGTCCATCCCACTTCACGTTAATCAATGCAGGTGTCGCACTGGTCAGATCCAACATCTTGGAGAAGTTCTGGTGACCCAAATTGTCCACGGAGGTCGGTGTTATGTTCAGTGCCATCTTGTTGTAACGCCATCCGTCCTTTGTTCCCGGTTTGATACTGCTGTACCCATTTTCCTCGTCATAGTAGTAGGGACGGCGTATCTTAATGGCGAAATACTTATACTTGGCGGTGCTTACATAGAATCCTCCTTTTTTGTCAGTAGCAGCCAAGGAGATATCCTGACGACCACTTACGGAGATGTCGAAATGAATGTACCTGTCTTTGTCCGTACGGGTCGTTTTGCCATTCAACGTCACAGTGTATGGTGACATGCCATCCTTGAAGTTATGGATGAAGTACCCACCATCCGTTGTCACGGTCGTTGAACCCAATACCTTTCCTTCCGGGGTGGACGCGGTCAGCTTGAGCGTATGACCCACGAGCTTAAAGGTCGATGGTTTGATACTCATAGAGAGCTTCATGTAGCCCTTGTTGTCGAACGAAGCCATCTTTTCGTCGTCCATGCTCCATTTAATGAGTGAGAATGTGGCATCTGTCGGTGTCAGTTTTACATAATCGTGCAAGTTCACTGTCTGTCCGTAAGCGAGGTTCTGTAACTTGTCCGTGTTGATGAACTCGACAGCTGTCGGTACGATACTCGGCAACACTGTGAAGGTGTAGCTCGCACTGGCTGTGCCGCCGTCGCGGGTCGTCAATTTGATGGTTGTAGTGCCTTTCTCCAGAGTTTGCACAAAACCAGTCTCGTCCACGGTGGCCACTTCGGGGTTTGTGCTCACCCAGTTGTAGCGTTCGTAGGTATGGTCTTCGGGCAGAGCGGTCACTTGCATTTGGCGGTTCTCTCCGGCCAATAGCGTAGTGCTCTCGGCACCATCCTCTTCATTGTCAGTCTTGAGGGTCAGGCTCTCTACGGGAATCACCTCTTTGATAACCTTCACACTGAGTGTCGGGGTGGCCTCTTGCGACCCGAAACCAATCTCCGGACTCACAAAGATGACCGCTTGCCCTTCTTTCTGACCGGCAGTGATTACACCATTTGGACTTACCGTGGCGATCTCTTCGTTCGAGGATGACCACGTAAGCACGGGATTGTCAGCGTTAATCGGCGATACGGTGTAGTGCAACTCCAACTTTTGACCAAATGCAAGACAGATACTTCCGTCCTTGATCTCATAGTCCGTCTTCTCTATATCTACGGAGTTAATCAGCAAGGCTTCTGAACCCGCTTCTCCATAATTCTTGTCATCGGTGCAGGCTCCCAATGCCAATGACAGCACCAGCGCCGTTCCGAAGAAACCATATTTATATATCGTATTCATTTTGTCCATTCGTTATAGGTTAATGATTCATTACCATCCCGGGTTTTGGCCGATGTTGGGATTCAATTGTACTTGATCAGCCGGTAATGGCAGCAGATAGTTCTTCGTTGTCCACGAACGTCCGTCCTCATGGATGAGGCAACCCTCTTCGTTCGTAGCCTTTGAAGTAATCCATTTCGTTTCCCACTCCGTGCCGATACGCTTGATACCCAATACATCTTGTGGCATTTCCACTTCAGCGGTCTTCCAACGTTTTAGGTCGTCCACACGGAATGCCTCGTGTACGAGCTCTACCGTACGTTCGCGGCGTATCTCGGTGCGCATGTCCATCGTAGCATGGGCTTTTATCAGGGAATTGCTCAGTTTAGGCATATCCGGATTCACACGCAGACGTACCGGATTGAGCGAAAGATCCAGGTCGGCATCGCTGATTTGGTCATCGCGTTCAAACACGGCCTCAGCGTAGTTGAGCAATACCTCGGCATAACGGATAATCGGGTAGTCATATCCCTCTTTGGTGGTAGCTACTACACGTTCGGCAGCCCATTTACGTGATTGGTAGCCAGTTCCTCTGTCGGATGAGCAAGTGACAGGTACGTCGCTGTCGTTCCAGTTGCGCGATGCCTTGTAGTATTGCTGGTTAGGCTTCAGTATCACTGCGTTCATACGGTTGTCGCGGTTGCTGAACTCGCTGTCCCACTTGTCGTAACCTTTGAACTGTTCAGAAATCTCGATAGGCAGTCCGTCGCTGCACAGATACATATTGGCCAGCTTGCGCGACAGGGTCAACGCTTCGTTGTTGGCATAGGTATGTGTCACGTTCTTGCCGATAGGCGAGAGCACCTCTTCGTGCTGGCGTACAAAGATATATTCCTTGTTGGAGAGTTTGCTAATGCTCTTGTCGGGGCAGCACTGCACATCTTCCAGAATGAAAAGGTAGCGGTAAGCGTCTGTGCCCAATGAGGCGGGAGCGAACAGCTCATATTGCTTGCTGTCGATGACGGCTTTGGCGGCAGTGGCGGCAATGCCGAGCAACGATTTAGACCGGTCGTTGTTCTCGTTGCCGTTGCGTGATTTCTGCCAGGTTCCCTCGTACAGAGCTACACGTGAAAGGAAAGCTTGTGCCGCCATCTTACAGAGGCATCCGTCCTCACGTGGACTATCCGGCAAGTATTCGGTGGCCAACTTCAGGTCTTCGATGATGTGGTCGATGACCACGCCCCTGTCATCACGCTCAGCATTCATCTCCGGTGAGTTGATGTCCACGGGATGGTCAAGCCAGATGACATCTCCGTAGAGCTGTACCAGGTCGAAGAAGCAATAGGCACGGAAGAAGTAAGCCTCACCTATGTAGGTGTTGATAGAGGTCGACCCCGTGTATGAGGCAGCGTTTTGTAGCAGCAGGTTCACGCGGCGGATATGTGCGTAGTTGCCGGTATAGTTGCCGTCGGAGGTCGTCAACTGATTGTTTCCGTGGCTATATTCGTTGATGGTCGTTCCCACAGCCAAGTCCGAACGGACGTCGCTGTGCGGCGCATCGTAGAGAGCTGTGCTGAAGTCGCGTGTCCATCCATAGAAATTGTTGGCGAAATACTTGAAGTTATCCGCATCCGACCAGAGGTTTCCGTCGGCCAGTTTGTCCTTGGGATCGAAATCGAGGCAAGAGTTCATCGTCATCCCCAGGCATGCAGCTAAAAGTAGAGTCTTATATGTTTTCATAAATCAGTAACTTTTTTAGAAGGTTAAATTCATACCGAAAGTGATGGTCCGTACAAACGGATAACGTCCTGTGCCGTTTACGGAACTGCTGGCTTCGGGATCCCATCCGTCGTTGATGTTGGATATTTCCCACAGGTCTGCGCCCGATGCATAGACCCGGGCTGCGCTGATTACTTTCAGTTTGTTCAGCACAGAAGAGGGGAACGTGTATCCGAGGGTCACATTCTTCAGACGAAGGTATGAGCCGTCTTCTACCGACCACGACGAGCACTGGTAGTTGTAGTTGTTTATCGTTCCTTTGTTGGTGTAGGTCGGATAGTGTGCGTTCGGGTTTTCTGGGCTCCAGGTGTTGCCTACTGATTGGTTGGTCGTGTTTTGGTACACTGCCTGCATCGGGATACGCCAGCGGCTTGAGCCCGAGCGGAAGATGGTACGTTTGCCCACTCCCTGAAAGATGCACGAGAGGTCGAATCCTTTCCATTCCACACCAGCGTTGAACGAGAACGAAATCTTCGGATCGTCCGTTCCGAGGTAGACAAGGTCTTTTTCTGTCAGTTTCCCGTCTCCGTTCACATCCTGGAACATGTTGTCACCTATGCGGATTTGGTTGGTCAGTCCGATGGTGTTACCGGCCAGGTAGCGATAGAGGTATTTTTGACGTTGCTCCTCATTCTGTATCTTGCCGGTGTAGAGAAGGCCGAATACGCTGTTCAGCGGATAGCCCTGTTGCTTGCTCTGTAGTCCCGATCTCAGTACGGTGACTCCACCGATGTCTGTCAGTTCGTTGGTTGTGTAGGTGAATGTTCCGCCCACATGATAAGTCAAGTCTCCTATGTGGTCTGCCCAGTTTATCTGGAACTCGTAGCCCTTTGATTCAAACTTACCGCTGTTTGTCGTACCGGCTCCGTCACCCAGAATACCTGGATAGGAAACGGTAATCAACATGTTGTCGTTTTTCTTTAGGAAGATTTCGGCCGTACCTGTCAACCGGTTGCCAAGCAATCCGAAATCAACGCCAAGATTGTAATTGTGGATACATTCCCATGTACGCCCTTGTGAGGCAATGTTGCCATCCGTATCAATGACGGTGGCCTTGTTCGAGCCAAGCAGTACGCCTGCCGATGAACTGTATTTATAGTATTGTTTGCCTTCGTAGCGGTTCACACCTCCTTGGTTGCCCACCTGTCCGTAGCTGGCGCGCAGTTTCAGCTCGTCCAACCATTTGATGCCTTTCATGAACTTCTCTTCACTGATGCGCCATCCCGCTGAAGCTCCCCAAAAGAAGGCCCATCGGTCGGTCTTGAACTTTGACGAACCGTCATATCGCATATTGACTTCCGCCAAGTATTTCGATTGATAGTCATAGTTCAAACGTGAATAGTAAGCCATGATAGCCTCTTGCCATTTTGTCGCGCTTGATATGCTGATGGTACCTGCTCCGTTGATGACATCCAGTGCCGGCTGGATGTTTTTCGCGGTTGTCTCGTTGTAGTCATACTCCTTCATCTCGTACTGTGTACCGATCATGGCCTTCACGTTGTGTACGTCGGCGAAGGTGTTGTGATAGCTCAGGTATCCGGTCACCGAATAGAAGTCTGTGCGTGCATTACTTTTCGCGTAGGACGACTCTTCAGGGTTGGCGATGGAGGGTATGTCCTTGCCGCTACCGCTGAAGGTACGGCTACCCGAATAGTTGTACGATGTGATGGCGAGTTTCTTCTTGTCACGCGTTGCCGTACTGGTGTTGTAACCCAAGTTCCCTACAAGGTCGAGGTGCTTCGTAAGGTTAAATGTTAACGTCTCGCTGATGTTTATCTCTGACACCTTCAGCCGGTTGTCACCACCCAGCTCGGCATACCAAATAGGTGAAAGCCATGTACCCCACGAGTACGGCCGTCCGTCAATCGTGGAAGCGGGCAATCCCGGTTGGGGATAACCGTCCGTCAGTGTGCTGGAGATTTGTGTGGGCGACACTTGATCTTGCCGATTATAAGCGATGACACTCTCGATGCGGAAGAAATCCGTCACTTGTATCCGATTCGTCAGGCGCATGTTATAACGTTGGTTGTTATTGTTGCCCCACTGCAGGTTACTGCCATCGTACAGGTAGCCCGCTGAAAAACGGTAGAGGTTCTTCTGCGTACCCCCTGATACCGCCAGGTCGTGTTGGGTCGAACCAGCGTCACCGAAGAGGATGTCCGTCCAGTTGGTATCGAAGAAGCACATGTCTGCCGTATCATCGAAAGCCCCAAACGGGTTGGCCGTGTGGTCGAAATCGATGTATTTGCCTTCGTTGGCCAATGCCATCTTGGCGTACTTTATCCAAGTGTCGCTTTCGTCATATCCGTCGTTGGTGCGTGCGGCAATGACTGCGTTAGACCATTCGGAGATACTCATCAGTTTTGGTTGCAGTCCTACTCTCTTATAAGTGTAGGAACCGCTGTATTCAACCTTTGCCTTTCCTTCCTGGGCTTGTTTGGTGGTGATGAGTACCACACCGCCGGCAGCGCGTGCACCATAGATGGCAGCCGAACCGTCTTTCAGAAAGTTGATGGACTGGATATCCGACGGGTTTAGGTTACGCATGGCATTCACGTCCTCGTAAGCCACACCATCGATGATAATCAGGGGTGAGGCAGAGTTCACGGAGACGGAACCACGTACCTTCATGCCCCAACTCTCGTCGCCTGGGGCGGAAGAGTTACGGGTGATGATGACACCAGGTACCTGACCCTGCATGGCTTGCAGGGGAGACGACAGGGAACCTTTGTTCTTCAACAGTTTGTCGGTGACCACCGTCACGGCACCTGTCAAGGTCTCTTTCTTTTGTGTACCGAAACCTACGACGACCACCTCGTCCATCATCTCGGTGCTCTCTTTCAGTACGATGTTCATTACCTTCTTGTTGCCGACGGTCACCTCCTGTTCCGCATAGCCGATGTAACTGAATCTCAGTTTAGCTCCGACGGGTACGCTAATGCTGTAGTTTCCGTCCATGTCTGTGATTGTGCCGCCTGTTTGTCCCACGACGACCACATTCACTCCAATCAGGGGTTCACCATTGCTGTCGGTAATTGTTCCTTTTACTGTCTTTTGGGACTGTGATACCATATGGTTACTGTCTACTTGAGTCTGTGCCCACAATCTCGGTAAGGGTAGCAGCCCAAGCATCATCCCTAATGCAATAATCAGTTTTTTTCTGTTCTTCATAGGTTGAATACTTAATTATTAAATGATAAATCTCTCAATCGCTACCGTCCTTGAAGTGTCTCCTCCCTTAGGGTGGATGTCATCTGATTGACACTCCTTGTGGCTGGTGAGCTGAATTTGACGTATGCAAATATATACGTCAAGTTCTGCAATACCTTGAAAAATTATCCACGAAACATCCCGTTTTATAAAAACAAACTACTTTACTTGTTTAGTCGCTGAGAGACAGTATGATACGATGGCTTTCGGGCCTGGTTCCATTTTATAAAGTGATACGCTAAATCCTCCAGCTATGTCGTAGAATTTGCCCTAATTGCCCGTTTTGCCTATGCTGCGCACATATTCGTTTGGGGTGATTCCCTCCACTCGCTTGAAGTTGCGGAAGAAGGAGGTCTTGGAGTTGAATCCGCACTGTTCGGACATGGTCTCCAGGGTGTATTTGCCATACTCGTTCTGGTCTACCAATCGCTTGAACTCCTCCACTCGGTAGTTGTTGATGTAGTCGTTGTATTTGCAGTTGAGGTACGAGTTGAACAGGTACGAGAGGTTGTGGAGCGACATTCCCATCTGGTCAGCCAGCTCACCCAACTTCAGGTTGGGGTTCTTGTAGGGCTTTTTGTCCTCCATGAGTCTCTCCAGCTTCTCTTTCCACATGGCGCACTCTTCTTCGCTGAGCTTGTTGACCTTGTACTTGGTCTCACTTGTCGGCTCTTCACTCTCGACCGTTTCCTCTTCCGATGGTGAAGCGGTCTTCTTGTTCGTCACCCTTTTGTTCTTGCAATCCTTCAGTTTGAAGTACACCACCACGCCAATCAGCAGTGCTATTGCCAATGCTGCCATCGTCCACCCACTGATGTAGTGGATCACGTGCAGTCTTACCGAAACCTCCGATTCATAGTCGTCTGCGCGACGTATCTTCAGATTGTATGTACCCGATGGAAGGTCGTAAAAGGTGATTTCGGACTTTCCGTCCAGCGTGTTCCACTGCTTGTCTACTCCATCTAACCGGTATTCGTAAAGGACTGATGCCGGGTCGGTATAGCTGAAATCAGACAGACAGAAGGTGATGCTCTTTTGGGCTATCGCCGCTTTGATTTCAAACATCCCGGACTCCTTGTCGAAAGTCTGGGCACTTGTTGGCTTCCCGTTTATCAGTACTTCTGTGATGCCGATGGCGTAGGGCAATCGCACCTTGTCAGCATACTTGGTCAGGTCAGTCGATATCAGTCCTTTGGTATTGCCAATCCACAATCGTCCGTTCGCCTTTTGGGGTAGACAGCCGAAGAAAACCGGGCTTGGCACTCCATCCATAAAGGTGTAGGATACGAAGCCCTTGTCCCCGTTGCGGCTGTACAACCCTTTGTTTGTACCTATCCACAACTGCTTGTTGTCATCTTCCGTGACGAACAAGCACACCTTCCCGTCAATCATTGAACCGGGCGCAAAGGGGGCGAACTTTCTCATGTAGAGGTCCGAAATGATTATTTGTCCATTGCCCAACAGTAGGTACAAGTTGTGGTCGGAGTCTTCATAGATGCTGCTTACTACTTTCTTATGGATGAAGTTTTCCGGAAAAGCATCCGTCCGCAAGGTCTTGTACGAGGGGTCCCAGATGCACAGGCCCTTTTCCGTCCCTATCCATCCTTTGTGGGTGGAGTCGAAGAAGATTGTATATACAGCATTGTCCGGCAGTTTGGAGTTCGCTTTGGTGAAATGTGTTATCAGTTTTCCGTCGCTGTAGCAGAAGAGACCTTCGGATGTTCCCAACCACAACTGATTCCCTTCCTGCTTGATGCTGAAGACATCTCCTTTCAGAAACGGCCTCTCCATCTTGGGCTCGAAATCGCGCAGTTTCAGTGTCTTGGGGTTGAGCACGTGCATGCCCCCTCCGTATGTGCCGATGTAATATTCGCCCTCGAAGAGCAGTGTACATGTAATCAGGTCCGATCGCAGCTCAGGTTTGTGGAAGCTCTTATAGATGCCTTTTCGCTCGTCGATGTAGAACAGTCCGTCGCGTGAGCCTATCAGTTTCTCACTCCCGTTTATCGTAATGGCCTGTACGCAGATACCCTTCGAATCGAATTGAGGCGGGAATGCGTAGGTGGTGAAGAATCCGTTCTGATAAAGGGTATAGTCGAGCCCCATCTGAAAGAATCCTATCCAGATGATTCCCTCTCTGTCTACCAACAACGAATAGATGCCGTTGGAGCGGATAGAGGCACTGTTTCCCACTTCGTGGCGTAGGGAGCGAACGACTGTTCCGCTCCTGACATCGATGAAATGTACACCATTGCCGTCCGTTCCCACATATAGCAACTGCTTCTCTTTGTCGCACGACAAGGTGGAGATGATGTCGCAACCCACATCCACATAGCTGGTGGCGCGACCGGTGCGTGTGTCGTAACGTACTATGCCTTGCGTGCGTGTTCCCAGGTAAACGGTGGAGTCCATGTAGGTGATGTTATTAAAGACGGTTTCTGCGATGTCGGGTAGTGGGTGAGGCGTGACAGTACTTCCCTTGTCGGTGGTTTGCAGGGCGAAAAGCCCTCCTTCCGTCGAAAGCCAGATGGTGCCTTCCTCGCCTTGCGCCAGTCCCGTGATGATGTTCGACTTCGATAGTGTGTTGCTGTTGGGCAAAAGTCGTTCCATCTTTCCTCCTTTGTAGACGTAGAGTCCCAGTTCGGTACCTGCATAGAGCGTTCCGTCCCGGTCGTATAGTAGTGCCTTGACGGGGCAGTTCAGTATCTCGCGGGCTACGGCGTCAAAGGTCTCCGTCTCTTTGTTGAGTCGCCAGAGCCCGGTGTTGTTGCCTGCCCAAATGTCGTTTCCGGGTAGCTCGGCGAAGGCGTTCACACGTCGTGACTTCGTGTTGGCATCGTCAATCTCGTAGTGTTTGATGTGAACCCCGTCGAAACGTTCCACTGAGCCGTCGGTTCCAAGCCATACAAATCCTATAGAGTCTTTGTATATCGCATTGACGATGAGTTCCGTCAGTTTCTCGGACGTGGACAATCCTCGGAACGATGCGGATTGGGCTGACAACTGTGGGGTGGTAGTCAGTAGCAGTATGACAAATATGTACAGGTACTTCAATATATTTTTCATCGAGTTTTTCTTTTCTTAAGTTGCATCGTAATAACAACAAGCAAAAATAGGTAAAAATCCCGATAGGTATACCTACTATATATAGAAAAATTGTACTTTTGTCTTGGTGGATGGCTTCATGCCTGGCCGTTTACTCTTTCTACCCATTGAGATTGGCCGGTTGATTCGCTCTGTCTCCCTCCCAGGAGTGATAATTCAAGAGTTTCAAATTATAGTTTGGCGCACGGCGCATAGTGCCAAAAGATAATTGCGCATAAATATTCCCCCTAAATTGGACAATAAACCACCCGTATTGGCCTTCACGCCCTCTATATTTGCAACGTGATTCATCGCATCCCAATGGTGAGCCTTGTCTCTCAGGACCGCCGCGGAATGGATGCCGTGAGTACGCTGTGAAAAACAAGAATGAATTTAAACTTTAATATTTTAATATAATGGTAGAAAAACATTCTATATCGGGAAACGATAGTCGGTCGCAACATCTCTCTGCGACTGTTACCAAATTCGTCTTTCATACCAGACGGGTAGCTCGGATGTTGCCGCTCGTGGCAACTCTGTCGCTCGGACTTGTGGCTTGTAGCGACGACGACAAGGTGGAGGAGTCACAGCCGGCCTATCTGTCAGACCAGGATGCTGTGCAGTTGGCAGTGAGCATAAGACCTGTTGACGGACTTATCCCTATGGATGCCGCTACAGGTGACGATGCGAAACAGTCGAAGACCAATCCGTTTGGTACAACCGATGAACAGTATATGTTCAATGTGGGCGACAGCGTCTCTGTGGCAGCTGACTCACAAAGCTACGTTGTCTATACACTGCAAGAGGATGGCAGCTGGATGCCTCAGGGTGGCAGGTACCTCAAATGGGACGCCACAAAAATGGCTGTCAATGCCTATTACCCCTCAAGTGCAACGGATGCTTCCGCTACCTCTTTCACTGTTCCTACCGACCAGTCGTTGTTCGAGTCGTTGGCAAAGGCGGACTACATGACCTTCCAAGGCAATGTCGAACGTGGCACTGGCAACACTGTCAGCATTCGCATGCAACGCCGCATGGTGCGTGTCGTCATTGACGAGATAGCTTATGGCAAACATCTGGAGGCAGGCTGTAAGGTGACGGGTATTCGCCTTCATGGCAACACTAAAGGTTATGCGGGCGGCAACGTGCAAAGCGGCGACATCATCGTCACAGCCTACAAACACACCGACGGTAAGTTCTATGCCATTATGACCCCGACTACGGCGGATGCCGAGTCAACCTTCATGTACCTGACGGTGGAGAAACCCGACGGCACTGAGATGGAAGTGGTCACCAATGGTATCCCGGCCACAACCAATGGTTACAGCTATAGCTACACCATGGAGGTGGACGACAAGGCCGAGGCTACCGTGTTGGATACTAATGTATCCGAGTGGATAGACCAACCCTTCTCGGATGATTGGGCACAGGAGATTGTCTCCGCCACTTCGCTGTCCATCGACTATACCAAGCCTGCCGGCTACTACGAGGGCCGCACTCTGCAACTCACGGCAAATGTGCTGCCGACCAATGTGAGTAACAAAACCGTCAACTGGACATCTTCCAACGAGCAACTCGCTACCGTGGACGCTACGGGTAAGGTCTCCTTTCTCAAGGTAGGTGAAGTCACCATCAAAGCAACCTCGGGCGACGGTTTGGCAAAAGACTCCGTTACCTTTAAAATAGAGGAGCAGAAGATAGCGCTCACCTTCAATAAGAACTCTCTGCAAGGTCTTGCTTACGGACAGAAGGTGAACCTGAAAGAGTGCGTGACGGTGGACCCTGCGGATACGGATTTCTCCAAGATTAAGTGGAGCGACGCCAGTGGAATGACCAGCGTGGATGCCAACGGCATGCTCTCGGTGAAGTTCTCTGTGACCACGGCCGACTTGCAGATGACCGGTCACACCATCAACTTGGTGGCATCGAGAGAGAATGGCGAAAAGATTGACTCCGTCACCGTCACTACCAGCGCAGGTCACATGCTCTACAACTTTGCCGATGGCGTGTCACCCTTCAATGTGACATGGAAAGAGGGCACAACCTATAAACAGGAGAAGACCTACTTCCATGTTGATGCTACAACCAGCCTGCGTCAGGACATTCCCTTGGCTGTCACTGCCGGAAAGGGTGGCATGTACATCAGTCCGTCCAAGTACAAGTACTTCGCCATCAAGATGCGTCGCCCCTACTACTATGACGAGGAAAAAGGGTACAGCAGTTGCAAACCGGGAATAAAGGACGGATGGCGCTACAACAAGTTGGCTCTCAACATCACACCGACTACGCTTGCTAACCTGGGTCACCAGAGCTTCTCTAAGGAACTCGACATGAGTGGCACCACTCCCGCTTTGATTGACGTGAAGTGGAACGGCCAACCGAAAGTGTACGTTTTCGATTTTAGCGGCAAATCGACGTTGGCTGACGGCTGCGACAGCGCTACGGGACTGGTGGACTTGAAATACCTCGACCTTGTGGTGGCAGACCTCAACGAAAACATCTCTGAGCGTAGTTACGACCTCTACTGGATGGGAACCTTCGACAGCTTGGAAGCTATCAAGGAATACTATGAGGCCAATGAATAACGATTATCAACGAAAATAAATAAACTAATAAATTACAAACATTTTAAATTAAACAACGACATGAAAACACGATTGTTTACTTTGGCAGCGCTTGCCCTCACAATGGCAAGTTGCTCACAGGATGGGGATAACACTCCCGTGGATTTGAAGGACACTCCTATTCAAGTGAATGCTTCGGTCTCTCCGATGGCTTCACTGAAGGATACCAAAGCGGGCTATGAGGCGTCAACCTCTCTGCCCTCGCAGTTCTATCTGACGATTTTAAACTCGTCGAATAATGACTATAGCTACAATGCTATGATGAAGAATGCCGACAGCAAATGGACCTCTTATACCTACGATGGCACTGGGGCTTTGAAGATGAACTGGGCAGACAACACAACGCATGTAACTGTAAAGGCCGCTACATTCGATTTCAAGGACAAGACCACAGTTGCCTTGGCCGTAGTGGCTGACCAAAGTTCGGATGATAACGTGAAGCAGAGCGACCACTTGATGATGGCTTTGGACAAAAGCGACGTCACTCCCAACGAGGCAGGCCTCTCTGTGACATTGGATCACCTGATGGCGAAGATTGTCTTCACTCTGAAGCTGAGCGATGAGTTTGACGCTAAAACAGCAGAGCCTTCAGACATTAAATTCGCCGGTACGAAGTTGAACGGTACCTTGACGATGGCTGATGCTTCTTGGGCAGTCAGTGGTGACGCTGCTACCATCACTCCGTACAAAACAGGCTGGACGGCTCCTACAGCTAATGCTACAGGTGTTGCAACCTACGAGGCTATCGTGGCACCGCAGACTGTGGAAGCCAACGGTTTCACGGTTACATTCAACGTTGGTACCCGTTCCTTCACATGGACGTATGACAAACAATTCGAGTTCAAGAAAGGCATCAAGTATGACTTGACCCTGACCGCCGGCGATGCCACCCTGTCGAAAGCTAGCTTCACGACGACAGCTTTTGACGGTGACTCTACAACAGGTTCTATTACAGCAAAATAACTTTAGACAGACATGAAAACATATAAATTATCATTGATGGCAGTGGCATCCTTGATGTTGGCTGCTTGTGGAGCGGACGAAACATTCCAGAGTGAATACAACGACTCCAACGCTGTTCGCATCAGCGCACAGATCAATACCGTAAACGGTGGTTTCCAGACCAAGAGTAACCCTATGGGCACAGCTGACGAACAGGCTAAGTTCAACAGTGGCGACGTCATCTCTGTGGCTGCCGGCACACAGGGTGCTGTGAAATATACCTATAGTGGCTCTGCATGGACACCCGAGTCGGGCAAGCTCTTAACCTGGCAGTCGGCTTCCATGAACTTTACCGCCTTCTATCCTGGTGACGTGGATGGCACTTCAGCTACCGCTTTCACCACTCCAACAACTTATGCTGACGCTGCTGCCGTTGCGAAAGCAGACTATATGGTCTACACGGGTTCTCAAACCCAATCGAACGACAATGCAGTCACTCTGGCTATGTCCCGCAAGATGGCACGCATTGTCATCAGCAAAGTGGAGTTCAAAGGCACCAAGTATACTGATTATTCAGTGAAGAGCATCCAGATATCCGGTAACACCAAAGGTTACAAGGATGGCAAACCTGAGGCTGGCGACATCGCCGTTACCGCCTACAAATATACTGACAACAAGTACTATGCGCTGTTGAGCCCGACGACGGAGGCTAGTGAGGCTAAGTTCATTACCGTTACTTTGGAGAAGAGCGGTGCAGATGACGTAGTCGTTACCGCAACAGGTATCCCCGCTACAGAAGCTGCTATGAGTTACACCTACGATTTGACGATCGATGGTTCTGCTGACCTCCTCGTTACTCCGGTCACTGTTGGTGACTGGACCGATGGAACTTTTGCTTCTGGCAAATCTACCGAAATCACCAATCCGACTTCGTTTGCTATCTCAGACGTCACTAAACTGCAGAACTTGGCATACGGTGAGAAGGTGAACCTGAAAGACATCATCACGCTGACTCCGTCCAATGCTGCATTCAGCCAGATTACCTGGAGTAACAATGATGCCAACAGTGCCATCTCCGTAGACGAGAACGGTGTGTTGTCTGTGAAGTACACCAGCGATCCTACTGAATTGAAGATGACGGATCGTACCATTACTTTAACTGGTTCGGTTGCTAATCAATCCATTGGAACAGCAACTGTTACGGTTGCCGGTGGCCATTTCGTGCACGACTTCTCAGATGGTATGGGTGTGTTTTCGAACTTTGCCTTGAAAGAAAAGGACAATACACCGGCTAATGGAAATTATACTGTACAAACACAAAAAGAGAAATCCGTTCTCTTCGATTTGTCCAAGTCTCTGCGTCAGGACATTCCCTTGGCTGCTACTGACAAAAAGGGAGGATTCTATGTAAGCACCGCCAAGTATAAGTA
>CAYZVH010000015.1:20871-30991 GCA_964481755.1 uncultured Bacteroides sp. | reverse complement strand
AGAGAAAAGCAAGAGTCGGATGCCTTTTGAAAATAAACTGAAATCTGAAACTGAAACCAATCCCTTAGTTAGGACAATGTACCATCATACTTAACTCTCTATAAAGCAACGAGATACGTTCGCTCTAAAGTCCCATTCCAGCGACTCGAAGGGTTTCAGAGCGGGCAAAATCCTCAAAATCGCTGCTCACAGAGCCCACGAAAAGGGCGAATCGAGGGTCCGCTACGCCTGCAAAATCCGCTTTTACCCTCCGAAAGTGGGGTGCAAGGGGGAACTTCACCTTCAACGAACAACACAGAATATGCGGGGAAATACGTCGTCCGACGCACTTCTCTCTCAGCGTCAAAGGGGTTTTGTCCCGCAGATGAGGGGGTATACCGAAACCTACAACGGCATTTGAGGACAATAGGACCAACATGGGCAAGCATTCTACCACCTAGGCGGTCCGAAAACCCCTCCTTGGTAATTCAACACGCTCTATTAAACGGTAGTGCTTCCTTGCCTCAGAGCTGTCACCCCCCTCTTGAAGGAACAGCTGATTTCCCGGCATCGGGACTTTCCAGCCAATCGCAACTCACCGAGTGCAATCCAAAGCCCCCCTCGCTTTCCCATCATCCGCCTACGCTTTACCACTGCCTCCAACTATTACTCCACGCATTTCCACTGCCCACAAACACAGAAACTGTACCTGCACACGCCTACAAGAGATGGGAGCCGAGTCTAGCGAGGCACACCCTACTCACTGACCCTCAATGCCTTGTAGGAGGAAGCGACCCTATCAGCAAGGCAGACGTGGTACAGTGGTACAGTTGGTACAGTTATTTTTTCGAGGCATTATCACTTCCGACTTCCACCCTCTATTTACTATTATCATATTTTATATATATTTAATAATCAATATATTATAATATATAAATATAGATAATATAAGGAGGAAGCGGAGAGATTGAACATACCATTTTAAAACAACTGTACAACTGTACCAACTGTACCTCCTCCCTAATACAATCAGCTTAACTCTCTATAAAGCAACGACATACGACAGCATCAAGCGTACCGCTCCAATGGTACAGAAACTTCGGAAGGTACAGAAACCACCAAAAACGGCGTCCTCTCGGGCACAGAAAGAGGTCGAAAAGCCCCTCCGCCCCCACTCGTTCCGCCGAATTCCGTTGAACCGACTTCACTCCGCAACACAAGGATTGCCTACGGAAACCATGCAAAACCCCAAATTTCGATGGGAAACCTTCACGGCGGAAACGACAGAGACACATGAACCATCCGGGGAATCAAGGCCAACAGTTGTCCCGGCGACTCAAAGCGCGGGCTACGGAAGCCTGCCCCGGACCGAAAGGCGCCACCTTCATAAAGGACAAAACAAACCACGAAGCGCCACCCTGCAAGTGAAGGGAAAAGCCAAGGCCGACACTTTCGTCTATATAAGGCTAAAAAGGTCCCAGAGGTGTCACCCTATAAAGGGAAAACCAGGAATGAAAAATCTTTACAAATAAACTTCGCGCAGGAAAATCCATTTCCCCGACCAAGAAAAACTATTTTCCTAACCGGGCATTTTTCTTTACAAAAGAAACTGTGCGTACAGAACCTCCTGCGAGCGGCGCCTGGCACGGGATTCCTTCCACGCCAAGAAAATTCAGACCTAAAAAAGTTTGCGCTTTCAATCGGGTTCACTATCGTTGCCGACGTGTTTTTTCGCGTGAGGCGGTGATTGCGAAATCGCTCCTCATGCGTGTATATTTCCATAGGGTCAAGGGTCTCATTTCCCCTTGACCCCCAAATGTTGACTGAGAAGGAGGGGTTGCGAAATTCCTCCTTACTTTTTTCTCCTCAACCCATCATAAAATAAACAAAAAGCCCTACCTTTGCACATTATATGATAGGTTGACAAGACACAGAGCACACGAAAAAGAAATGGCAAAGAACACGATGGGCACCAAGCTGCCCCGAAAGCTGGAACAGAAGATGCAGACCGTGGGCGAACAGATACGCCTGGCGCGGCTGCGACGAAACCTCAGCGTGGCACAAGTGGCCGAGCGCGCCACCTGCTCGCCTCTGACCGTGGCGCGCATAGAGAAGGGCGCGCCCACCGTGGCGATAGGAATCTACCTGCGCGTGCTCTACGCCCTGCAGCTGGACGACGACATCCTCCGTCTGGCCCAGGAGGACCCTCTGGGCAAAGCCCTGCAGGACCTCAGTCTGAAAACCCGCCTGCGAGCCTCTAAAAAAGAATAGACCGATGAGAACACTCCACGTATACGCCGACTTCGACTGGCTCCGCCAGCCGCGAGGTCAACCTCTTCGCCCCGAGGCTCGATAATCGACCGCGGACCGCGACTTAACGCTCATTCATCAGCGGTTCTCCTGCCTTCCAACCACATACGCCAACCCGAAAAAAATACCGCACCACCTCCACTCAACCCATCATAAAATAAACAAAAACACCCATCTTTGCACATTATATGATAGGTTGACAAGACTTGCCGTGGACAACATCAATGGCGCCACGCTTGCCTTTGTCCTATTATCAGACTGACCCGGGAACAGAACGCCACAGGCGTCCGCCCGTTCATCCCATTCTCACAAAACCACCTTCACCCACAGCCCTCATCCGTGCAATAAAATCCAGGTTTCCTCATAAAAGATTTGTGCTTTCGATTAAATCAACTATCTTTGCCGAGGTTAATATTAATAATACGAGGAGTGTGAAATACTTCCTCACGAACAGTTTTTTCGGTTTTTATGTCCGAGGGACTTGCTTCCCTTCGGAAATCATTTTCTAGAATTTTGATTTATAGTAAAGATTTACGAGGACGAGGGGTTGTGAAATTCCTCATCCTCACTCTCTCTTTCTCCTCAACCCATCATCAAACGGACAAGACCCACACCGCCCATCGGCGGACAGGCCTACCCCACACCACGGCGGACATTTGAACTTTTCCCCTCAAAAATTTGGAGATTGCGATTTAACCGCCTATCTTCGCAAAATATAAATTCAATGGATTTTTAATGAATAGTGTAGGAGGAGTTGCGAAATCCCGACTGCGCGAAAAAGTAATTTAGTTAAGTCTAGTTTAGTTTTTGTGTTAAAGCATCAGGCCTCGGTGGAGTGACTTGATGCTTTTTTTCCGCGCATCGCCCCCGAGGGCGAGCGTTTTTCCGCCCTTACGCTTGGGGGGACCAAAAAGAATCGCTACCTTTGCAACATCTTAAATAAGAACAAGAAAGAAAACAGATAAAAGCATGAATATCCTAGAACTAAGCGAACAGGAAATCGTCAGACGAAACAGTCTGAACGAACTGAAGGCCATGGGCATAGAACCCTACCCCGCAGCGGAATACGTCACCAACGCGTTCTCGACCGACATCAAGAACGAATTCGACGAACAAGCCGAGCCACGGAAAGTGTCCGTAGCCGGACGAATGATGAGCCGGCGCGTCATGGGCAAAGCCTCGTTCATCGAGCTGCAGGACTCCAAAGGACGCATCCAAGTCTACATCACACGCGACGACATCTGCCCCGGAGAGAACAAAGACCTCTACACCACCGTCTTCAAACGCCTGCTCGACCTGGGCGACTTCATCGGCATCGAAGGCTTCGTCTTCAAGACCCAGATGGGCGAGATAAGCATCCACGCCCAGAAGCTCACCGTACTCTCCAAGAGCCTCAAGCCACTGCCCATCGTCAAATACAAGGACGGCGTGGCCTACGACAAGTTCGAGGACCCCGAGCTCCGCTACCGCCAGCGCTACGTCGACCTCGTGGTGAACGACGGCGTGAAGGACATCTTCCTCAAGCGCGCCACCATCATCAAGACCCTCCGCGCCACACTCGACGAGGCCGGATACACCGAGGTGGAGACCCCCATACTGCAGTCAATACCCGGAGGAGCCAGCGCCCGACCCTTCATCACACACCACAACTCGCTCGACATCGACCTCTACCTCCGCATAGCCACCGAGCTCTATCTGAAACGCCTCATCGTAGGCGGATTCGAGGGAGTCTACGAGATAGGCAAGAACTTCCGCAACGAAGGCATGGACCGCACCCACAACCCCGAGTTCACCTGCATGGAACTCTACGTGCAGTACAAGGACTACAACTGGATGATGTCCTTCACCGAACGCCTGCTGGAGCGCATCTGCATCGCCGTGAACGGTTGCAGCGAGAGCCAGATCGACGGCAAGACCATCAGCTTCAAGGCACCCTTCCGACGCCTGCCCATCCTCGAGGCCATCAAGGAGAAGACCGGCTACGACCTCGACGGCAAGAGCGAGGACGAGATTCGCCAGATCTGCCAGAAGCTGAACATGGAGATTGACGACACCATGGGCAAGGGAAAACTCATCGACGAGATCTTCGGCGAGTTCTGCGAGGGAACCTACACGCAGCCTACCTTCATCACCGACTATCCCGTGGAGATGAGCCCGCTGACGAAGATGCACCGCAGCAAACCGGGACTGACCGAACGCTTCGAGCTGATGGTCAACGGCAAGGAGCTGGCCAACGCCTACAGCGAGCTGAACGACCCCATTGACCAGGAAGAGCGCTTCAAGGAGCAGCTCCGCCTGAGCGAGAAGGGCGACGACGAGGCCATGTTCATCGACCAGGACTTCCTGCGAGCCCTGCAGTTCGGAATGCCCCCCACGTCCGGCATCGGCATCGGCATCGACCGCCTCGTCATGCTCATGACAGGGCAGAGCACCATACAGGAGGTACTCTTCTTCCCCCAGATGCGCCCCGAGAAGGTGGCCCCCAAGGACCCCGCGGCCAAATACACCGCCCTGGGAGTGCCCGAGGAGTGGGTGCCCCTCATCCAGAAGGCAGGCTACAACACCGTGGCGGACATGAAGGAAGTGAACCCGCAGAAGCTCCACATGGACATCTGCGGAGTGAACAAAAAATACAAACTGGAACTGACGAACCCCACCGTGGACACCGTGGCGGAGTGGATCAGCAAAATCTAGGCCTATGGCACCGAAACTAACGGGCGGGAAAATAGCCATCATGGGAGGCGGCAGCTGGGCAACGGCCATCGCCAAAATCATGCTCGTGCAGGAGGAGTCCATCAACTGGTACATGCGGCGCGACGACCGCATCGAGGACTTCAAGCGCCTGGGCCACAACCCCGCCTACCTGACCGGAGTGAGGTTCGACGTGAAGCGCATCAACTTCTCGTCGGACATCAACAAGACCGTGCGCGACTCGGACATCCTCATCTTCGTCACCCCATCGCCCTACCTGAAGAGCCACCTGAAGAAGCTGAAGACCAAGATAAAGGACAAGTTCATCATCACCGCCATCAAAGGCATCGTGCCCGACGAGAACCTCATCGTCTCGAGCTACTTCAACCAGATGTACGACGTGCCGATGGAGAACATCGCCGTCCTGGCCGGGCCCTGCCACGCCGAGGAAGTGGCCCTCGAAAGGCTCTCGTACCTCACCATAGGCTGCAGCGACGTGAGCAAGGCGCGCCTGGTGGCCGACAAGATGAAGAGCTCCTACATAAAGACCTCCGTCAGCCACGACGTGGAGGGCATCGAGTACGCCTCCGTGCTGAAGAACGTCTACGCCATAGCCGCCGGCATCTGCAGCGGACTGAAGTACGGCGACAACTTCCAGGCCGTGCTCATCTCCAACGCCGTGCAGGAGATGAACCGCTTCATCAACACCGTACACCCCCAGCAGCGCACCGTCACCGACTCGGCCTACCTGGGCGACCTGCTCGTCACCAGCTACTCCAACTTCAGCCGCAACCGCGTGTTCGGCACCATGATAGGCAAGGGATACTCCGTGAAGAGCGCGCAGGTGGAGATGGAGATGATTGCCGAGGGATACTTCGGCACCAAGTGCATCAAGGAGCTCAACCGCCACCTCCACGTGAACATGCCCATCATGGACGCCGTCTACAACATCCTCTACGAGCGCATCTCGCCCATGATAGAGATAAAACTGCTGACCGACTCACTCAGATAACAATTTATTTTTCACAATAAACACAGAAGAAACCATGGCAAATATTGCTCTAAACATCGAAAAAGTCAAGGGGTTTGTCTCCGAGGAGGCAATCAAGGCTTACGAGCCTAAAGTGAAGTCCGCAATGGACATGCTCGAAAAAGGTACCGGACTGGGAAACGACTTCCTGGGCTGGCTCCATCTGCCCTCGTCCATCACCAAGGAACATCTCGCCGACCTGAAGGCCACAGCCGACACGCTGCGCAAGGAGTGCGAGGTGGTCATCGTGGCAGGCATCGGCGGCAGCTACCTGGGAGCCAAGGCAGTCATCGAAGCCCTCTCCAACAGCTTCCAGTGGCTGCAGCAGGGCACCGGCAACCCGGTCATCATCTACGCAGGAAACAACATCAGCGAGGACTACCTCTCTGAGCTGACAGAATATTTGAAGAACAAGAAGTTCGGCATCATCAACATCTCCAAGTCCGGAACCACCACCGAGACGGCCCTCGCCTTCCGTCTGCTGAAGCGCCAGTGCGAGGAGCAGCGCGGCAAAGAGACCGCCCGCAAGGTGATTGTGGCCATCACCGACGCCCGCAAAGGAGCCGCCCGTGTGACCGCCGACAAGGAGGGCTACAAGACCTTCGTCATCCCCGACAACGTGGGCGGACGCTTCTCCGTGCTCACCCCCGTAGGCCTGCTGCCCATCGCCGTGGCCGGATTCGACATCGAGGCACTTGTTGAAGGTGCCAAGGCTATGGAGGCTCAGACCGCCAGCGACGTGCCCTTCTCAGAGAACCCCTCGGCCCTCTACGCCGCCACACGCAACGCGCTCTACAACGAGGGTGGCAAGAAGATTGAGATTCTGGTGAACTTCCACCCGAAACTCCACTACGTGAGCGAATGGTGGAAACAGCTCTACGGCGAGTCCGAGGGCAAGGAGAACAAGGGAATCTTCCCCGCATCCGTCGACTTCACCACCGACCTCCACTCCATGGGACAGTGGATTCAGGAGGGCGAGCGCACCATCTACGAGACGGTGATTTCCATAGCCGAGCCCAACCGCAAGCTGGAGGTGCCCCGCGACGAGGAGAACCTCGACGGGCTGAACTTCCTGGCAGGCAAGCGTGTGGACGAGGTGAACAAAATGGCCGAGCTGGGTACCCAGTTGGCTCACGTGGACGGTGGAGTGCCCAACATCCGCCTCATCGTGCCCCAGCTCAACGAGTATTACCTGGGTCAGCTCATCTACTTCTTCGAGAAGGGCTGCGGCATCAGCGGCTACATTCTTGGTGTGAACCCCTTCAACCAACCAGGTGTGGAGGCTTACAAGAAGAACATGTTCGCCCTGCTGGGCAAGCCGGGTTACGAGGCTGAGTCGAAAGCCATCCAGGCACGTCTCTAAGCCCCGCCTCTAAGCAAAGACAAAAAAACACATAGTCCGGAAAACCTTATTTCGCCAATGAAAAGCCCGTACAAGGAGGTTTTCCGGACTTTACTATGCTTAAGGGGACGACACACGTGGACGTATAAACGCCGACACTTGGGGATTCTATAAACGCCGACACTTGGGCCTATAAGCACTGATGTTAGCGGGTTCCCATAAACGCCGGTGCTCGGACCACATCCAGGTCCCTATATATAAATAAGGTGTAAAGAGAAGACTGCAAGAAAAAACTCACTTAAACGGAAAAAGAAACTGCTACTGCAACGATGAAACGAATAATTTACTTACTGACCCTCCTCTGCCTGTGGACGGCAACCACCACATGGGCCGAAGAGGCACCCCGCAAGAAAGTGGCCGTGGTGCTGAGCGGCGGTGGAGCCAAAGGCGCCGCACACATCGGAGCCCTGAAGGTAATAGAGGAAGCCGGAATACCCATCGACTACGTGGTGGGAACCAGCATGGGCTCCATCATCGGCGGACTCTACTCCATAGGATACTCCACAGAGCAGATGGACAGCCTCATCCGCTCGCAGGACTGGGTCTACCTCTTGACCGACGGCACCGACCGCAAGGACGAGCTGCTGGTGAACCGCATAAAGTCGGAACAGTACACCCTCTCCATCCCCTTCAAGAAGACCCCCAAGGACGCCCTCAAAGGCGGATTGGTGCAGGGACGTAACCTCGCCCGCCTCTTCTCGCAGCTGACCGAGGGCTACCAGGACTCCATCAGCTTCAGCAAGTTGCCGACACCCTTCGCCTGCGTGGCCCACAACCTGGTGGACGGCAGCGAGTACGTGTTCCACAGCGGCAAACTCGCCCTGGCCATGCGCTCCAGCATGTCCATCCCCGGTGTGTTCCAACCCGTGCACTGGAACGGCATGGTGCTCGTGGACGGCGGCCTTAGCAACAACTATCCCGTGGACATCGCCCGGCAGATGGGAGCAGACATCGTCATCGGTGTGGACGTGCAGGAGGACCTTGCCAAGGCCGACAAGCTGAACACCCTCATCGACGTGGTGAACCAGATAGTGGACCTCATGGTGCAAAACAAATACCACGAGAACGTGAAGGCCAGCGACCTCCACATCAAAGTGCCCGCCAGCGACTATTCCGCAGCCAGCTTCAGCGCGGCGGCCATCGACACCCTCATCAACCGCGGCGAGGAGTCCACCCGCGCCAAGTGGGACAGTCTGCTCATACTGAAAAAGAAAATAGGCCTCGCGCAGAGCTACCAGCCCAAACGCAACGCCCCCCGGCAGGTGCCCACGGAGGAGAACGTCACCATGGTGCCGGAGATTGACCCCGGCAAGAAACCCGCCAACAGCATCAACGTGGGCGTGCGGTTCGACAACGAGTCGTTGGCCTCCATCATCTTCAACTCCTCCGTCTACCTCAACGACAAGAAGACGCAGAACCTCGCCCTCACCATCCGCCTGGGCCGCAAGTTGCTCGGTCGGCTCGACTATACGCTCCACCCCTTCAGCTCCAAGTGGGAAATCAACACCTCCTACGACCTCAGTTACAACGACCTGGAGCTCTACCAGAGCGGCGACAAGATTTGCACCTACTCCTTCGTGCGCCACCTGGCGGACTTCAACATTGCCCGCAGTTGGCACGACATCCGCTTCAGCCTGGGCGCCCGCTACGAGAACTTCCACTTCAAGGACTTCCTCATGCCCCTGGGCTACGCCAACATCGAGTCGGTGGAGAACGAGCACTTCTTCATCTACTACGGACAGATGCAGTTCGACTCCTACAACAAGCGCACCTACCCCACCTCGGGACTGAAGTGGAGCGCCGCCTGCTCGGTCTACACGGACAACCTGGTGAAGTTCAACAACAGCCGTCCCGTGCCGGTGCTCGCCCTCTCCATCGAGGGAGCCATCCCCTTGCGCAACCGCACCACGCTGTTGCCCTGGGCCTGCAGCCGCACCATCTTCGCCAAGAACAACGAATACTCGTTCCCGATGATGAACGTCATCGGCGGCAACACCCCCGGCAAACTGCTCGACCAGCAGATGCCCTTCGTGGGAATAGACTACATGCAGCTGAGCAACACCAACACCATCATCGGCGGTCTGAAGTTGCGTCAGCGTATGGGAGCCAACCAATATCTGACCGCCATCGGCAACGTAGGGTTCCAGAAGCGAGGCACCACCTGGGACGGCCTCTTCGCCAAGAACTTCTGGGGCGCCGGTGTCTCCTATGGCTACGACACCTTCCTGGGTCCGCTGGAAGCCACCCTCAGCTACTCCAACATCACCAAGAAGCTAGGGTACTACATTAGTTTGGGGTACACGTTCTAACGAAAGGATGAAAGAAGCGGATTCCCCTCAGTCGAGGATTTGTTGGGAGTAAAGGAGGAGTTCCAAGTCCGACGTTAGGAAACCGGAGTTGGAAGACGAAGTCCTCCGCAACGCCCCTCCTTATGAATGCGTTGGAGAGCTTTAGATTCCAAGTTCGAAGGGAGCGACCGAGACTGAATAAAGATTCCGAACTTCGATGGTGAAGGTCGGGAAGGATTATAAGAAGAAGAACAAGGTTGAAGTAGTGACCAAGAACACCTTCATTAAGAGTTCGGGATTCCATCCTTGGGATTCCTTCTCTTAAAAGAAGATGGCTCGAAGGGAGCGACCGAGACTGAATAAATATTCCGAACTTCGATGGTGAAGGTCGGGAAGGATTATAAGAAGAAGAACAAGGTT
>CAYZVH010000015.1:19409-20771 GCA_964481755.1 uncultured Bacteroides sp. | reverse complement strand
TTCATTAAGAGTTCGGGATTCCATCCTTGGGATTCCTTCTCTTAAAAGAAGATGGTTCGAAGGGAGCGACCGAGACTGAATAAAGATTCCGAACTTCGATAGTGAAGGTCGGGAAGGATTATAAGAAGAAGTAAAAAGAATTATGTTTGAAGAATCGATAGAGAAATACCTGAGGCAGAGCGGCCACGAGGCGCTGCGTCTGCGAGCCGTACTGTTCGACATGGACGGCGTGTTGTTCAACTCAATGCCCTACCACGCCCAGGCCTGGCACGACACCCTGGCCGAGTTTGGTCACCAACTCTCCTGCGAAGAGGCCTACCTCCACGAAGGTCGCACCGGAGCCTCCACCATCAACGTGGTCTACCAACGCGAGCTGGGCCGCGACGCAACGGACGAGGAGGTGCAGGCCATTTACCAAGCGAAGACAGCCGCCTTCAACCGCTACCCCGAGGCACGACCGATGCCCGGAGCCCGCGAGGTGATGGAGCGGATGAAGTCCGAAGGCCTCTTCTGCATGCTGGTGACAGGGTCGGGACAGTCCACCCTCATCGACCGCCTCAACACCAACTACCCCGGAATCTTCAGCCCCCAGCTGATGGTGACCGCCTTCGACGTGAAGTACGGCAAGCCCAACCCCGAGCCCTACCTGATGGCGCTCCGGAAAGGCGGCCTGCGTCCCGAGGAGGCCATGGTGGTGGAGAACGCCCCGCTGGGTGTGAGAGCAGGCGTAGGAGCCGGAATCTTCACCATTGCCGTCAACACCGGTCCCCTGCCCGACGAGGTGCTGCTCGCCGAAGGCGCCAACCTACTGCTCCCCTCCATGCAGTCCCTCTGCGCCAACTGGGAACAGATAAAAGCCGCCGCCGACCGCTGCTCGGTAAAAGGGTAACGCGCTTACCTCAACCTCAGCATTAGTCAAGTACCTTTCGAAGGGGAATAAGACCTCAGGGGAGATTGTCCGTGAAAACAACTACACCCTACCACTAGCCAAATTAAGTTCAATTTCCGCAAGTATTCCTCATTGAAAATTGGCTTATGACTCGCTTGAAAGGAGAGAAAGCGTCCATAAAACCCACGCATTAGAACTTGCGAAACTTGAATAATAAGGAACTTCCCGACCGGCAACCCTATTTAAGGAGAAGAAACGAAAAAAAGGCCCGAGTCTGTTTGGAAGAACTTGGACCTTAATTCAAGCTCCGCAAGTATAAATAGACAAAGGCTAAAAAGGGAATCGGCTCACGAGCTTTAGCCCTTCGCCACAAGAGCCATGGCTCAAGTGGCATTAAGCCTAGGCTCATTTTTGAGGGCTGGCGGAACGTGAACCTACCTTAAGCAAAATCTTTGCGAAATTCGTTTGCGGGG
>CAYZVH010000015.1:0-19309 GCA_964481755.1 uncultured Bacteroides sp. | reverse complement strand
CTGGCGGAACGTGAACCTACCTTAAGCAAAATCTTTGCGAAATTCGTTTGCGGGGGCTTTTACCTGTGCTCCGTACGGTAGCGGCTCGGCATTACGCCCACGTGCTTCTTGAAGTAGCGGCCAAAGAACGATTGGTCGGGGAAATGGAGCTGCGAGGCAATCTGCTGCATGCTCAGGTCCGTAGACTCCAGCAACGCCTTGATTTCCAGAATCACGAACTCGTCGATGAACTCCTTGGGCGTGTGGCCTGTCACACGTCCCACCACAGACGAGAGGTAACGCGGCGTGATGCAGAGCTTGTTGGCGTAGAACGACACCTCGCGCTGCTCCAGATAGTTGACGTGCACCAGGTCGATAAACTGCCTGAAGATGGACTCCGAGCGGTTGGCGGGATCCACCACCTGATTCTGCTCCGCGTCGCACGAAACCTTGTCGAGCATGTCCATGAGGAAACACTGCATCATGTTGCGGAAGATAGGCAATCGGTAGCGGTGGTCCTTCTTCTTATAGAGCATGTCGATGGAGGTGAGGAAGCCCTGCACCACCCCTTCGCGCTCGGAGTCGTAAGTGAAGGAGGGATTGTTCTTCAGATAGTCGAAGAAGGCAACATCCAATCGGAATGCGGCCTGCTTGAAAAGCTCTTGCGAACAGATAATCAGCGAGATACAGAAGTCCTCGCTCACCTCCACGCCGGAGACGATGCTGCCCGGCATAATCACCAGCAACGTGTGCTCGCGCACCTCATACTCCTTCAAATCCATCATGATGCGCGCGCTCCCCTTGGTGCAGAAAAACATCATAAACTCATAAAACTTCACATAGTTGCTGTTCGCATTCGACAGCTGTTCCACTCCATAGTAGAAGTCCTCATGCTCGGGTAATCTGAATATTTCCATAACACTTCTTAAATGAGCCACAAAAGTAATGCAAATAATATTAAACGCAAATTATTCGTTCCGATTTTGAACATCACATTGAACAAAAACTTGTAAAACTATGTTTTAAAACACATTACTTTTGCATCCGATTTCTAAAATGAGAATATTAAACATCAATAGGGAGACAATAATTTAAAAGGTTAAGATCTATGAAACAGAATCTGAACATCGCAGCATTAGTGCTTCTCACAGGCTGCAGCCTTATCACAGGGTGCAAGAACGCACCGCAGGCACAGGGTGCCGCAACGTACAAAACCATGAAGGTGGAGACCAGCGACCAGACGGTCAACACAACCTACTCCGCCTCCATACAGGGTCGTCAGGACATCAGCATCTATCCGCAGGTGTCAGGTACCATCACGAAAGTTTGTATCACAGAAGGTCAGAAAGTACAAAAGGGACAGTCGTTGTTCGTCATCGACCAGGTGCCCTACCGTGCGGCCCTCAACACCGCCACTGCCAACGTGCAGGCAGCCGAGGCAGCGCTCAGCACAGCCAAGCTGAACTATGAGAGCCGTCAGGAACTCTACAACAAGAAGGTGGTGTCGGCCTACGACCTGAAGACCGCCGAGAACAGTTACCTGAGCGCTAAGGCACAGTTGGCGCAGGCACAGGCCCAAGAGGTGAACGCCCGCAACAACCTGTCCTATACCGAGGTGAAGAGCCCCGCCACCGGTGTCGCCGGAACCATTCCCTTCCGTGTGGGTGCACTGGTGAGCGCCAACATCAGCAAACCGCTGACTACCGTGTCGGACAACTCCGAGATGTACGTCTACTTCTCCATGAACGAGAACCAGCGCCTGGAGCTGACACGCCGCTACGGCTCGCTGGACAAGATGATTGAGAACATGACCGAGGTGGAACTGCAGCTGAGCGACAACTCCATCTACCCGCTGAAGGGAAAGATTGAGAGCATCAGCGGCGTGATCGACCGCCAGACAGGTACGGTGACAGCCCGCGCCGTATTCGCCAACCCCGACCGTCTGCTCTGCAGCGGAGCCTCCGGCAACGTCATCATCCCGTCAGTATATAAGAATTGCATCGTCATCCCGCAGGCAGCTACCGTCAGCTTGCAGGACAAGATCATGGTCTACAAGGTAGTGGACGGCAAAGCCGTTTCCGCACTCATCACCGTGGCCTCGGAGAGCGACGGACAGAACTACATCGTGACCGAAGGCCTGACAGCCGGAGACGAGATCATCGCCGACGGAGCCGGACTGGTACGTGAGGGTACACAAGTGAAATAACCCGCGCGCTGACGGTCAACATCTGTTGTTCAACAAACATCTAAAAACAGAAGAAACAAAATGAAAGGAAATATATTCATAAAACGTCCCGTGATGGCAATGTCCATCTCTATCCTTATCTTGGCAGTGGGACTTATCGCGCTCTGCAACCTGCCTGTGGAGCAGTATCCTGACATTGCGCCTCCTACCGTGATGGTGAGCGCCACCTACACCGGTGCCGACGCCGACGCAGTGCAGAAGAGTGTGATCATGCCGCTCGAGGAGAGCATCAACGGTGTGGAAAACATGACCTACATGAGCTCCACAGCCACCAACTCGGGTTCAGCCACCATCCAGGTGTACTTCAAACAAGGTACCGACCCGGATATGGCCGCCGTCAACGTGCAGAACCGCGTGAGCAAGGCACAGGGTCTGTTGCCTTCTGAGGTAACGAAAATCGGTGTCACCACGCAGAAGCGTCAGACCTCGTTCCTGCAGATCGGCGCTCTGGTGAGCACAGACGGCACCTACGACGAGCACTTCCTCTCCAACTATCTGGACATCAACGTCATTCCGCAGATTAAGCGTATCGACGGTGTGGGCGATGTGATGGAGCTGGGCGACACGTACAGTATGCGTATCTGGCTGAAGCCCGACGTGATGGCGCAGTACGGGCTCGTTCCGTCGGACATCACCGCCGTGCTGGGCGAGCAGAACATCGAGGCTCCTACCGGTTCACTCGGTGAGAACTCCAACAACACCTTCCAGTACACGATGAAGTACAAAGGTCGTCTGACCGACATCGAGGACTTCAAGAACATGGTCATCCGCTCCGAGGAGGACGGTAGCGTACTCCGCGTGAAGGACGTGGCCGACGTGGAGTTGGGAACCCTCTCCTACAGCTTCCACAGCACCCTGAACGGAATGCCTTCGTGTACGTTCCTCTCGTTCCAGGTGGCCGGAGCCAACGCCACCAGCGTGAACCAGAAAATCTCCGCCCTGCTCGACGAACTCAGCAAGGACCTGCCCAAGGGCGTGGAGTTTGTGAAGATGATGAGCTCCAACGACTTCCTGTTCGAGTCCATCCACGAGGTGGTGAAGACCTTGATCATCGCCATCCTGTTGGTAATCTTGGTGGTGTACTTCTTCCTGCAGGACTTCAAGAGTACGCTCATCCCTGCGATTTCAATTATTGTTTCCCTTGTTGGAACTTTCGCCTGCCTGATGATTGCCGGCTTCAGTATCAACATCCTTACGCTGTTCGCCTTGGTGCTTGCCATCGGTACGGTGGTGGACGATGCTATTGTGGTCGTCGAAGCAGTGCAGGCGAAGTTCGACGTGGGCTACAAATCGCCATACCTCGCCACGAAGGACGCCTTGAGCGACGTGACAATGGCCGTCATCTCGTGTACGTTTGTCTTCATGGCCGTGTTCATCCCGGTGACCTTCATGGGCGGTACCTCGGGTGTGTTCTACACCCAGTTCGGTGTCACCATGGCGACTGCCGTAGGTATTTCATGTATCAACGCCCTGACGCTCTGTCCGGCCCTCTGTGCCATGATGATGCGTCCGTCTGACGGAACGAAGAGCGCCAAGAGTATCAACGGCCGCGTGCGTGCCGCCTACAACGCTTCGTTCAACGCCTTGTTGGGCAAATATAAGAAAGGTTTGATGTTCTTCATCCACCACCGTTGGATGGTGTGGACCTCACTGGTGGCTGCCGGCGTGCTGCTGGTCTACCTGATGAGCACTACCCGCACCAGTTTGGTGCCGCAAGAGGACCAAGGTGTCTGCATGATCAACGTCAGCACGGCTCCCGGTAGCGGTCTGCAACAGACCAACAAGATTCTGGAGCGCGTGGATACTATTCTGAAGAGCACCCCCGAGGTGGACAAGTACACCAGCGTAGCCGGTTACGGACTTATCTCCGGCCAGGGAGTTTCCTACGGTACCCTCATCGTCCGCTTCAAGGACTGGAGCGAGCGCAGCGGCAAGGAACACAGCTCCGACGCCGTCATCAAACGACTCAACGCACGGTTCGCCCAGATTAAGGAGGCACAGATCTTTACCTTCCAGCCGGGTATGATTCCGGGCTACGGTATGGGTAACTCCATCGAGCTCCACCTGCAGGACAAGGCCGGCGGCGACAAGGCGACGTTCTACAACAATGCCATGAAATTCCTCATGGCGCTGAACCAACGTCCCGAAATCTCCATGGCCTACACGTCTTACGCCATGAACTTCCCGCAGTACTCCGTGGATGTGGACGCTGCCAAGTGCAAGCGTGCCGGCATCTCTCCGTCCGACGTGCTGACGGTGCTGGGCAGCTACTGCGGTGGTTCCTACGCCTCCAACTTCAACGAGTTCGGTAAGGTCTACCGTGTGATGATGCAGGCTTCGCCCCAATATCGTCTCGACGAGAATTCGCTCAACAACCTCTACCTGCGCAACGGCAGCGAGATGGCTCCGCTGAGCCAGTTCGTCACCCTGAAGAAGACACTGGGTGCCGAGACCTCTACCCGCTTCAACCTGTTCAGTTCCATCAGCGCCAACGTGAGCATAGCCGAAGGTTACTCCTCAGGTGAGGCCATGAAGGCCATCGAAGAAGTCGCTTCGCAGACGTTGCCCAACGGCTATGGCTACGACTACAGCGGTATCTCCCGCGAGGAGTCGGAGAGCAGCGGTTCGTCCACCGTCTTCATCTATCTGGTCTGCACACTGTTGATTTACCTGATTCTGGCCTGCCTCTACGAGAGCTTCCTCGTACCGTTCGCCGTCATCTTCTCCGTGCCGTTCGGATTGATGGGTAGCTTCCTATTCGCCCGCTTCTTCGGACTGGAGAACAACATCTCCCTGCAGACCGGTGTCATCATGTTGATTGGTCTGTTGGCCAAGACCGCCATTCTGATTACGGAGTTCGCCATCGAGCGTCGCCGCAAGGGTATGGGCATCATCGAGTCGGCCTACACCGCCGCCCAGGTTCGTTTCCGTCCAATCCTGATGACCGTGTTGACCATGATCTTCGGTATGTTGCCACTGATGTTCTCAACGGGTGCCGGAGCCAACGGTAACGGTGCGTTGGGTACAGGTGTCGTAGGCGGTATGTTGGTCGGTACGCTGGCCCTGGTGTTCGTGGTTCCGGTGTTCTACATCGCCTTCGAGTTCCTGCAGGAGCGCATCCGCCCGGCCCTGAAAGAGGAAGCCGACGCACAAGTGATGGCCGAGCGCGAGAGAAGTCTCGAAGAGAAGAGTGCATTCAAAGAAACTAAAGAGTAAGTAAGATGAAAAAGATAATATGCCTTTTGTCAGCAGCTGCCTTATTGAGCAGCTGCGGCATCTACACCAAATACAAGCCGGCAAAGGACGTTCCCGAAGGCCTCTTCGGCCAGGAGGTGAACGCCACGGACAGTGCCAACAATCTGGCCAACCTCAGCTGGCGCCAGGTGTTCACCGACCCTCAGTTGCAGAGCCTCATCGAGAAGGGACTGCAGAACAACACCAACCTGCTCACCGCACAACAGCGTGTGAAGGAGTCCGAGGCTACACTGCTCTCGTCCAAACTGGCCTACCTGCCCTCGTTCTCGCTGACGCCGCAAGGAACGGTGAGCAGCTTCGACAAGGCCAAGGCCACACAGACCTACACCCTGCCCGTCACCGCCAGTTGGGAAGTGGACATCTTCGGCCGCATCCGCAACGGCAAGCGCCAAGCCAAAGCCCTGCTGGAGCAGAGCAAGGACTATGAGCAGGCCGTGAAGACGCAGCTGATTGCCAACATCGCCAACACCTACTACACCCTGCTGATGCTCGACGAGCAGATTCGCATCGCCGAGAGCACCGAGCAGGTGTGGAAGGAGAGCGTGGAGAGCACCCAGGCATTGATGGACGCCGGCATGGCTACCGAAGCCGCCGTGGCACAGACGGAAGCTACCTACTACAGCATCCGCACCACCGTGCTCGACCTTCACGACCAGCTGAAGCAGACCGAGAACGCCCTGTGCAACGTGTTGGCCGAAGTGCCCCACACCATCGAGCGTAGTACGCTGGAGGCCCAGGTGTTGCCCGAGAGCTTCAGCGTGGGCTTGCCCCTACAGTTGCTCGCCAACCGTCCGGACGTGCGCAACGCCGAGCGCGGACTCGAGAGCGCCTTCTATGGTGTGAACAAAGCCCGTTCGTCCTACTATCCGTCCATCGTGCTGAGCGGTAGCGCCGGCTGGAGCAACAGCTCCGGCGCAGGCATTGTCAACCCGGGCAAGCTGTTGGCTTCGGCCGTAGGCTCGCTCACCCAGCCGCTGTTCAACAAGGGACAGATTACGTCCCAGTACCGCATTGCGAAGGCTCAGCAGGAAGAGGCCCGTCTCAACTTCCAGCAGACTGTGCTCAACGCCGGCGTGGAGGTGAACAACGCCCTCACCAGCTACCAGACCGCTAAAGAGAAGTCCGAGCAATACGAGAAGCAGATAGAGTCCTTGGGACGTGCCGTGGAGAGCACCTCACTGTTGATGGAACACGGCAACACCACCTACCTGGAGGTGTTAACCGCCCGTCAGACTTTGCTCAACGCACAGCTGACCCAAGTGTCCAACCGCTTCACCGAAATGCAGAGCGTGGTGACTATCTACCAGGCTCTCGGTGGCGGACAGGAATAAATCTGTTCGAGCCACCGTCCTCCCAAGCGAAAGCTCGCGGCGAAGCGACAGTACTTCGTTTGGGAGGCGAACAAAAGCTAAACTAGACAACGTGTAAGTATTAGTCTATAATTTAATGTCAGAAGAGGATGTGCCGGCAACGGTGCATCCTCTTTCTGCGTTCTTTAGCCCCTACCCTTTATTCTTCATTATCTTGCTCCATCAGGTTTGTCGGCAAGTTACCGGCAAGTCAAATTGCTCCGCCTAAGTTGTTGGTTTTCCACAGCTTATCTTCTTCGCAAGTATTCACATTATGATTCCAGGCAAGTTACCGGCAAGTTAAGCGCCAGGTCTGTATGAAGGCAAAAGCGCCAGACCTTCCCGCATGCGAGAGAAAGCCTGGCGCCTGTCCGTAGCTCCGATGGGAATCGAACCCATATTTTAGGTTTAGGAAACCCACGTTCTATCCGTTGAACTACAAAGCCAAATGCGTTGGCAAAGGTACACTATTTTTGCAAAGTGACAAAGCGCAAGCGCCGATAATCGCGCCAACAAGCTTCGCGTGCACTATATATATAAGGAATAGGCGAGGAAAATGCCGACAAAGCAAGGCGTTGTCAACTTGACGCGCATTTGCTACCTCCGCAAAGCAAAACAAAACGAGATTATCTGAAACGCGCTCCATCCGAATTCGTTGAGCCTTGTCATAAACTTAGCATATTGTCAACCACTGCATCACTTTTCATTACGAAGCTAACGGCAAACTCTTACCCAATGTGTCATTATCACCATTTCACAATGACAAAAGAAAGGAACGACCCGACCGCAGCCGATAGAAAATTCACTGACTATCTGATATATTTATATGGTTTTTCTTTGCTGGATACGGAAGATTTGCGAAATTTGCACGAAGTAAACAATTATTAGATTAGTACTCAATAAACAAGCAAACGAAATGGAAGTAAAAGAGTTAGAGAAAGTCGTTGTCCGCTTCTCCGGAGACTCCGGCGACGGAATGCAGTTAGCAGGTAACATCTTCTCAACGGTTTCGGCCACAGTAGGAAATGACATCAGTACATTCCCCGACTATCCGGCAGACATCCGCGCTCCGCAAGGTTCGCTGACCGGAGTATCAGGTTTCCAAGTGAGCATCGGTGCCGACAAGGTCTACACCCCGGGCGACCAGTGCGACGTGTTGGTGGCTATGAACGCCGCCGCGTTGAAAACCCAGTATAAGTTCACCAAGCCGACTGGCTGTATCATCATCGACACCAACGCTTTTGAGGAAAGCGACTTGGCAAAGGCCGAGTTCAAGACCAACGACCCCATCAGCGAGATGGGCATCAAGCAGGACGTCATCGCCGCCCCTATCTCACAGATGGTGAAGGACTGCCTCAGCGACTCGGGCATGGACAACAAGTCGATGCTGAAGTGTCGCAACATGTTCGCCGTAGGTCTGGTCTGCTGGCTCTTCAACCGCGACCTCTCCATCGCCGAGAACTTCATCCGCGAGAAATTTGCCAAGAAACCGGAGATTGCCGAGGCCAACATCAAGGTAATCCATGCCGGCTTCGACTACGGACACAACACACACGCCAGTGTGTCGAACACTTATCGCATAGAGAGCAAGACCAAAGTGCCGGGACGCTACATGGAAATCTCAGGCAACAAGGCCACCGCATATGGTTTCATCGCCGCCGCCGAGAAGGCCGGGCTGAAACTCTACCTGGGTTCCTACCCCATCACTCCGGCAACGGACGTGCTCCACGAACTGTCGAAACACAAATCGCTCGGTGTCACCACCGTGCAGTGTGAGGACGAGATCTCGGGTTGTGCCTCCGCCATCGGTGCCTCCTTCGCAGGAGCGCTGGCCGTCACTTCCACTTCGGGACCGGGCATCTGCTTGAAGTCCGAGGCCATGAACCTGGCAGTCATCACGGAGCTTCCGCTCGTCATTCTGGACGTGCAGCGCGGAGGTCCCTCCACCGGTCTGCCTACCAAATCGGAACAGACCGACTTGCTGCAGTCGCTCTTCGGCCGCAACGGCGAGAGCCCGATGCCCGTCATCGCCGCCACCTCGCCGACGGACTGCTTCGACGCAGCCTATGCAGCTTGTAAGATTGCCCTGGAGCACATGACTCCGGTCATCCTGCTGACGGACGCTTTCGTGGCCAACGGTTCCGCCGCATGGAAACTACCCAACATCGACAACTATCCCGCCATCAACCCGCCGTACGCTACGGCCGAGATGAAGGACAACTACACTCCCTACCGCCGCAACGAGGAGACCAAGGTACGCTACTGGGCCATCCCGGGAACGGAAGGCTACATGCACATCCTCGGCGGACTGGAGAAGGACGGCAACACGGGAGCCATCTCCACCAACCCCGAGAACCACGACCTGATGTGTCGCGAGCGCGCCGAGAAGGTGGCCCGCATCCCCGTGCCCGACGTGAAGGTAGAAGGCTGTGCCGACGATGCTGACCTGCTGATTGTAGGCTTCGGCGGTACCTACGGACACCTCCATAGCGCCATGACCGAGATGAACGCCGCTGGCCAGAAGGTAGCCTTAGCCCACTTCGGCTACATCAACCCGCTGCCAAAGAACACCGCCGAGGTACTGAAGAGATACAAGAAGGTGGTGGTTGCCGAGCAGAACCTGGGACAGTTCGCCGGTTATCTGCGCATGAAAGTAGACGGATTCGCTCCTTATCAGTTCAACCAGGTGAAGGGTCAGCCTTTCGTGGTGAAAGAATTGGTAAAAGCGTTCACAGAGATTATCAACAAGTAAACGTACATCTTCAAAACAAGACATTATCATGAGCGAATTTACAGCTAAAGATTATAAGAAAGGACAACCGCGTTGGTGTCCGGGTTGCGGTGACCACTTTTTCTTGGCCTCACTGCACAAAGCCATGGCAGAGATCGGCATTGCGCCGTGGGAGACTGCCGTCATCTCCGGTATCGGCTGCTCCAGCCGCTTACCTTATTATATGAACACGTATGCGATGCAGACCATCCACGGTCGTGCAGCGTCCATCAGCACAGGTGCCAAGGTGGCCAACCCCAACCTCACCATCTGGCAGATCTCGGGCGACGGCGACGGACTGGCCATCGGTGGCAACCACTTCATCCACGCCATCCGACGCAACATCGACATCAACATGATACTGCTGAACAACCGAATCTACGGCTTGACAAAGGGACAATACTCCCCCACTTCACCCCGTGGCTTCGTCAGCAAATCCTCTCCCTACGGTACAGTGGAGGATCCGTTCCGTCCCGCTGAGCTCTGCTTCGGCGCACGCGGACGCTTCTTCGCCCGTGCCGTGGCCACCGACGCCGAGTGCACAGTGGAGATTCTGAAAGCAGCCCAGCAACACAAGGGTGCCGCTGTCTGCGAGATTCTGCAGAACTGCGTCATCTTCAACAACGGCACACACGACGCGGTGTACAGCCGCGAGGGACGTGCCAAGAACGCCATCCACCTGGTGCACGGCAAACCGATGCTCTTCGGTGAGCACAACGAGTACGGACTGATGCAGGAAGGTTTCGGTCTGAAGGTGGTGAAGCTGGGCGAGAACGGCATCACCGAGAAGGACATCCTGGTGCACGACGCTCACTGCGTGGACAACACCCTGCAGCTGAAACTGGCACTGATGGAAGGTCCGGGCTTCCCCATTGCACTGGGTGTGATTCGCGACATCGACGCTCCCACCTACGAGACGGCCGTTGCCGAGCAAATAGAGGAGTTGAAGGAGAAGAAGAAATACCACAACTTCAACGAGCTGTTGATGACCAACGACACGTGGGAAGTGAAGTAACCCCCCCGAGAAGACTCAAGTCATCGAGATAGAAAAGAGGCTGCGCCTAACGTTCAGGTGCAGCCTCTTTTATGTTTCCTTATTAGGTTCCGCAAGTATGAAGGTAACGGATAAATGAGCTATATACTCTCTGACCGATGACCTACATACTCGTTTTACCGATGGTTCATTATGCCTCCGCGTCCACCCGGAAGCCTCTGCGCTTGCCGCGGTAATACCAGCGGAAGAAGACAATCAGCGAAACCAGCGTCACTACGCAAGCCGCGATGTTGCCTGTCAGGGGCGACAGGTTCAGACCCTCCTTGGCCACGACGATGTACGACGTGCAGGTGAGCATCATCCACACGGTCGGCACCAGCGAGACGATGTAGAGCTTGCCATGGCGAGCCAGCCAGATGGTGACGGCCCACAGGGTGAAGATGGAGAGCGTCTGGTTGCCCCAGGCGAAGTAGCGCCACAGCACATCGAAACGAATCATCATGAACAGCGCCACCGCAGCGAATATCGGCAGACTGATGAGCAGACGTTTCACCACGCCTGTGTCCTTGAGGTGGAAGAAGTCGTACGCTATCAGGCGGGCACTGCGCAAGGCCGTATCGCCCGTGGTGATAGGAGCCACAATCACGCCCAACATGGCAAGCACAGCACCCACGCTACCCATCCACGAGTTGCAGATGTCGTTCACAATGATGGCGGGGTTTATCGATCCGTCGTCGCTCATGGCGAACAGCAGTTTCTCGTAAGGCGTGTCGCCCGGCACTTGCAGCGAGTCGCCGAACTTGATGGCTGCGGCAGCCCAGATGAGCGCCACGACACCTTCGGTTATCATGGCTCCGTAGAACACGGGACGACAGAGTTTCTCGTTCTTGATGCAACGCACCATCATGGGCGACTGCGTGGCGTGGAATCCGCTCACCGCACCACAGGCGATGGTGATGCAGATGCCCGGGAAGAGAGGTATCGGCGACGACGGATGGTGATTGGTGAATGCTCCCGCGATTTCGGGCACATTACCTTCCTGTGTGAAGATATCCCACAGCAGACCGACCGCCATAATCAGTAGCGCCAGGCCAAAGACCGGATAGATGCGACCAATCAGTTTGTCGATGGGCAACACGGTGGCCAGCATATAATAGAGGAAGATGATGACAGACCAGAACATCGGTGTGGTCCACTCGCCCCATCCTTTAGTCAGGTTCGACAACAGACCCGCCGGAGTGGTGACAAACACGGCACCCACCATGATGAGCAGGATGATGACGTACACCATGACGATAAGCTTCATCCGCCGACCCATCTCCTGACCCACCAGGATAGGTTGGCTCACGCCGCCCTTACGCAGGGAAATCATTCCGGAGAGATAGTCGTGCACAGCGCCGCCGAGCACACAGCCCAACACAATCCACAAGTAAGCCGCCGGTCCGAACAAGATTCCCTGTATGGCACCGAAGATAGGTCCCGTGCCGGCAATGTTGAGGAACTGAATCAAATAAACTTTCCACGTAGGCATCGGCACATAGTCCACGCCGTCCGCCATTGTGTAACAAGGAGTTTTCCGATTGCGGTCCGCTCCGAACACACGCTCTACGAAGAGTCCGTAGAGAGCATACCCAACGATGAGCATGCAAAGAGAAGCAACAAATGTTATCATGCTATTATATGTATTATTTATTCTTTCGACACATTTCTTTTAAAGCGACGCAAAATTATACCGAAATCCGATAAAAAGCAAATCTATCCAACTATTTTGTCGCAATTGGCCATAATAGCAATGGCTAGCGCACACTGGAGTCCTGCCCGCCGACAGTCCGTAGCCACCGTTCTTTGCGGGCATACCCCTCGATAGGTGTGCGAAATCTATACTTTTTCATGAGATTTCGCACACCTATCGAGGGGTTTCCGCATATTTATCGTATCTTCGCCAACAAATGAGAGCACTATGGAATACAACAGCAACATCATCGGAAGAAAGCGTGAGCAAGACATTCTTGCGGCTTGTGTGGAGTCGCCGAAGCCGGAGTTTATAGCGGTGTATGGGCGAAGACGCATCGGCAAGACATTCTTGGTGAAGCAATTCTTCAACGACACTTTCGACTTCTACACCACCGGAATCTACCAGATCTCCAAGTCGGAGCAACTCAGGAACTGGCAAGAGCAGCTCTTGAAATACAGCGGCACGAAGCGTAAGCGCCCTCAAGACTGGTTCGAAGCCTTCCGGCAGTTGGAGGAATACCTCGAGACAAAGTCAGCCCAGCCGCTGATAACGATATTCATCGACGAGCTGCCATGGATGGACACTCCCAAGTCTAACTTCATCCGGGCGCTGGAAATGTTCTGGAACAGTTGGGCGTCGTCGCGTGGCGGACTAAAGCTCATCGTGTGCGGCAGTGCCACGACGTGGATGACTAACAAGCTGCTGGGCGACAAGGGTGGATTGCACAATCGCGTCACCCGGCCCATTCGTCTGGCTCCGTTCAGCCTCAAGGAGACGGAGGATTATCTCGAGAGCATCGGCATAGAGTGGCAGCGTCAGGAGATTCTCGACGCCTACATGGTGTTGGGCGGCACACCGTTCTACCTCTCGCTGCTGAACCCCACGTTGAGTCTCTCGCAGAACGTCGACGAGTTGTTCTTCGGACAAAACGCCATCTTGGCATCGGAGTACGACTTTCTCTTCAAATCGCTCTTCAACGAGGCCACACTATATAAAAAGGTAGTGGAGGCGCTCGCCACCAAGCTGCGCGGGCTCACCCGTGAAGAGATTGTGGACATACTGAAGACCGACAACAACGGGAAGCTGTCCGAGATACTGGACAACCTGAAGAAATGCGACTTCCTGCGCAGCTACCAGGCGTTCGGGAAGAAGGGGAAAGGGATGTTGTTCCAGTTGTCGGACATGTACACGCTCTTCTACCTTCGCTTCGTGAAGAGCTATCAAGGGCTCGACAAACATGCCTGGAGCAACATGCCGGACACGAAGCGCAACGCTTGGGCTGGTTATGCCTTCGAGCAGGTGTGCATACTCCACGTCGACCAGATTAAGCAAGCGTTGGGCATCAGCGGGATAGCGAGCAACGTCTGCTCGTGGTCGTACAAGGGAGACACGCAAGGTGCACAGATAGACTTGATCATAGACCGCAACGACAAGTCCATAGACCTCTGCGAAATGAAATATTGCCAGGGACAATACGAGATGAAGAAAGACTATGCGGAGTGGATGCAGGAACGTCGCCAACTGTTTCGCAACGTAACGGGCACCACCAAGACGCTCCGCCTCACCATGGTCGCGTCGGGAGGCATCAAGCCCAACAAATATTCCTCGTGTCTGCAGGGCCGGGTGACCCTCGACGACCTCTACAGGGAGTAATGTCGCAGGCTACCTTGATGAGTAACATTTGCAAATGTTGCATCGTTGGAATAATCTCACTAATTTTGCCAAAACGAAACAAACGAGACGCGTATGTCATTGATAGACCTTATCTTCGGTACCAGAAACAAGAAGGGCGTTGATGCCGATATGGACACCAACGGAGAGGTCGCGTCAATGGCCGAGAGAACATCGCCTCAGAATCTAGTCTCACCCCGTGAGGAACCCGATGTCCGCAAATGGGCATTCATCGACACAGAGGTAGGGCTGAAGGACCTCCAGATTCACGACATTGGAGCTCTGCGCTACGATGGAGCCACTTTCCACAAGAACGACAAGCCGGCACTGGAACGCTTCCTCGACGAGGGCGGCGTGGATTTCGTCTGCGGACACAACATTGTACACCACGATGCAGTGTACCTGTTTGGTGAACAGGGAAATCAAGGTGCCAACAGTGGCACTTCGAACAAATGGCACTTGGTGGACACGCTCTATCTTTCGCCACTGCTTTTCCCCAAGCATCCTTACCATCGTCTGGTGAAGGACGACAAGCTCCTAAGCGACCAGATGAACAATCCCGTCAACGACTGCGAGAAAGCCCGCGACCTACTGATGGACGAGATTGCCCAATGGAACGGACTCTCCGAACGGATGCGAAACATCTGTTCGGCTCTACTCTACCAACAGAGGGAGTTCCAGGGGTTCCTGACAATGATGAAGGCGCAAGTTCCCTTCACTCAGTCCGACCTAGTCAATTGGATTCGCACTGAATATGAAGGTATGATTTGCGCCCATGCCGACATCGTCACCCTCATAGACCAATCTCCTTGCGGTCTGGCTTATGCCTTGGCTCTGATTGGGACTGGCGAAGGGCATTCGGTGACACCCGGTTGGGTGCTCCACAACTATCCCGAGGTGGAGCACTCCATCAAGGTACTGTGCCACACCCGTTGCGGAGAAGGCTGCGACTATTGCGACCGACAACTCGATGTCCACCACAATCTCAAGCGATTCTTTGGCTACGATGACTTCCGCACATACAATGGCGAGCCCTTGCAAGAGCGGGCGGCTCAAGCGGCGGTAGACGGCAAGTCACTACTGGCGATATTCCCCACAGGTGGCGGCAAATCGCTCACTTTCCAATTGCCGGCCTTGATGGACGGCAACACTGTGCACGGGCTCACGGTAGTCATCTCTCCCTTGCAGTCGCTAATGAAAGACCAGGTGGACAATCTCTCCGACCGGGGAATTACAGATGCCGTGACCATCAACGGGCTACTCGACCCCATCACCCGTTCGTTGGCCATCGAGCGTGTACAGAACGGCGACGCCTCGCTGCTGTATATTGCCCCGGAGATGTTGCGTTCCAAAACCATCGAGCGCATCCTGTTAGGCCGCAATGTGGTGCGTTTCGTCATAGACGAGGCTCATTGCTTCTCGGCTTGGGGGCAGGACTTCCGGGTCGACTACATGTACATCGGAAAGTTCATTCAAGAATATCAGAAGAAGAAGTTCGGCGACAAAGTCCAAAGGTCTATCCCGATTTCATGCTTCACAGCGACCGCCAAGCAGAAGGTCATCCAAGACATCTGCGACTACTTCAAGTATTGGCTGAAAGAGGAGTTGCAGCTTTTTGCCTCTTCCGCCTCACGCACCAATCTGCGCTATTCAGTCATCCACGTGGATTCCGACGAGGGCAAATATGCCCGGTTGCGTTCACTCATCGAGGTGACGGATTGTCCAACTATCGTCTACGTGTCGCGCACCAAGCGAACCCGGGAGCTGGCATCCAAGTTGACTCGAGACGGACTGAAGGCATTGCCCTACAACGGCAAGATGGATGCCGACGAGAAGGTGCAGAACCAAGACGCTTTCATGTCGGACCAAGTACGAATCATCGTGGCAACCTCAGCCTTCGGCATGGGTGTAGACAAAAGCGACGTTGGGTTGGTGGTACACTACGATATCTCCGACTCGTTGGAGAATTATGTGCAGGAGGCGGGTCGTGCCGGACGCGACCCTCATCTCAACGCCAAGTGCTTCGTACTCTATAGCGACAACGACTTGGACAAACACTTCATTCTGCTCAATCAGACAAAGCTAAGCATCAGCGAGATACAACAAGTGTGGAAAGCCGTAAAGGACTTCACCAAACAGCGTCCGTTCGTCAATTGCTCCGCCCTTGAGATTGCCCGTCAAGCCGGTTGGGACGATTCGGTTTCCGACATCGAAACCCGCGTACGCACAGCACTATCGGCCTTGGAACAAGGCGGTTACATCGAGCGCGGAGTCAACGTACCGCATGTCTACGCCACAGGCATCACGGTCAAGAACATGGACGAGGCACGCAAGCGCATCGTGGAGTCACCCTACTTCTCCGCCGACGAGATAGAGAAGGTGGTGCGCATCATCAAGTCGCTCATCACACAGAAGTATATCGCCACGGCCCAGGACTATGAGGCGGAATCCCGCGTCGACTACCTCGCCGACATTCTAGGGCTGAGCAAAAAGGAAATTATCTCCGCCGTGGAGCGAATGCGTCAGGAAGGCATCCTGGCGGATACGTTCGACATCACCGCCTATCTGCAGGACGTGAGCAACACCCGGCGTAAGCCCCAACAGTTGTTGGAAAACTTCGCCCGACTCGAGAGGTACATACTCGAGCATATACCGGACGCCTCACTGCAAATCTCCTATAAGCAACTCAACGACAATGCTGTGAGAGACGGCATCGAGACCTCTACCGAGAAGCACATCCGCACATTGCTCTACTTCTTGACAGTCAAAGGCTATACGAGGAAGACAGAAGACACCGCGCGCAATGTGGTTATCACCAAAACCGGCGACATCGACAACATCATCCGTCGTTTTGAGAAGAGAATAGAGGCTTGCCGGTTCATTGTGGACTGGCTCTATAAACTCGCTGAAGAGAGAGACCGAGCGCGCAAGGCCATCGAAGGTCCAACGGCAAACGCCGATATGGAGAATGGTGTCCGTCAAGGGGCTGTCAATACCCAGCAGAAGGCCGACGCGCTGCAGTTCTCCGTGGTGGAATTGCTAAAGGAGATGCAAAGTAGCACCCAATCGCTCTTTACCAACTTTGCCGACATGCTACTCGAGGACGTGAAGGAGGCTCTGCTTTATCTCTCCAAAATCGGTGCCCTCAAACTGGAAGGTGGTTTTCTGGTTCTGTACAATGCGATGAGCATCCGTCGTATCAAAGAGCCGAAATACCGCTATAAGCTCGACGACTACCGCATGCTCAACGAGTTCTACAAACAGAAGATTCAGCAGATACACATCGTGGGCGAATACGCCAATCTGATGGTGAAGGACTATGATGCCGCCCTGCAGTATGTGCAAGATTACTTCCGGATGGATTACCAGCGCTTTGTCAGCAAGTACTTCAAAGGTGACCGGGTGGCTGAGATAGAGCGCAACCTCACCCCGGCCCGCTATAAGAAACTCTTCGGAGGGCTTTCGGACAAACAACAGGAGATTATCGGTGACAAGGACTCACGATGCATCGTGGTAGCGGCTGGCCCCGGTAGTGGCAAGACCCGTGTGCTGGTCCACAAACTGGCCTCTATACTGACGTTGGAAGACGTGAAACACGAGCAACTCTTGATGCTCACCTTCTCGAGGGCAGCGGCGACCGAGTTCAAACAGCGTCTGATAGATTTGATAGGCAATGCGGCCAACTTTGTGGAAATCAAAACTTTCCATTCATACTGCTTCGACCTGTTGGGTAGAATAGGCAATCTTGAAGAGGTCGACGATGTAGTGAGCAAAGCCGCCGCAATGATTGACACAGGCGAAGTGGAACCGAACCGTATAGGCAAGACCGTGCTGGTCATCGACGAGGCACAGGACATGAGCGAGGACGACTTTGCCCTCATCTCGGCCTTGATGAAGGCCAACGAAGAGATGCGTGTGATAGCCGTGGGCGATGACGACCAAAATATCTACGAGTTCCGGGGCTCCGATTCACAGTATATGTACCGCTTGAGCCAAGTGCCGGGAGGCCGACTGATAGAGATGACCGAGAACTACCGCAGCGCCCGACACATTGTGGACGCTGCCAATGCTTTCGTGCGAGGCATCGGCCGCCGCATCAAGAGCACCCCGATTGTCTCCATGAGTAAGGAGGACGGCATGGTCCGCATTACACAACACGTGTCCAGGTGCATGTACGAGCCTATGGCTAACGACGTTGCTTGTCACGGCAAAGGCACCACCTGCGTTTTGACCCAGACCAACGAAGAGGCGGTCATCATGCTCGCCCTGCTCTGCAAACGGGGCATAAAGGGCAAGCTCATTCAATCGATGGACGGGTTCCGCTTCTGGAACCTAGCCGAGACCAAGTATTTCATCAAACTCATCACCACGGGCATGGCTCAGCTGAAGTCCCCATTGATTAGCGATGAGCTTTGGCAAGGGGCCAAGCAGAAGACATTTATGAAGTATGCCACCAGCGAGGCTCTACCTTACTTGCAGCGGTGCGTCACCCTCTTCGAACAGACCAACCAGGCTAAGTACTATAGTGACTTGTGCGAGTTCATCTTCGAGTCGTCGGTGGAGGACTTCTGCGACGTGTCGGATGCCGAGGTGGTGGTAAGCACCATCCACAAAGCAAAGGGCAGGGAGTTTGACCACGTGTACATGCTCATTACTGCTCCGATGCACGACACCGACGAGGTGCTGCGCCGCTATTATGTGGCGATGACCCGTGCCAAGCGTACCCTCTCCATTCATACCACCTGCTACACCAACGACGGCATCCGTTTCTACGGCAATGTATTCTCTAGCATCATCTCTTCCTGCCGTTCCGTTGATGCTTTTGTCACGGACCAGCAAGACTATAACAGTCCGGACGAAATAGTTCTCCAACTATCGCACAAGGATGTCAATCTCGGTTTCTCCAAGCCATATAAGAAAGAGATACTCTCCTTGCGAAGTGGCGATTCACTTGACTATCACGACCTTCGCCTCAGCATTCCGTCTACTGGCAGAGATGTAGCCTTGCTATCCAAGGACATGCAAAGGAAGTTGACTGAATGGAGACAAAAAGGCTACTGCGTGACCTCTGCCATCGTACGCTTCATAGTGGCCTGGAAGCCTAAGGACGCACCCAAGGAAGAAGAGGAGTCCGCCGTCCTACTGGCCGACTTGGTGATGCGGAAGACCGATAACCCTAAATGACTCCACGCAGAACGATGACCAAATAAATGACCAGATAAATGTCCCTAATAATGGCACGGTAAATGGCACGATAAATGGCACGATAAAATTATCGCAACTCACTGATAGACAGCGAAAGATTTATGAA
>CAYZVH010000014.1:3715-31575 GCA_964481755.1 uncultured Bacteroides sp. | reverse complement strand
AGACCGACATAGGTTTAAGGTCGGGCGGAGATTTTTACGTTCCCCGTCTTCCCTATCAGCCACCTCACAAGAATCCAACGGCGAATGACCAGTTCGAATAACCCATGAAGCAGTTCAGTCGCCTCCCCATCCGAAGGATACGCTTCCCCCGTTCAGGATTAGTCGCCACTACTCCTGTTTGACCCATTGGGCCGGCATGTTCCTCATCACCTGACTCCTGCGCAGGGCGACACACCGCTATAGAGCGACGAAGGGAGGGAATGGAGAAATGTAACAAATCCCAGCACTTGAACGGAAGTGTTGGGATTTGAAGGTTATAATAAAGGAAGAGAGATTACTTCTTCTTTACGGGTTTGGGCTTCAAGGCAGGAGAACGCATACTATAAGTCTTCAGTCCTATAGTAGGCTCTTCGATAACCTTCTTTTCTATATCAGTCGGATTGTTGTTTCGTCTGATAGCCACCTCCAATAATGAAGCATATAGTTGGTGCACGGTGGCATCATCGCGGTCTGCCCAGTTGTAGGCAATATACCGTGCGTACTCCAGACATTTTCCGACCCAGTAGTCGGGCATCTCCTTGTCGTAAGTGGCTTGACGTACAATGAAAGTCAACTGATGCATCAGCTTGCGTTGATTCACCGTACTGTCTGCCATCATCCCGTCAATGACGGATGTGGCTTCTAGATAATTATGGTTACGAATCAACGTATTCGCTAGAATCAACATGAGATTATTTTCTTTTTCCGGAAAATCACAAAGAGACTCAATCTCCTTATAATCGCCATAAAGGGTTTCCTTATCCAACTTCTCATCCACAGCCGTCTTGGTAAACAACCGGCAAAAGGTCGGATAGTTGGCAGACACTTGTTTCAATGCGGGAGAAACCCCTGAAATACAATCGACAAAGAGTTGCCACACATCCGCATCAGTCAGTTTAGCGCCACCCTTCAGGAGTTCATCGAAAGCCTGACTGACTAAGTCCCGTTTGTAGATGGAGTGCTCGTAGCGAATGAAATTCATTAGCAACTGACGTGAGCGGTTTCCGTCCGCATAAGATTTTTCCAAATAGAAAGAGCGTCGCTGCGCGTCCAGTGCGCTCTCACCTGTGAAAATGAAGGTGTCGGCGGTCTGTGTACTACTGCTCCGATGGATGGCCTCTTCGCTGTTTGCATCCACAAAGATGTAGGTGGGGTAAACCTTTACTTGGTACTTGCGCGCAAGCTCCCTGCCCTCCACGGACTCCGCATCAATCTTTGCGCAGATGAAATGTTCGTTGTAGAAAGCACCAACCTCAGGCAGCGTGAACACCGTTTCCGCCATGTTTAGGCAAGGTCCGCACCATTGAGTGTAGAAGTCGATAAAGATTGGCTTGTTATCCTCTTTGGCCTTAGCCACCACATCCGTCCATGAAAGGTGGCAGAACTGGATACCCGGCACTATCCGGGCCATTAACAGGCCCGGATAGAGGAGCAAACAAAAGATGAATGTAGCAATATATCTGATCATAAGGATTGCAAGCGTTTATTAGTCGACAACACGTTCGTCATTGCGTGCGAACGTACGGTATTTGTAGATGACCAACGGTGAGGCTCCCGCAACGGACTCATACTTGTTGAGCACCGTAGGCGTTGCACCTTCAAGACTGATTTCCACGATATCCGTCTTCAGTTCATCCGTATTGCCATCGACATCATTTCCATAACGGGATACGGCTATCAGCATTTTCTTCTCACCACGATGCATGCACACGTCGGCGATTTTCGCATCGGAACCATATCCTAGGTCAGACAAAGAGCAGATTCTGTCACCCTCATTCGGAGCGACCTGCGACTGTACGTTCAGCACGTTGTACTTGTAGATGCCGGTCTCGTTATTGAAATAGACATACGGAACATTGCGAAGCATGAAGAAACGGCTTTTCTCGTTGACCAACGGTGCGTCTACATCGTTCACTACAACTGAGTTGTCAGCTAAGTTCGCCAAATCGAAAGAGACGAGCTTTACATTCGACCCATTGGCGATGGCAGCGAAACAGAGATTCATCTGGTAAGTGTCTTCTCCATAGAAAGCTTTGTAGCCAGCGAAAGACTTATGATTGCAGTCAACCTCCGTCAGACTTTCGTAGTAGAACTGGTAAAATTTGCCCGACAATTCATCGAAGACAAATTCCAGGTAGGTACCTGTCCATCCGGCGTTCAAGTTCAAACCACGATCTTCAGTCGGAGTACGTCCGGTCTGGCTCATCATTGGCGAGAATTTGTACGTCGTGGTGCCATCGCTCTTGAAGTTAGCCGAATAAATACTAGGGTTGGATCCTCTGTAAAAACTAACTTCATAGATAGCTCCATCTTCGGAGACGATGTAGAGATTCTCGTTGTTGAACACCGAGCCATAGGGCGACTTACGCCACTGGGAAACAAAGCTGTTGACGTAAGCCGGCTTGTATTGCGAATAATCGGGAACCGGGTAGAGTGGACCGTAGTCGAGGAAATAGCTTTTGTCAATCATCCCGTTCTTCTCCAACGTCATGTTGCTGATGCAAAGCAAGCCCTCGTCGCAGATAAGTTTGATGCCTTTGCCACCGAAACTGTTCACGAACGTTTTGCAACCATCCACATATGACTGATAGAGCTGCTTGGGATTGTGACCCAACACCTCATCGTGGCTCTTGTTGTAGAACATAGAGGAAAAGGATGCGTTCTCCTTGTCCAGACGCAAATAGGATAGGTCAGCAGCGCCGTTGCGGTTGCTTACCACCAGTATGCCATCGGATGAGGTGGACGAATTCACGACCAACGTAGACTTGGCAAAGGACTTCGTATGATTTTCCTTGTCGATGACAGAGAAACGCAAAGTATAGGAGCCAGTCGCGTCTGTAACCTCATAATTCAGATTCTTCTCCGTGGAGATAATCCGCTTGTTCAGCTGCCACTCATATTCATATTCCGACTCATCACTTCCATAGATTGTCCCTTCCAACTGAGGGGTGATGGTCAAGGTTTCCAACCGGTCAATCTCCTGTGTGGCGGGCACTCCCTCTATGGCCACTTCATTGATTGCCTGGTAATCGTAGTTGCCTTTGTCCTCATAGCACGAAGTCAATGCACCGAGGATACACGCACCGATTATATAATTAGTTATTTTCATCGTAAATCGCACTTTTGATTATTCATAATCCGTTAAACTCTCGAATGAGACACGTTTGCCGGTCTCCTCGTCGATGACCACATTGTCGCTAAGATAGTTTTTCATCGCATTCACACAACGGCGTGCCGAACTATCATTCAAGATATCCACGCCAGCATAGAAGTCGTCGTCGGCAAACATCAACAAGATTTTGTATTTCTCCGGATGATAGAATCCAAGGCCATACACATTCCACCAAGTGGGTTGCGAAATGTAATTGCTCATGGAAACCAGCATTTCCCAACCATCGCGCAAACCTTTGTGCAGTTGTCCCTCATCGGTAAGCCTAAGCACCATTGTGCGGTTCTCCTTGTTGGTATAGCTTGAGCTCAAGGCGGAGCGCAACACGGTGATGCGCAAAGTATCCACCCAGGTGCCAGCATGGAAGGTATAGCTGTCAGCCAACGGCAGGTAATGGACATTCTCCACAGCAGTGGTCTTGCCCTTTATCACCTCGCCTTCGTTCACCACTTCCACTTTGTAGGTTTTGTCCTCGGTAAGCTGCTGGCCCAATATCTTTACGGGTATCTTCACCTCCATCTGCGTCTGATCGTTGCTCAGACGACCCATAGCAGCCACCACGGAGTCTCTGCTTATAAGATGCGTCGACGACCAACTGGGGTCTTGATACTGATATTCAAAATACACCTTCTCCTCATCCGTGTAAGGGAGGTCTACGTCTTCTCTACAAGAAGGGAACAGCACGGCTATTACCGCTGCCAATCCCATAAATCTATATAGTTGTTTCATACGTTTCGTCATTAGTAATTACCATATTCCTTTTCGTTCTCGGGTATTGGCAGCACAAACACATCGTTGCTTGCCGGCACATCGTTGAGGACATTCAATATCGGTGAGTTCAAACGTTTGTACTGGAAGAAGAGCTGGCCTTCACCCAGGAACTCTCGTCGCATCTCCGAGATTAGTACAGACTGGCTAATCTCCCCCTTGTCACTCAAGCTGGCGTTTAGGATACGTGTACGGCGCAGCGTGTTCAGAGTCTCCAATGCGTCACTCTCATTCAGTCTCATCTGGGCCTCAGCCACGATAAGGTACATCTCGGACAGACTCAGAAGCACCTGTTTGGGATAGAACTTCTTGTTCTCCTTAGCATACTTCACCAAATAACCGGTACTAGCCTGAACCCAGTTGGCCAGACGCACGTCGTCGTTGATGCCATCGTAGATGCTGTTGATGTTCGTCGCCAAAGGCAATGCCGCACGGCTAGAAGAGGACTCAGTAACTTTTCCCAAGTGAATGTTCTCTGAATAGGTACGAATCTCCGTATTGCGGACAGCGAATATTTGTTCGTCGTTGAAGAGATAGTCCAACGAATCAGAGGGAACATTGATGCTCTTCTCCGCATCCAACAGATGGAACTTACCTGAGTCGATGACACGCTGAGCAGCGCTCTCTGCCTCCTGGTACTCACCTTCATCGAGCAAGACACGAGCCAGCAAAGCATCAGCGGCATAATAGTTCGCCACGGCAATGTAAGTGTCAGCCTCATACAACTTGTCGGCAATCTGATAAGGGACAGCCTGCATGATGGGATCGTTGTCCTTCAACTCACTCTTGGCTGTCTCGATGTCCGCTTTCACCTTCTTTATGACTCCAGCTACCGTCTCTCTGTCTGTAGGCTTCACACCAAACGTTTCCACGTAGGGAATGGCTTTCTCATTGGGAGCCAACTTCACGTTAGGGGCAAACAGGCGTAAGAGGTCGTAATGCAGATAAGCACGTGTGAGGTAACATTGTCCTTTGATTTGATGCATCGTACGGGTGGACATCACGGCACCATTCTTGTCAATCCATTTCAGAATGTTATTAATCTCGGCTATCACAGAGTACATGTTGTTCCAAATGGAAACTACACGGCTTTTGTTGGTAGAGTATTCGTAGTCGTAATCCGCCAATTTGTAATAGTCGTTATATTGGTTGTCAAGAGCCTCGTAGTCATACTCTTGTGCCAGAATGTCGAGCACCTCGAAAGAGAGCGTCTCGCCATACAGCGAAGATGAAGCCATCTCTGCATACACACCCGAAATGGCGTCCTTGAAGCCCTGTTCCGTAGAAAACAGCTTCTTCTCATCTACGGAAGTTTCCGGCTCCACATCCAACCAACTGTTGCAGGCAGTCAGCAATGACAAGCAGAAAACTCCAGCTATATATTTTATCGTATTCATATCATCTCAGTTTTTTAGAATCGTAAGTTAATGCCTAAAGAGAAAGAGTGTGCGTATGGATAGCTCGTTCCACGCTCCTGCTTGATGCTGGAGATGCGGAACAAATCCGTCGTTGACGCATAAATCTTCAAGTATTCCAGTCCCCAACGGGTGATCCACTCGGTAGGCACAGTATAGGTCAGCGAGAGGTTCGACATGGTCAAAGAGTTATTCTTCTGAACAAATCGACTCGACTGGTAGACACTGGAGTTGTCATCGATACGGCGGTAAGAGGCTATGTCGCCCGGCTCTTTCCAGCGGTCGTACAGGACACGTTTGTCTGCATTGTACGTCGGATTGGCTCCCTCAACCTTAGTGGCGAGCGTAGAATTGTAGCTCTTACCACCCCAGCGATATGCCAGAACTGCGTACAATGAGAAGCCTTTCCATGAGAGGTTGTTGACAATATTGCCGTTCACCTTCGGTTCGGTGTCGCCTACCACCACCTTGTCCTTGTAGTCGTAGACAAAGGTGTAGGAACCATCGCGTTTGATATATACCTCATTACCTGTAGCAGGGTCTATTCCAGCGGAACGCACAACATACAGAGCAGTAGTGGAGCGTCCGTTTTCATATTGGTTGGTCACCGTGCCACCGATATTGCTAGTGTCGGACGTGTTGTTACGCTCGTTCATCTCAGCCAACTCATTTGAAATGGCCTTGATGCGGTTTTTGTTGTGGAAAGCGGAGAATGTGGTGGACCAAGAGAAATTCTTATTCTTGAACCACCATGCCTGCAAACGACCTTCGAGACCGATATTCTCTACCTTACCAACATTTTCGGTGTAGGATGTGAATCCGGTAGACGGAGCGACATTCATCGGCAACAACAGGTTGTCGGTCAGCTTACGATAGACATCGGCATACAATGCAACACGGCCTTTTAGCAACGTAAGGTCAGCGCCGAAGTTGTAAGTCATGGTCTGTTGCCATTTTAGTTTACTGTTTCCGTATCCTTGCAGTGTAGCTCCCCATGAGTCGAGGTACACATTGTCGGAGTCGTAATAGTACTTAGTGATGGCTTGCGACGAGGCAAAGTTGATGCTACCGGTACTTCCCACTGAGGCACGAAGCTTCAAGGTAGCAAAGTCCTCATTCATAAACTTCTCCTTGTGTACGTTCCAAGCCAATCCGAATGACCAGAAAGGAGCGAAACGCGAATCGCTACCAAACTTGGACGATCCATCGGTACGGAATGAGAAGTCGACATAGTACTTTTCGTTATAACCATAGTTGGCGTTAACCAAGAAGCCAACCAAGCGAGACACATCGGCATCTGCAGTTGGTTTGCTATTCTCAGCGTATTGCTGGGCATAATAGACACTCGTCAAATTATCGTTCAAGAAGCCTGTTGCTGTGAAGCCCTGTCCACGATAGTCTGTTGAAGTAAAGTTGGTACCGGCAGTCACATTCAGCGTGTGAACATCCTTAAAGGTCTTGTAATACGACAACATAACGTTACCGTCAATCGTTTTTTCTCTGGAATCGAAATAAGTAGCCTTTCCCTTACGTGCCACGTCTGTCTCTGATGAGTATGTAGGCGAATTGGGCGAAAGGAATGTTTCGTCTTCGGCCACCGTCTTCGTAAAGCTCAATCGAGAGGTCAAGCGGAACGCATTGAGAAATCTCCACTCCAAAGAGAAGTTGTCTATCCAAATAGTTGACTTTGTCCGATCTCTGTTAGGCAGTGTGGAATTGACCATTGGGTTCACAGCATCTGTAGAGGTGAACCATTGCACCATGTCGCCATTCTCATCATAGATGCGTTCATAAGGGTTTTGGCGGGTATAGGTAGAGAAGGAACCGTAAGGGGAGTCTTTCTCCGTCAGTTCAGACACGCTCAACTCGTTGCGCACTCTGAAATTCTCGCCAATGTTGTAGTCTAGGACGGCACTGATACCATAGTTGTCTCGTCCGGAACCTTTCATGACACCTTCGTTCGTATCGTACTTCAGGTTTAACTGATAGCGCAAGTTGTTGTCGCCGCCCTCAAGTGTAGTGGAGTACTTCTGCGTCAACGAGGTCTGCAAGGGTTGCGAGAGCCAATAGGTATTCACGCCCCGAGCCACCTCTTGCAAACGGCTGTTGTACAGTTCATCCTTCATCATTTGACCTTCCATTCCACCAGCACTGTAGATATACACACCTGCCAAACGCTCAAACTCCAACTTCTCGGCAGCGTTCATCAAATTGTAGGATGAGAGGTCCGGAGTGGAGATGGAATAGTTCGCACTGAAATCCACCTTTATCTTTCCTGGAGTCGGACGTTTGGTAGTCATGACGATAACACCATTCGCACCACGAGAACCATAGATAGCAGTTGCGGAGGCGTCTTTCAAAATGACAACATTCTCTATGCGGTTGATATCGTAGTCATACACTGTTTCAGCGGAGACTTCTACTCCATCCATAATATAAAGGGGAGCATTGGGGTTACTGCGTGATCCTTCGGCAGAACCACGCAAATCGAATGTGCTCTGTCCACGCAAAGTCATCTCTGGCACATGGTTAGGATCCGAACCATATTCCAGTTCCTCGGTAAGGCGCAAAGAGGGGTTGAATACCGAGAGGGAAGACAAGAGGTTACTGGCACCGATATCTTTCAACTGGTCACCAGTAATGCTGACCTCAGAACCCGTGAAGCTATCTTTCTTACGTGAGTAGTAACCATTGATAACCACCTCTTCCATCGCAGTGTTGTCTTCCGCCATGACCACACGCATGGCTTTGCGCGGGGTGGGGACGAGCAACTGGTCCTTGTAGCCTACGTAGGTGAAGCGGAGGGAGGCACCAGCGGGGGTGTCTATCTCGAACTTACCATCGAGGTCGGTGGTGACACCGGTCAACATCTGGCCGTTCTGCATCACGGCTACGTTCACTCCCACCAAGGGGGAGTTGTCCTTGCCGTCAACGACTAAGCCCCTCACCTTGCCGCCTTCGCGGGTCTGCTTCACGGCGCTCACCACCACCGTGTTGTTGCTGATGGTGTAGGTCATGCCGTATCTCGACAGACATTGCGTCAAGGCGTCTTCCACATCCACATCGGTCACGTTCAGACTGACGTTCTTGATCTTTTCCACTTCGTCCACGCTGTACGATATGCCGTACGAAGACGATTTCATAATCTCGGTAATCGCAGTTTTCAAGGTTACGTTGTTCAGACGCAACGTGACTTTCTTGTCCGCCAAGGCTGAGCCATAGGCCGCATGGGCGAAGAAGAGAAGTACCAACGCGAAAACTCCCAAAGATTTTGATAAGGTGCCGACATGAATCTTGCCGGACCTGTTTCTGTTCATTCTCATAAGAATTCTCTCTTTAAAAAATACTTGTTAATACTATATTTGTTTACTCACTTGCGTGTTTACTGATGGTGACGGTACGTCCGCTCACCCGGTAGTCCACTGTCTTTGTCAGGTGGAGCAACTCCAGTATCTGCTCGATGCGACTGAACTTTTGCGCCTTGAGCATAAACGAGTAGCCGGCGGTCTGCTCCGAGTCGAACTTCACGGTTACGTCGTAACGCTTTTCCAAATCTTTCGCAATATCCTTCAGTGTTCGGTTGTTGAAGTAAAGCAGTCCGTGAGTCCAGGCGAGCACACCGTCCACGTCGGCCTCTTCCTTGGTGTAGGTGTCCGAGGAGGTGTTGCCTTGCACTTCCTCACCGGGAATCAATTGGTACAGCCGGCCTCGACGGTTCTCCACGTTCACCCGTCCCTCAACCAATGTGAGCCCGTACGTCAGTTCGTCGGGGTAATCCTTTATATTGAAAGAGGTACCCAGCACGGTGGCCACCATACGCGAAGAGGTGACGACAAACGGGCACTCCGGATTGTGGTGCACCTGCATGTAAGCCTCGCCATCCATAAACACTTCACGGGTGTTCATTCCCTTGAAGGTGACGGGATAGCGGAGCCGCGACTCGGAGTTGAGTCGGATGAAGGTGCCGTCGGACAAAGTTATCTCACACTCACGACCACGCGGCACTATCAGTTCGTTGTAAAGGACGGAACTGGACAACGTGTCTGAGAAATTCCTGTCGTTGTAGGTGAGAGTTCCGTCTGATGAGGAGATGTTGACACCTCCCGACTCGATGAAAGAACGTTGGAACTCACCCAGCGAATACTGTTGGCCGGAAGCGAGCTTCAGGGTGATATCATAGTGTACCTCGGGGATGAAACGCTCCTCATCCTGAGCGACGGGAGCCTCAACGGCAGGAGTTTCCCAATATCGAGTTGTAGAAAATGCTATTACCAACAGAACAACTGCTGCGGCAGCGGTGTAGTAGAGAGGGCGCAGGCGCACCATCTTCCGTCGGTTGATAGTCCGCAGGAAGCGTTTGGTGTTCGTCTTCTCCCGTTTTTTCAACAGATAGAGCCGCTGAAGGTCCTTCCTCATCTGCTCGGAATCCTTCAGTTCATCCCAAGCGGTGTTCCCTTGGTCGGAATGTATGTCTCCTCGTTTCATACTTTAGCTTTTTGTTAATAGAACACATAAAAGGTGGAATCTCGTGAACAGAGAAGCATATTTTTTCGATAAAAGAGAGATTTTCATGCCTTGGCAAGTGCGCAGAGTACGACTCACGGATGCGTGTAGCACATCGTACAGAGGTCAATAACAGACCATTAGGAGAGTCTACAGAATAAAGAAGATGTAGATGAAGTTTTGGCGCAAGTTTTTTATCGCAAGGTAAACGTGCGTCTTCACCGTATTGATGGAGAGGTGCATCTCATCTGCCGTTTCGGCATAGGTCTTTCCTTCAAAATAGATTTTCTTCAGCGCCTCACGACACTGGGGCGGGAGACTCTCCACGGCTTTGTAGATTTGCTCAAGCTTCTCCATATAGGCTAATTGAGCCTCAGCATCGTCCGACACGTCGACCTGGTCAATCCGTTCCACCTCAAAAGTCTGGAGATTCTGAGTGCGAAGGTAATTCAATGCCGCATTGCGGGCACAGACATAGAGAAAAGAGGACTTGCACTGCGAGAGGTCTTTCTTCTCCCAAAGCTTGACGAACATGTCCTGCACAATGTCCTCAGCCACGGGAATTGAGTCTACAAAAGAATTCACGTAGAGCACAAGATGGTTGAAATGCTCTTTAAAGAGTTCAACTGCAACCGCTTCGCGACTTATACCTGAATTCTTGTTCATAATGAAAGCCTTTTCGTTGGCACAAAGGTATTAAAAGTAAATTAGCGACACAACAACTGCTTATCGTTTTTTCCATTTTACTTTTCCTAATGTGCAAATAGAAGATAATGTACACCTCCATATACCTTATATAATATATAGCGAACCCAGGGAGCGCACCGAACCATATCAATAACATCGGGCGGCTCACTAGAGCCGCCCGATGCCATACCTGTATATACAATTACACTTATTCCTTATCGAGTTCGCGACGCAGCAGTTGGATGTAGAGGGGGTCGGTGCCGCAGCAGCCGCCAATGTACTTCACACCATAGTCGAGGGCGGGGAGGGAGGCCTTCACGAAGGAGGCGGCGTCCTCGGCGGAGACGGTCTGGCCATCCTGCACCTTGGGCTGACCGGCGTTGGGCTTGAAGATAAGCTCCTTGGTGGTCTTGCCGGCGAACTGGGCGATGACGGGGACAGCCTGCTCGGGGGTGATGTTGCAGTTCAGACCGATGGCTTGCACTTTGGGGTGCTTCTCCATGGCGGCGATAAACTCGTCCACGGAGTTGCCCATGATGGTGTAGCCGTTCTCGGCGAAGCTCATGGTGCAGAAGATGGGCACATCGTACTTCTCCGCCACGCTGATGGCTATCTCAGCCATGGCCAGGTCGATGAAGGTCTGCACGTAGATGATGTCGGGCTTCACGTCCAGACTCATGCCGGCACCTATCTGCTCCTCGTACATCATCTTGGCCTGAAACTCGCTGATGCCGCCGAAGGGCTCCAGCATCTCCATGAGCGGACCGACGGTGAACATCACCTTCACATCCGTTCCCTCCACGGCATCGGTGGCCAGCTTGACACCAGCACGCACCACTCCCTGCACGTCGTAGACGCCCTCGCGGCTAACGAACGAGCGGTTGGCCGCAAAGGTGTTTGTGAGCACTATCTGCGATCCGGCGGCCATATATTCAGTCAACAGCTCGGTCACCAGTTCGGGCTGATTGATATTGTAAGTCCATACGGGGTGTCTGTCATTGGATTTCTTCCAAAGACTGGTTCCTACAGCTCCATCCAGGAGCACGACATCTCTTTTCATAAGCGTTGTTGGTTTAGAGTATTGAGTGGCAAAAGTAACGTTTTTAGCTTTAGCTGCCTAACAATCGGCAAATTTGTTGCAGATATTGCGCGTCCACATCGTCGAAAGTGGAGAGTCGGTCGCTATCGATGTCGAGCACCGCGGTGACTTGCCCGCCCTGGAATATAGGCACCACAATCTCCGACCGCGAGGCCGAGCTGCAGGCTATGTGACCGGGGAACGCGTCCACGTCGGGGACGATGACGGTGCGGGCCTCTTTCCAGGCTGTGCCACAGACACCCCGGCCATAGCCGATGCGGGTGCAGGCCAAGGGGCCTTGGAAGGGGGCGAGCACCAGCTGGTCGTCCATCACCCGATAGAAGCCCACCCACCAGAAGCGGAAGGTCTCCATGAGAGCGGCCGCCACGTTGGCCATGTTGGCGATGGGGTCCGTTTCATCCTCCAACAGGGATTTGATTTGCGGCACGAGGACGCGGTACATCTCCTCCTTCGTCCCGCTGACTTTTTCTAGAGTTTCTGCCATGCTATATATAATAATAGGTAAAGATTGAGCAAAGGTAGCGAATTTTCTTTGTAACTTTTGTATCTTTGCCCGCCAAACGAGTATCTAAAAAACAACAAGACTCATGAGACAGTATAAACTGGTAAATAACATAACGGGATGGTTCACATTCCTGGTGGCGGCTGTTGTCTATTGCCTCACCATAGAACCCACCGCGAGTTTCTGGGATTGCCCCGAGTTCATCACCACCGGATATAAGCTGGAGGTCGGCCACCCACCTGGCGCACCGTTCTTCATGCTGACGGCCAACCTCTTCTCGCAGTTCGTAAGCGACCCGAGCCAAGTGGCGCGGATGGTGAACACCATGTCGGCACTGCTGAGCGCGGGGTGCATCCTGTTCCTCTTCTGGACCATCACACACCTGACGCGCTCCCTCATCTGCCCCGACGTGGAGAAGATGACGCTGGGACAGCTCATCACCATCATGGGTGCCGGAATGGTTGGCGCATTGGCATACACGTTCAGCGACACCTTCTGGTTCAGCGCCGTGGAGGGTGAGGTATACGCTTACTCATCACTCTTCACCGCGGCCGTCTTTTGGCTGATACTGAAGTGGGAGGACGTGGCCGACGAACCACACAGCGACCGCTGGCTGATACTCATCGCCTACCTGACGGGACTCTCCATCGGTGTGCACCTGCTGAACCTGCTCTGCATACCCGCCATCGTGCTGGTGTACTATTATAAGAAGAACCCGGGCGCTAACCTGAAGGGCAGTCTGCTGGCCCTCGTGGGCTCCATGATACTGATTGCCGTGGTGCTCTACGGCATCGTGCCGGGCGCCGTGAAGGTGGGCGGATGGTTCGAGCTGCTATTCGTCAACGTGCTGGGCATGCCGTTCAACACGGGCGTCATCGTCTACATCGTGCTGCTGGCCGCCTGCCTCATTTGGGGCGTGTACGAGAGCTACACGGTGAAGGACGTGAAGCGAATGAACATCGCCTTCGTGGCGACAGTGGCTATGCTGGGCATCCCGTTCTATGGCTACGGCGCACTGAGCATCATTGGTGGCATCGTGGTGCTGGCACTGCTCGTGATGTGGCTCTTCGGTGTCTTCGGCAAGAAGATAATGGTGAGCGCACGCGCGCTGAACACCGCCCTGCTCTGCCTGATGATGATCATGGTGGGCTACTCGAGCTACGCGCTGATAGTGATCCGCTCCACAGCCAACACGCCGATGGACCAGAACTCCCCGGAGGACATCTTCACGCTGGGCGATTACCTGGGACGTGAGCAGTATGGCACCCGTCCGCTGTTCTACGGCCAAGCCTACTCGTCGAAAGTGAAGCTGAAACAAGAGGATGGCTACTGCGTGCCGGTGTCCGTTGAGGGCGCTCCGGTGTACCAGCGCAAGGAGAAGGTGACCCCCGACGAGAAAGACAGCTACGAGGTGGTGCGCCACAAGACGGACTACGTCTACGCACAGAACATGCTGTTCCCCCGCATGTACAGCGAGCAACACGCCAACTGGGGCGGACACAACCTCTACGAAGAGTGGCTAGGTGGTGTGAAAGGCTACCAGGTGGACTACGACGAGTGCGGACAAAACGTGAAGGTGAAGATGCCTACGCAGTGGGACAACATACGATTCTTCCTCAGCTACCAGGTGAACTATATGTACTGGCGCTACTTCATGTGGAACTTCACCGGCCGCCAGAACGACATACAAGGCAGCGGCGAGAACGACAAAGGCAACTGGATAACAGGCATCCCGTTCATCGACAACCTGATGCTGGGCGACCAGAGTCTGCTGCCCGACGACCTGAAGAACAACAAGGGTCACAACGTGTTCTACTGTCTGCCGTTGCTGCTGGGCCTCATCGGCCTCTTCTGGCAAGCCTACAAGGGCGAGAAGGGCATCAAGCAGTTCTGGGTGGTCTTCTTCCTCTTCTTCATGACGGGACTGGCCATCGTGCTCTACCTGAACCAAACACCGAACCAGCCGCGTGAGCGCGACTACGCCTACGCCGGTTCGTTCTACGCCTTCGCCATCTGGATTGGTCTGGGCGTGGTAGGCGTGGCACGACTGCTCAACAAATACATCGGCAAAGGGACTAAGCCCGCGGAGACATACGACGACAAGGGTCAGATTAGTAAGTTCGCCGACAAGGCCGGCAAACGAAGCGACATCTGCGTGACGGCTGCCGTGATAGCCTCCGTCCTCTGCCTCTGCGTCCCCATACAGATGGCCAGCCAGACGTGGGACGACCACGACCGCAGCGGGCGCTACACCTGCCGCGACTTCGGACAGAACTACCTGATGAGCCTGCAGCAAGAGGGCAAACCGATCATCTACACCAATGGTGACAACGATACATTCCCCTTGTGGTACAACCAGGAGACGGAGAACTTCCGCACCGACGTGCGCGTGTGCAACCTCAGCTACCTGCAGACCGACTGGTACATCGACCAGATGCGCCGCCCGGCCTACGAGTCGCCCTCGGTGCCCATCCTGTGGGACCGCATCGAGTACGTGTCCGGCACCAACGAATACGTCCCCATACGCCCCGAAGCGAAGTCGCAGGTGCTGGAGATCTACAAGAGCAACCCCGAGGCCGCCAAGGAGAGCTTCGGCGACGACCCCTTCGAACTGAAGAACATCCTGAAGTACTGGGTGCGCACGAAGAACGCCGACCTCCACTTCATCCCCACCGACACGGTCCACATCACCATCGACAAGGATGCCGTGCGCCGCTCGGGCATGATCATACCGAAGGAGCTGAACGACAGCATCCCCGACAAGATGATAATCCCGCTGAGGAAGCGCGCCCTCTACAAGAGCGACTTGATGATGCTGGAGATGCTGGCCAACGCCAACTGGGAGCGGCCCATCTACATCGCCACCACCGTGGGCGAGGAGAACCACATGGGACTGAGCCCCTTCTTCGTGCAAGAGGGTCTGGCCTACCGCATCACACCGTTCAACATGCAGCAGCTGGGCTATCCGCAGAACCTGCGCGAGGGATTCTACATCGACACGGAGAAGATGTATGACAACCTGATGAACAAGTTCAAGTTCGGCGGCATAGAGAACCCGAAGGTGTACCTCGACGAGACCATCACACGCATGTGCTACACACACCGCCGCATGTTCAGCCAACTGGTGACGCAACTGCTGAAGGAGGGTAAGAACGACAAGGCGCTGAAGGCTCTCGACTACTGCGAAAAGGTGATACCGAACGCCACACTGCCGCACGACTACCAGAGCGGATCGATGACGTTGGCCAACGCATACTTCAAGCTGGGCAAGAAGCAGCAGGCCGAGGCCATCGTGGAGGTGCTGGGCAAGAAGTCCGCCGAGCACGCCACCTGGGTGATGAGCCTCGACGAGACTCACTTCCAGCAGAACTTCGACGAGTGCCAGTACCACATCTCGCTGCTCAACGAGGTGGCGCGTGTGCTAGTGGAGAACGACCCCGATGCGGAGGTGACGAAGACCTACGCCGAAGAGTTCAACAAGCTGTACGACATGCTGAAACTCCGCTTAGGCAGTAAATAAATAATAGAGTAAGAGGCTTATGTTTATAGAGCAACCCCCGATGCTGGTGCGCTGGATTTATCCCCGCGCCTACTGGAGAATGAACCCCAAGGAGCACGCCGTGTATCTGACCTTCGACGACGGTCCGATACCCGAGGTCACCCCTTGGGTGCTCAGCGTGCTCGACAAGTACCAGATAAAGGCCACCTTCTTCATGGTGGGCGACAACGTGCGCAAGCACCCCGCGGAGTTCGAGATGGTGAAGGCCGCCGGCCACCGGCTTGGCAACCACACCTTCAACCACATCCGTGGATTCGAATACCTGACGCGCAACTACATGGCCAACACCGAGAAGGCCAACGAGAAACTGCAGACCAACCTCTTCCGCCCACCCCACGGACACATGCGGTGGCTACAGTATGAGGTACTGAAGTGGAAATACCAAATTGTGATGTGGGACCTGGTGACGCGCGACTACAGCAAGCACCTCAACGGCGAGCAGGTGTTCGAGAAGGTGAAGAAGTACGCCCGCAACGGCTCCATCATCACCTTCCACGACTCTCTGAAGTCCGAGCAGAACCTCCGATACGCCCTACCCCGCTCCATCGAATGGTTGCTTGAGCAAGGCTATACGTTCAAGGTGTTCGACTGACCCCCTATGGACCCTATCACACAGACATACCGTGAATTCATCAAAGCCGAGGCACAACGTCTCGGCTTTGATGCTTGTGGGTGCGCCGCTGCCAGACCTGTATCCGAAGACGCTCAGCAGAACTTCCGTCATTGGTTAGCTGAGGGCAAGCAGGCGGGCATGGACTATATGCGCAACTACCAGGAGGTGCGCCTCGACCCACGTCTGTTGGTGGAAGGGGCACAGAGCGTGGTCAGCGTGGCGCTCAACTACTACCCTAAGCAATTGATAGCGTCCGACCACTACCAGTTCGCCTGGTACGCCTACGGCAAGGACTATCACGACGTGATGAAGGGCAAACTGCTGCAACTGCTACAAGCCATTCAGACGCAATTTCCTGAGGCGAAGGGCCGTGCGTTCTGCGACGCTGCCCCGTTGTTGGAGCGCTACTGGGCATGGCAATGCGGCTTGGGTTGGATAGGGAAGAATTGTCAGCTCATCATTCCACAAGCCGGCTCCACCTTCTTCCTAGGGGAACTAGTACTCAACCTGCCGCTCGCCTACGACACGCCTCAGCCCGACCACTGCGGCACCTGCGACCGCTGTCTGCAAGCCTGTCCCATGCATGCCCTGGAGGCCCCCCGTCAACTCAACGCCAACCGTTGTCTCTCCTATCTGACCATAGAGAACCGGGGCGACATACCCATCGAAGCCGCCACTGCCATGGGTGACTGCATCTACGGCTGCGACCGCTGCCAGCAAGCCTGTCCGTGGAACCGCTTCGCCCAACCGACCACAGAGACCGCCCTGCAGCCCCAAGAGGCATTCTTGCAGATGACCCGCGACGATTGGGCCCACCTCACCGAGGAGCAGTACCGCACCCTCTTCAAAGGCTCCGCCGTGAAGCGAGCCAAGTACGCCGGCCTGACGCGCAATATCCTGGCGGTGAAGAAGCGCGAGTCCACCAACAAAGATTAAGAACCTGGGCAAGAATCCGATTATTCTTACATACTTCATTCCAATCCGCAAAGTATTGCCACAGATATAGAGACGACAATCTCCTTTAACGCCCTCGAAAGTCTCAAAACATCAGAATCGACTCGTCGCTCTCCTTGAAGGCGTTGCAGTAGGTCATATTTGTTGATTAACCATTCAGTCTATGGCAAGGAAATACATATTTTCCATTAAGAAGCCGTTTCGTGCAATATTTTTCCATTAAGAGGTCCCGATGGCACATATTTGTCGATTAAGAAAGGGGAATGGTGAAGGGTAAACGCAATGCGCCCGGTCTGTTCTTCTGTACCGAACAAACCGGGCGCACAATGTATGTAGGCTGTTTGTGAGCTTACTTGATGGTTACGGTCAACGGGTTACGAACCTTCTGAGCATATTCGTTCAGATAGCTGTCCCATTTCTCCATAGAGTCCATGCCGGCTTTGCTCCAACCTGAGCCCCAGTAGTAGACGTACTCGGTCTCGGGCTTGTAGTCGCTGATGGCCAACACATGACCAGTGGCACCGCCACGCAACTCCTCACTCTCCTTCTCGGGGAAGCAGACTGCCTTGGCCTCTTTCACCAGGGCGGGGAACACAGCACCCACGTAGATCTTGCCGTTGTTGTTGTTCACATTGTCGGTCAGGTCCTCGTAAGCGATGTAGCCATTCTTAGCGTCAGCCTTGTAAGCCTCGGGGTTCTCGGGGTGAATCACCAGTCCGGTAACCACAGGAGTGGCAGCGCTCAGGTTCTGGTAGGTAACCACCACCTTGTTGAGCTGCGAGCCTTTGTCGAGCGAGAGGATGCGGGTCTCCACCACATTGGAGTCGGCGTTGACAACCAGCGGGTTGTAGACCAACTTCACAGTGAAACGGAGCGGACCGTTGTCCAGTATCTCATACTCCTTGTAGCAGTACGGATAGATGATGGACGAGTCGGCAGCCAACAGGGCAGCCGTGCCGCCACCGAGCGTAGGACCAACCTTATAACAGTCCAGTCCGTTGCCATGGTCCACATGGTAGCTGACAGACTGGGCAAGGGCGTCGGCCTCTTCGGTCTTGCCGGCTTCTTTCAGTTCGGCAATCTTAGCCTTTGTCTCGGGGTTGAGCTCGTCGGCATAGCGTTTCTCCACCACCATCTCGGGGACGTTCTTCACCCACACGTCGTAGCCGAAGGCACGCTCACCGCTGGCCTGCAAGGCAGGTCCGTAGGTACGGAACGCCACCTTGTCGTTCTCCCACGCGATGTCGTCCACGCGCTCGGGGTAGTAGCGACCGCAAGCGCTGGTCTCCACCACTTCCGGTGTACCGGCCTCGATAGTGTAGTTGACAGTAGCGTTAGCACCTACCGTAGCGGGGAAGATGAGTTTGCCGTCGCTGGTCACCTGCGAAGGAAGCTGCTGGCCGTTGGCGTCGACCACCACCACTTCTGCGGTGTCGGCCAGCTGCAGTTTCTGTGCGACGCTCTCCATCGACACTTCCACCATCTCATCCGTGCGGTTAAGGTCGGTGCTGTTGGACACCGTCACCGTGACGGTCTGCTTCTGCGAACAGGCGCACATCATCAGCAGTGAGGCAATCCAGATGAAATTCTTCTTCATAACCGACAAGACTTATTTAGGTTGTTTGCCGATGTAAGCCAGGATACCGCCATCCACGTAGAGGATGTGTCCGTTCACGGCGTTCGAAGCCTCAGAAGCCAAGAACACGGCAGGACCTGTCAGTTCCTCAGGCTGCAACCAACGTCCGGCAGGAGTCTTGGCGCAGATGAACGAATCGAACGGGTGACGAGAGCCATCGGGTTGTTTCTCGCGCAACGGAGCTGTTTGCGGGGTAGCGATGTAACCCGGGCCAATGCCGTTGCACTGGATGTTGTATTCGCCATACTCTGAGCAGATGTTGCGGGTAAGCATCTTCAAACCACCCTTGGCAGCTGCGTAAGCCGACACGGTCTCGCGGCCAAGCTCAGACATCATAGAGCAGATGTTGATGATCTTGCCATGGCCTCTCTTCATCATCGAAGGCAACACAGCCTTGGACACGATAAACGGAGCGTTCAAGTCGATATCGATCACCTTGCGGAAGTCAGCTGCCTCCATCTCGTGCATCGGCACGCGGCGGATAATACCGGCGTTGTTCACGAGGATGTCGATAGCGCCCACCTCTTTCTCGATGGTGGCTACCAAAGCCTGTACGGCGGGTTCGTCGGTCACGTCGCAAACGTATCCGTGAGCTTCGATACCTTTTTCTTTATAAGATTTCAGACCTCTGTCTACCAATTCCTGGTTGATGTCGTTGAAGCAGATCTTAGCGCCCTGCTCTGCGAATGCAGAAGCAATGGCAAAACCGATACCATAGGAAGCACCTGTCACGAGGGCTACCTTGCCTTCCAAAGAGAAATTCAAATACGGATTCATAATTTCGTTTGTTATATTAATTAATTAGTAAATTATCTTTTCCTAGTCACATTCTGTACGCGGTGTCAGGATTACTTCAGATCGGTAATCTTAGAGAAGTCCTGGTCGCCGTAGTCGAGGTTCTCACCGCCCATACCCCAGATGAAGGTGTAGTTGTGAGTAGCGGCTGCGCTGTGGATTGACCATTCGGGAGAGAGCACTGCCTGCTCGCCCTTCATCCAGATGTGACGTGTCTCGGTAACCTCGCCCATCAGGTGGCAGATAGCCTGGTCCTCGGGAATCTCGAAGTAGAAGTAAGCCTCCATACGACGGCTGTGCACGTGAGCCGGCATGGTGTTCCACACAGAGCCCGGAGCCAACTCGGTCATACCCATCTGCAGCTGGCAGGTAGGAAGCACCTGGTTCACAATCATCTTGTTGATGTCGCGCTCGTTGCTGCCCTCGAGCGATCCCATGTGAGCTACCACAGCGTCGGCCTTGGTAATCTTCTTGTCAGGATAGTTGCGATGAGCGACGCAAGAGTTGAAGTAAAACTTGGCGGGGTTCTTCTCGTCCTTGCTCTCGAAGTAGATATCGCGGTCGCCAGAGCCCAAGTAGAGGGCCTCTTTATAGTCGAGTTCGAAAGTCACGTCGCCAGCTTTTACCACGCCCGGGCCACCTACGTTGTAGATGCCGACCTCACGACGTGTAGTAAAGTAAGGAGCTTTCAGCGGATCGATAGCCTCCAGCTTCAGGCTCTCCTTCACGGGCAGTGCGCCACCTACCACGATACGGTCGTACATAGAGTAGACCATATTCACTTCATCAGCACTAAACACCTTCTCGATGAGGAAATCGCGGCGAAGCCGTGTGGTATCGTAGCTTTTTGCATCTTCGGGATGCGCAGCGTAACGAATCTCATAATTTGTCTTCATAATTCAACGATATATATTAAAGTTAATAGTTGGCTTTTTACGACAAGCAAAGATAGAACTTTTGGAAATGAACTACAATCTTTTTGGTATATTTAATGTTTTTGATACCTTTGTAGTCCAAAAGAGATTTATCACAACTACCTGATTGACTACGATGAAAAATATATGCCTATTACTAGTCGCATGGGTGATGTGGGCCATGCCCGACGCCTACGCCGAACGGATAGAACTGCGCTCTAAGTCGCTGAGCACGACTGACGGACTGCCCAGCAACACGGTGCGGCGGATATTCCAGGACAGCAAGGGATTCATCTGGTTCGGAACAACCAACGGACTGAGCCGCTACGACGGCAGCACGTTCCTCAACTTCCAGTCGGACATCGGCAGCACCGACCTGTCGCTGGCCCACAACAACATCAACAACCTGCAGGAAGGTCCCTACGAGTTCCTGTGGATAGGCACAACAAACCGTAAGTTCAGTTGTTACGACCTGCAACGAGGTTGCTTCGTGAACCTGGACATGAAGGAAGACGAGCGCCCAAACACCTTCTTCCAAGCCCCCGACAGCACCATCTGGCTGTGGTCCACCGCAACGGAGACCGTGGTCAGACGGGTTGTCTGCGACGCGAACCGTCAGTTGTCGTCCACCATTTTCTCCCATCGGCAAGGAGAGCTGCCCAATCCGTGGGTGCGCTTCGTGGTGCAGGATGCGAAAGGAAAAACCTGGATAGGAACCAGAAGTGGTGTGTCGGTCTACGAGAACGGAAAGATACGCACTATAGACAATCACGTCAACACCTATGGGGCCTCCGTGCACCGAGGAGTCGTTTACATCATGAGCCGCGACGGCAACGTCTACATTTGGAAAGGAAACAAGATGGAGCGACTGGCCTGCCTGCCCATTTCCGCTGAGGGACTGAAGTACACCGGCCATCTCGCATTACCCGACCGGTGGTACATATTCACCGACAAGGGGACGTTCGAGTTCCACTTCGACAGCCACAAGATGGTGCGGAGCGAGAGACTAGCCATCAACAATGGAGAGGTGAAGACCGACAACCGAGGCGACTACTGGGTCTACAACAAGACCGGACACGTGTGGTACATCGAAGCCACGACGGGCAAGATGCGCGAGTTCGACCTCTTCCCCAAGGAGAAGGTATCCCTGGTGGACTATGAGCGCTACCGCATCGTGCACGACGACAACGACGTGCTGTGGATATCCACCTACGGCAATGGTCTGTTCGCCTACGACCTCGTCACGGAAGAGCTTCACCACTTCACCGCCGGCAAGGAGAAGCGCAACCCGCTGAACTCGGACTTCCTTTCCTACCTGGAAATCGACAATGCCGGTGGCATTTGGGTGAGCGCCGAGCGTGTGGGACTGCAGCGGCTCACCGTCACCAACCAAGGTGTGGAGCACATCATACTGCAGGAGCAGACCATCAGCAACCGCGCCAACACCGTACGCCTGCTGATGCCCACACCCGACAGCACCATGCTGATAGGCACGGGCGACGGCAAACTCTATGAATACAGCACCGGTAAACAGTTCCGGGAGGTAGACCAGTTGCCCATAAAAGGATACGCCGCCCTGACGGACAATGACGGGAACCTGTGCATCGGCACCCGGGGAGCCGGACTGAAGATAGGCAACACTTGGTATAAATACGACGATGCGGACAGCACCTCCCTGTCGGGCAACAACGTCTTCTCACTGCTACGCGACAACAAGGGGCGCCTCTGGGTGGGCACACTCTACACTGGGCTCAACCTGGCCAACCGGACAGCCGACGGAAAATACACCTTCCGGCACTTCATATCGGACAACGTAGGACTGAAAGACATACGCGTGTTGCAACAGGACGGCAACGGCATCATCTGGGAAGGCACCAGCGACGGAGTATACCTGATTCACCCCGACTCACTGATTGCCGGCAAGGAGGGTCGACATTACAGTCTGACGAACCACAAGTTCTGCGGCAACGAGATAAGGATACTATTACCCGAAGGCGACAACCAAATGTGGGTAGGAACCTGCGGAGGCGGATTCGCCCTCTGCACCTACTCGCCCAAGGAGGATAAGTTCACCTACAAGCAGTTCACCCAAGCGGACGGATTGGTCCACAACATGGTGCAGTCCATCCTGAGGGACGAGCGGGGACGGTTGTGGATAGCCACCGAGTACGGCATGTCGCGCTTCGACCCGGAGAACTGCTCGTTCGACAACTACTACTTCTCCGCCTACCTGCAGAGCAACGCCTACAGCGAGAGCACAGCCGCGGTAGGTCCTAAAGGGTATCTCTACTTCGGCACGGACTATGGCGTGACCATCATCAACCCGCGCAAGATAACGGACAACACGCCCACCACCCATGCCACCATCACGGGACTCTATATCAACGGCACACCCGTGAGCCCCATGACAAAGGACTCACCTCTGAGCCGCGACATCGCCTACTCCGACCAAGTGACGCTGGAGCATTACCAGAACTCACTCATACTCAGTTTCTCGGGGCTCAACTACAACGACAACGGACAGTCACACTACCGCTACTGGCTGGAGAACTACGACAAGACTTGGAACGAAGGCTCCGACCAGGACTTCGCTTCCTATAAATACCTGAAGCCCGGCCACTACCGGTTCCACGTGATGCCCTACGACTATGCCAACCGCTGGAAGGGTGAGGAGACGGTACTGGACATCACCATACGTCCGCCCTTCTGGGAGAGCAACGTGGCCATCGCGCTCTACCTGCTACTCCTCATCGTGGCACTGTGGTTCACCTTCCGCATCGTGGGCAAATTCAACACGCTGCGCACACAGATGAAGGTAGAGAAACAGCTGACGGAGTACAAACTAGTGTTCTTCACCAACATTTCGCATGAGTTCCGTACCCCCCTGACACTCATACGCGCCTCGCTCGAGAAGATGTCCAGCGTGAGTGGAATGCCACCCGAAGCACATCGATTGCTACAGACCCTCACCCGCAGTACGGACCGCATGCTGCGCCTCGTCAACCAACTGCTGATATTCCGCAAGCTGCAGAACAACAAGCTCAAGCTCGCCCTGGAAGAAACCGACGTGATGAAGTTCCTCGGGGACATCTGCCAGAACTTCAACGATCTGGCCGAACAAAAGCAGATGAACTTCGAGTTTCGCCCCTCTACCCCATCCTACCGGATGTTCATCGACCGCGAGAGTCTGGACAAGGTGGTGTACAACCTCCTCTCCAACTCCTTCAAGTATACCCCGTCGGGAGGCCACATACAGTTGGTTGCCACAGTGGACGAAGCCAGTAAGCAGCTGAAGATAGAAACCATCGACAATGGCGTGGGCATCCCGCAGGAAAAACGCGACCAACTGTTCAAACGCTTTATGCAGGTGAACTTCTCGCGCGAGAGCATCGGTGTGGGACTACATCTGACCTACGAGTTGGTATTGCTGCATAAGGGTACCATCGCCTACAGCGAGAACCCCACGGGCGGATCCATCTTCACCGTCACCCTGCCGACAGACCCGGCGGTGTACGACGAGGCGGACTTTGTGGAGGTGAAAGAGGTCGACACGAGTGAGGACAAGGCATCCGTCACGGAGGACAGCTTCACAATCGAACAGCAAGAGGCACTCAAGAAAGAGATAGGACCGCTGAACCGCCACAAGATACTCATCATCGAGGACGACGCCGACGTACGGCGGTTCCTGCAGGAAGAGATCGGCACCTACTTCCAAGTGGAGACCGCCGAGGATGGCCTCAGGGGACTGCAGAAGGCACAGGAGTGCGACCCCGACCTGGTGGTATGCGACGTGATGATGCCGGGCATGAACGGATTCGAGGTGACGAAGAAGTTGAAGCATGACTTCGCCACGAGCCACATTCCCATCATCCTGCTCACCGCCCTCAGTTCCATCGAGAAACAAACCGAGGGCATCGACTCCGGTGCGGACGCCTACATAGCAAAGCCTTTCAGCACGAAGTTCCTCATCACCCGCGTCTTCCGTCTGATAGAGCAGCGGGAGAAACTGCGCGAGAAGTACACCAGCGAGCCGGGCATGGTACACACGGCCATGTACACGACCGACCGCGACCGCGAGTTCACCGAGAAGATGGAGAAGGTGATAGAGACAAACATGACGAACGCCGACTTCACCATCGACGACTTCGCGCAACAGATGCAGCTGAGCCGCACCATGTTCTATAAGAAAATAAAGGGACTGACAGGCTATTCACCCGTGGAGTATCTGCGCATCGTGCGCATGAAGAAGGGAGCCGAGCTGTTGCTCTCGCAGGAGAACCTCACCGTGGCCGAGGTATCGTACAAGGTAGGTATCAACGACCCCTTCTACTTCAGCAAGTGCTTCAAGGCCCAGTTCGGCGTGTCGCCGTCGGTATTCCAGAAAGGTGGCAAGCAGCAGGAGGACAACGCCAGCGGGGAGACGAAATGACTTTCCCCCGGGTCGGAGAGATAAAACAATGTCCTCCCAAGAACAGGAGGACATCAGGCAAACTAAAACGGATGACAGTGAAACGCACGTTCCCGCAGTGAAGGGAGGGCGTTCACTTCATCCGTTTTATCCTTATTATGAAATAAACGCACACTAACGAAAGCAGCCCTATCAGGGCCAGGCAAAACTCGGCAAAGCCCAGGTGGATGACACCGATAAGCACCAAGAAGACGAAGGCCAAAACCAACGCTATGCAGACAACTGTCACTATCGTGTTCATAATCTCTATAGTCTAAATCAATGTCGTGACTTTCATTTATCTTTCAACAAATCCGAGCCCAGGTAATAACCCGTTTCGGTGGGCATGTTGTAACCGATGTTCTGATTGAGGGCACTCATCTCATAGACGTGGTCGCTCATCAGATAGGGGAACTTATACTCCGTGGGATACCAAGTGGTGAAGATGCGAAGTTCAGAGAAATCACTGGTAACCTGAATCAGTTCCTCACGCCAGTCGCCCCAGATGTCTCCATAGAAGTTGGGGTTCGACTTCGTGGAGTTGATGGTAGTCACCTCATAGCGGTAGACCGTGAACACGCGTCCCTTGCTGTTCCTGGGGGCATTGATGGTGCTTCTGTCGTAGAGCTGACGGTTGAGGGTACCATCAAACCAAATGGCCATGTTGGTACTCATCCCGCTGTAGCCCAGATCGTCGCCCTTAGGGGAGTGAGCGTTACCTTGGTACCACCACATTTCGCAGCCAGGACTGTCGGGGTCGATGTCCGCCACAGCGCAGCGACCCATGTCGCCCGACTTCTTGTAGTCCCATATAGTCTCTCCCGTCTTGGCGTCGCGCAGGGCTGCGGCCACATCGCCACTCTCGAAGCACGACCATATCTGCAGTCCGTCGCGTGAAGGGTCGAACTTGCCCAAATGCATGGCATCGCCATGTCCTTGACCTGAATTCCACAGACCCTTTCCGTTGTGGTCGATGCAGATGCCGCCATAGACAACCTCATCGCAACCGTCGCCGTCCACATCGCCTGTGCAGAGGCTGTGGTTGCCTTGTCCCGCCCACGACGAATAGCCTGGCGAGGCGGTGTTAAAGCGCCAACGTTTCGAGAGTTTGCCGTTGCGGTAATCCCAACCTTCGATGACGGACTTGCCATAGACACCCCGACAGGCAACTATAGAGGGATAAGAGCTGCTGAAATGAGCCACACCCACGCGGATGCTGCTTGCCCGTTTCCAGTAGTTGTCGCCCCAGTCGGTGCTCTGCCCCGGCTCGATGTAGTTGCCACGGGCCAACTCTTTTCCTGTCGACCCTTCGATGACGCTGAGGAACGTAGGACAAGCGGGCACATAGTTGGCACCAGCCACCCGATAGTCGGTCTTTCCATCGTTGTTGGTATCCCCTATCTCCGTGCCGTCAGCAAAAACAGCGCCTTCGCCGGTGCGCACAGCCACCTCGGCACGTCCGTCGCCATCGAAATCGGCCACAGCCATGGAAGTAGAGTTACCACCAATGATGTTAGGTCCCAGTTTCACGCGCCAAAGGAAAGTGCCATTGGTACGGTAGGCTTCCAACAGCGTGGTGTGATAAGGGCCTAATTCGGCAGTCGCGGAGGTCCCGGTTTCATCATCGTTTTCCAGATTATCCTCTTCTTCCGTTGTTGTGCCAAGTTTGGTGGCGAGGCGCTTCAGGATAATCTCGTATTTCCCGTCACCGTCCACATCACCGATACTGGCATCGTTGGCCCTGAAGTCGTAGCCATCGACAACGTCCAGCGCACTCTTCAAGGGGATGGAGACGTAAGGCAAGCCAGCCGAGGCTTGTGACGCCGTGAGGGTATAGGTGTCCAACGGAATGGTGGACCCTGCCGCACACAACCGATAGGTGTTGTCCACCGAGCGGTCTGCCTTGGTGTCCTGAAAGTTAGTGGACGAGGTGATGGGCTCGCTGTTCAACTTCACGTAATCACCTTCGGTGCTCTTCCGGTAGAGGTCGAAACCTGTGGTCTTGTCATCGGTGGGAAACATACGCCAACTGACCAATACCTTGTTATTATAGTCGGGGAAGTATGAAGCGTTTTTGTTGCCGTTGATTGAAGCCACTAACCCACGACCCACATTGACGTTGACAGTCGGTTCGGGGTCTTTCGGGGTATCCGGTTCGGGGTCTTTGGTCTCTTCGGAGGGAACAGGTTCTTCATCCTCCACAACAGGTGAGTCGCCAGAGCAAGCTGTCAGGCTGAAAAATATCACGCCGAGGAGCAAGTGACTGCCCCACTGGTACACCTTCAAGGGATTTACAAATATTTTAGTACGTGCATTCATAGTTCTGCAATAATTAGTTGTCACAAAAGTAGAAACACACCACAATCCGTGGAATGGAGAAACAGACCAATGGACCGAAAAATTGATTATTTGAACGGAGGGAGAGCACCAAGGGCCAAATTGCCCGTTGATGAAGCAAGAAAGAGGGGTGTCGGGAAGCCGATTGGATTGCCCGTTGATTAAACGCAAGAGGATGGGTAGAAAACAGATTGGATAACACCCGTTATTGAAGCGTGGAAAGAGCGTCAGGAAGCAGATTACTCGCTGCAAGAACCTCGATTTATTGGTTGCATGGCAATTGCCAAACAGTTGTATGGCAACTGCCATCCATGTGAACGGCAATTGCCATACACGTGGATGACAATTGTCAAACACCGTAAAATTTCAAGTTTTGCAACGAGATCTCCTCTATCTTTGCATCACCACAAGCGAGCTTTCACA
>CAYZVH010000014.1:0-3615 GCA_964481755.1 uncultured Bacteroides sp. | reverse complement strand
ACCACAAGCGAGCTTTCACATCAACATGAGTCGCAAAGGGTGGGAAAACGCGCTGTGCGGTGTGTACCCCCTTATCGCTCTACGGAGAGGGCGAAGGGGAAAGCGGGGAGTTTCTCGCTATTCACCAGGTTGGGCATAGCCGTCTCGTGCCAACCGAATCGGACGCTGACGGGGCACTTCACGTCGGGATGCCACACCCGCACTTGGTTGTCGCCGTAGACATCCGCCAGGGCAGCGCGGTATACGCCATCCTCGCCGGCTATCTCGAACCAGTTGAGACGCTTCTTGTTATCGCTCAGCAAACCTTTGGCAGCGTGGTCGAAGGAGACTACCAACGAGTCGCCAACCTGCTCGGCCTTCGTGGCCCGCGGACCAGAATATTCCAGTTCACTCTGTCCATAATTCTTTGCCAACGCTAGACGGGAGAGACGCTCACCCACACGCCATTTGTAGGACGGGTGGATGTCGCTCACATTGTCCACCATATCCCATACGGTGACGTAGTCGATGTTAAGGATGGTCCGTTGCATGCCTATCTGCTGTTGCCAGAAGAGCGGCAGCTCCTCGGCCGTGGAAGGCGCGCCTTTGTACTTCGGATTGCGAGCCGAATAGAGGTAAGGGGCCAGCAGGACGTAGTAGAACGGAGCATCCTGTGCCTTGAACAGTGTGCGCCAATTGGAGGTCAGCAGGTTGAACTTCTCGGCATAGCGGCGCTCGCTACCCAGGTCGGTGATGTTGCTCTCACCCTGGTACCACAGGAAGCCCTTGACGGCGTAGGGAGCCAATGGAACAATCATCTTCTTGTAGAGGTCGCCCACAGCCTTGTTGTCAATTACACCGTTGCCCTTTTCCATCTCGGCAGCGAACAGGGGCGATTCGGCATAAGCCTCAGGCGAAGTCCACGCTTCGATGCGTGTGCCGCCCACAGCGGAGGTGATTACACCCACCGGCACACCGAGTTTCTCCTGCAGTTGCTTGCCGAAGTAGTAGCCCACGGCTGACGACTCCGCCAGATTATCACCACCGGCTTCGTGCCATGCGGCCGGTTTGCCGTCGCGGCGTACCACGAAGACGCGGATGTTCGGATTGGTCGGTTTCAGCAGTTCCTCCGCGGCCAGGTCGTTGCCTTTATAGGGAGCGTTGTATTTGCCACGGCGCATCTTGTAGGCCATGTTCGACTGACCGGAGCAAATCCACACCTCGCCTATCACGATGTTGTCGCACACGATGGTGGAGTCTTTGCCCTTCACCGTCAACTGTTGCGGATCAAATGACGCCTGCATGGCCGGCAGTTGCACGCTCCACTGTCCGGCTTTGTCGGCACGCACACGGTAGCGTTTACCGGCGAAGGTGACGGTCACCCGTTCGCCTGGAGCCGCCGTGCCCCACACCGGAACATCACGTCCCTGCTGGAACACCATATTGGAAGACAACACATCAGGCAAAGCCAGTTGCTGAGCCAATGCTGCAGCATTGCTTCCTATCAAAAGCAGAAGCATTGCTGTCCACGTAAGAAGTAATCTTTTGTTTCTCATGTTTATTTATAGTTTAGAATGATTAGTCGTCATCAATATCTCGTCGAGCAACACGGCCTCGGTAGTGGCAGTGATCGTCATCCGCCGTTTCTTGGGCGAAGGTGCCAACGTCACGGTACGCAAGGCTTGGTTTCGTTCGATGTTCTGTTTCCACTCCTCGCTGCGACCTTCGGTCTGATACTGCAGTAGCACAGGCTCCTCGCCCTCTACCTCTACGCGTACCTCCAACCTATCCGCATCCACCGGATGACCGGGAACGAATGCAAAGGTCAGCTGCAGGGAATCGGCTGTGGCCGGCAGGGTGACCTTGAATGCATCGTCCTTGGCGATGGACAGGGTCTGTCCACTATAGCCAAGTCCCGGCACTATGTACGAGGGATTGCCGAACTTCCCGTCCTTGGCTGTCAGGGTACGTTTCCATACAGTCGGTGCGGGTACGGCCGGAGATGTGCGGGTCGTATCCACCGCCTTGAACATGGAATGTCCTTTCCAGAATCCCATCATGTTGTTCCACTTTCCGTTGAGCATCGCATGATATTCGTCCGTCAAGCGGAAGATGTCCCGATGGCCTTGCTTGGCCTCTTGCCACGAGGCTTGGCCATGGCGGGCCAACTGTGACGTAAGCATCTTGCGGGCCATAGCCACGTAGCTCAGACAGGGATATTCCACCAGTTCGAAGTATGCGTCCACGTTGTTTTGCACGGCATCGCTCTCTTTTATCCGCAGCACCTCACGCTCCATCCACTGGCAGCGGTCGAGGAAGGTCTGCACCTCCTCATCCGTCCAAGGCAGGTCGCTCACCTGTTTGTACGACGGGTCTGTCTCCTCGATGCGTGTATGGCCAAGCATCTCCGCCCGGCGGCGGTAAGAGAGGTCATAGTAGGTTTGCATCACGGGCAACAGTCGCTTGCCCAACTTCTCGCCAAACTCGCGGCAGAGACACTGCTCCATGAAATGGCTACAGTCGGCATCCGCCAGCACCTCTTTATTCCAGGCCATCTCCAGTCCATACTCGGTGAGGAACTCGTTGGGCTTGATGTCGCCCACATTGAATATCCATATCTTACGGATTCCATGGCGATAGGCGCGTTCCAACTCCACCTGCGCCAAAGCGGGTGAGGTGGAAGGCAACCACGTGTGGCTCTGTGGACGACCCCAGTAGGAGAAGTGGTAGTAGACACCATTGCCTCCGCTGCGTGCACCCTCCTCCTTGGTCGGCAGGTGGCGGATATAGCCATAGTTGTCGTCGCACCACATTAGCGTCACATCGTCGGACAACTGCAGTCCGGCTTTGTAGACGGGCAACACCTCCTTGTAAGGGATAAACACCTGGGGCACACGGCTCACATCAGCATTGACGTGACGCGTCAGCATCGCCCGCTGGGCATCGATGACCTGCTGCAGTGCGTCACGCTGTTCGTCGAGGTCCGTTTCACTGACACCCAACATACCGGTGTCGTGTATGCCACGCATGCCCAAGGTGTAGAAGCCACCGGAATGGGCTGTCTCCACGACCCGTTCTTCCCAGAAGCGGAGCACATTGTCGCGGTTGGTCACAAAGTTGTAGTCACCCGTACCGCACTTGCGCCATTCGCCATTGGTGTTGCGCAACATCGGCTCACAGTGTGAGGTGCCGATGATGATGCCATAGCGGTCCGCCATCTCGCGGTTGCCCGCAGTCAGATAGAAGGGGACAGAGCAAGTGTGCATAGCGGGCCAAAACACGTTGGCACGCAGGCGCAACATCAGTTGGAACACCCGCTCGTGTGACTTCGGTCCGATGCGTCCTTTCACGTCTGAGGGGTCGTTGGTCTTCCAACTCCAGGGGCAGAATCCACTGTCCTCGTCGTTGATGAAGATGCCACGGTATTCCACAGCCGGACTCTGTTCGTTGCGGTAACCGCTGGGGATAGTCCAGTGTTTCAAGGGTGTCGGCTGACTGTCCGCCCACCACGTCCAAGGCGACACGCCCAACAGACGCGACAGTTCCATAATGCCATAGGCCGTGCCTTGCGGGTCGGCTCCTGTCACACAGAGTTGTCCGTCCTTCTCTTCCACGCGGAAGCCTTGGGAATGCTCA
>CAYZVH010000013.1:0-32291 GCA_964481755.1 uncultured Bacteroides sp. | reverse complement strand
TTGACGGGCCGAGCCAATACACTCCGTACAAGGTCGAGGTGGCAGATTGGGGCGGAAAGAACATCAAAGGGAAAGTAATAATTGACTGATATGGCAAAGACAAAGAAGAAGGGGTGGATTAACATCTACACAGAGATAGACATCGATGGCTGCCTGCACTTTGTTGACGGGCCGTGGAAAACGAAGGAGGCAGCACTTAAGTATCACCGCAGGTATCATCCAACAGGTGATTCGCTTAAGCTTGAGGATACGATTCAAATTGAATGGGAGGAAGAAGAAATATGAACGTAAGAGAATTGATGATTGATGACTGGGTGGCCGTGGGTTGCGGCCTTAAGTCAGACTACGTACAACAGGCAAAGGTGGAGTCGATACAGACCCGTCAGCCAGGAATGGTTCCGTTCATCCGGATTTTTGACCACCAGTATGGCTTGCTCACTTTCTATTTCGACAGCGACACGATAGTCCCTGTCACGCTGGAGGCTTATATGCTGGAGCTTAATGGGTGGAGCAAGATGGAGGGGCAGGAACACTATTATCGCAGGTTCAATACGTTGTGCTTCCTGGAATGGAGGGCGGACAACAAGGCTCTCTTTGTCAATGACGGACTGATGCCTGAGCCAGTGAGATACGTGCATCAGATGCAAAACGTGCTGCGTGCCTGTGGATTGGAATTAACCGCAACAACATTTCAGATATGAAATCAACCGACTTGTTTTTTATCAGGTACTCAGCCGTTCAGAGCGAGCTGAGTACAAGGATGCTTGAAGAGATTGGAAAAGCATCACAGTTCTTTGACTGCCAGATCATCACCAGGGAAGCCCTTGATGAGCTGCCGGATGTGTATAAACACTGGATAGAGGATGTATCCGCCAAGATGCCGAGAGCAAAGAAAGTGGGGCATATCGCACTCTCCGTTCCGGATGAAGTGTTCCCCGGCCACCTCACGGCTGATGGCGTGAATCTTCTCACCGTCATCAGGTCCAGAGGGTTCATCACCTCTCTCAAGGAGAATGAGAACGGGACTCTGGGCCTTGATGACACCAGGCATATAGACTACAGGAAATAGGGTTAAAATTGACAGAATATGACAAAAATTATGTCACTCAATATCCGCGTCTGGACACGGGATATCGAACGCAAAAGCGAGCACTGGTGGATTAAGCGTTACAGAGCAATCCGCAAATATGTCCAGGAAGAGAATCCGGATGTGATATGCTTACAGGAAGTGTGGTTTCCGGCCAGCTTTGTCCTGAGACTCAGGGCTCTTGGATACAAAAAGACGGGAGCGGGACTCTCTCACCCGATATACGTTCGCAAGGGAGCGAAAGTGACCAAGCGCAGAACGTCAACCTACGTGACTATGGCCATAGTGGACGGCATACAATACTTCTCGGTTCACGCTCACTGGGAAGAGAAACGGTTTCTCAAGGCAATGAACTGGATATGGAATATGCGTGAATACGTGGAATATATGTGGAACAATCCCACCATAGCAGCCGGGGACTTCAACACGAGCGACTATGAGAAAGTGGAGAATAACATCGGGCTCTATGATACGAGAGTGACTTTGAAGCTGCCCTCCGTTGACACGTTCCAGAACTACACCAAGCCTGAGAGTCACGGGGAGATTGACCATTTCTTCAAGTGTGGCCCGATGAGGATTTTCACCTACGAAGTCGGCCCGGCTGACCTCTCGGACCACAGGCCTATAGTGTTGACGTTCAGCGAGGGGTATTGATATGGAGCTTTATTGTGGTGATTGCCTGGATTACTTCAAGCGGATTCCGACAGGCAGCGTGGACTTGATAGTGACCGACCCTCCCTATCAGATTGACAGCACAAAGGGCGGTGGCGGAATAGGCAGGAAGATGGCCCTCTCTCAGGGCGAACTTGAGAGCGTGAACATCACCAGCGGGTTTGACAGCCGGGTGCTTGATGAGATGTTGAGGGTGTGCAAGACTCCGAATGTTTACATCTGGTGCAACGGCAAGCAGATACCGATGTATCTGGACTTCTTTGTCAGGAAGCACGGGTGTAACTTCGATATCCTGGTATGGGTCAAGACGAATGCGGTGCCCACGTTCAGCAATAAGTATCTGGTAGACAAGGAGTATTGCCTGTATTTCAGGAGGGGGGGTACTGCAAACCTACGGACTACGAGCACGCAAGAACCGCCTGGTTCCAGCCGATAAACCTCAAGGACAAGAAGCGGTTCGGGCATCCCACGATAAAGCCTCTGAATATCATTACCACCATAGTGGGCAATAGCAGCAAGGAGGGGGATGTGGTTCTGGATTGCTTTATGGGCAGCGGGACAACGGGAGTCGCCTGTGCGAGATTGAACCGCGAGTTCATAGGAATGGAGCTCCGTGAAGATTACTTCGAGGTGGCCCGCTCCAGGATCAGGGAAGCGACCCAGCCGACACTGATATAGAATCGAACGAACAAACGGAATGAGAGATGACAACACTTTCAAAAATACAAACGAAGATTGACACAATCGAATACCTCACGAGTGTCGTTATCGCATTGTGCGAGGCGAGGGGAAGAAGCCGTTCAGATGTGAACGGGACCCTGAAAGACATCCTAAAAGTATGCGAGGATTGCCGGGAATTGACAGTGGAAAACCAATAAGAGCAAAAATATGACAGAGCAAGCAATGAAAACGAAACGCACGGACCTGTTTCTGGTAGATCCGCGAAACATCGTGGTGATGGACGGATTCAACGTGCGAAAGGAATTTGACCTTGATGAACTGAAGGAACAGATCAAGGACAAGGGCGTTCTCAACCCGGTTACGGTCATTCCGTTCAGGACGGAGGACGGTACAGAGAAATACAAGCTGGTGGACGGAGAGAGACGTTACAGGGCCGTTATGGAGGCCATATCGGAGGGGGCGAACATCCGGACTATCAGAGCCCTCAAAGCTCCGAGGGATGCCAGTGTGGAGTCCCTGTATATCGAGCAGATGATGCGTAACGAGGGGAAACGGTTCACGGAGTATGAGTGTGCCTTGATGTACAAGAGGTTCAAGGATGAGTTCGGGTACAATCAGGCGGAGATAGCCGGGATATTCCACAAGAGCCCGGCTGCCATATCGAAGTGCCTGAGTCTCCTTGAACTGCCAGTGTACATACGCTCCAAGGTGGCGAGCGGGGAGATGAGTGTGGGGGCTGCAAAGGAGATCGTGAAGAACAACGTGGATGAGGGCTCCCAGGTGGAGGCAGCGAGGCAGGCCGTTCACGCTGCCAGGGCAGAGGGGAAGCGAGTGACCAGCAAGGAGATTGTCGCAAGCGTCAAGGCAGAGAAGAGGGCCGATACGCTCTATTCGATGATATTCGAGATTCAGGAAGTTCTGGGCACCAAGCGTTCCAAGCATCTGGACCTGACCAGACTGGCCAGCCTGCTTCTTGAGCACAGGGACGTGGGCAAGGCGTTGGAGGCGTACAAGCGATGAGTCACTATTACGATGAGAAAACCACCAGATGCGAGGCGTGCGGGTGGTTCGGTACGGGGGTCTATCCGCGAGGCGAAAAGGCGGGGCAGACGTATGAACGGTGCGAGTGGTATGCCTACATCTTCCACAAGACCACAGACGAGCCTTGCAAGGACTTCAAGACACCGATGGCAGCGCAAGAGTATCTGTCCCAGCAAGAGAAGAGAAACAAGTCAAGAAAACGATAAAATTACAATTCAAAAATCAAATCATTATGGATGAATCAATCAAAACCAAGAATCCGGAGATTGAAAAGGCTCTGGAGGAAGTCAAGGGGGAAATGCACAAAGCAGAGACCACAGAGACCGCAGAGTCGGCTAAGCCAGACACCAGCGGTGTGAAGCTCAGAGATGTCCTGTCGGACTACTTTATCAATCGCAGGCAGAGAATCAAAAAGGAGCTGCTTGAGAGCCTGAAAGAGACCTACGTGAGAGAGCCTGTGGACGTGGACCCTTATGGCAGCTACAAGCCTGGCGTATTCACTTACGGGGCGTTCTGGGTATTCGTGGAGTATGATGCGGAGAGCCATCTGTGGCAGCTTCAGATACTCCCTGGAGAGAAAGGCCAGCCTGTCGGTGAGCACGTGGTCAGGCAGGTGAGGGATAAGTTCATCCCTGACTATGCGTGGATGAGCCGGATGTATCCACCGAGAGGGGAGCGGAGCGAGAGCGGGGTGATTCTGTATCAGATGCCGGTTGCTGCACAGGGTGGCGATAGAGGAAGTGAGGAATGATCTACATCGGCATAGACACAGGAACGAATACTGGATTTGCCGTGTGGGACAACCGCAAGAACGAGTTTCTTGCGGTGTCCTCACTTAAGATTCACGAAGCGATGCGGGAGGTGGAGAGGTATAAGGCTTTGTGCGCGGAAGCTGATACAGGGCTTTGTGTGAGGGTGGAGGATGCGAGGAAGCGTGACTGGTACGGTGAACCGATGTCGAGGGAAAAGGAGCGGGCGAAGCTTCAGGGAGTCGGGAGTGTGAAGAGGGACTGCACCATCTGGGAGGACTATCTGTCTGACTTGGGAGTTGACTTTCAGATGGTGGCACCGAAAAACATTGCAACGAAGATGAAAGCGGAGCCGTTCAAGTACATCACGAAGTGGCCTGAGCGGACGAATGAGCACGGCAGGGACGCAGCGATGCTTGTTTTTGGACTTTAGGCAATTATTTATTCTTTGAACGTGTGTTTATTAAACACAAATCATTATATTTGCGTTTGATTAACCAAGTGAATTTTCATTATGGACTTTTGGGCTATCATCACTGTCGTTTTGGGGATCATCATCGTGGCTGCCATAGTGTATCTGTGGGGCTACCTGGTGAATCTCGTGTTGCCCAAGCGGTACTCGGCCGTGGGCGATAAGGTGCACATCTTCCTGTGTGGCGTATACAACAGGGAGGCGACCATCACGGGTATCAGTCAGGAGAGCGTGACCATTTATGACACTCTCCCGTTGCCGTTGGGCTACAGGGGCAAGTTCTATGCAATCGGCTATGACCGGGACGGCATCGAGTTCTGGTTCCTGGCAGACAAGAGCCTGTATTGGCTTGTGCCGTTCGTTGAGAGGATCCGCAAGGCGTACAAGGTGATAGACTGTCCGTTCAATTTCATACCAGTGGATCAGCCGTTGGAGCCAGTCGGGGCGAAAGATGAGTCCGAGAGTGGCGAGGGCAGCGGTGAGTCTGCTACAGAATCAGAGGCCGGGGAGGGGACAAGCGATGAGAGTTGACGAAATGGTGCTCAGAAAGGTGGCTGACTTGAAACTCCTGGACATCAATCCGAGGAAGATCAAGAAAGCTGACTTCCAGAGGCTGTTGGACAGTATCGAGTCCAACGGTTTCTGGCCACACCGTCCCCTTGCGTTGGAAGAGCGCGAGGGGAGCCTTGTTGTGTTGTGTGGCAATCAGAGGCTCAAGGCCGCGAAGAAACTGAAGCTCACGGAGGTGCCCACGGTGCTTTATCACGACCTGACCGAGGAAGAGAGGGCCGACCTCATCCTTAGGGATAACGTGAACAACGGAGAGTGGGATTACGATGCTCTTCAGCTGGAGGATGTGTGGAAAGGGATTGATTTGGAGTATGTGGGGATAGAGATGCCTGGGGAGACTGCAAAGAGGAAGCAGAAAGGCCCCTCACTGGATGCCAGCGGGGATGAAGAGGCGGAAGAGGGAGAGTCCGAATCTGAGAGCGAGGGCGAGGAAACCGATGAGGAAGATGGCGAGAAAGAGTCGTTCTATCGGAGTATGTTCAAGGACGTGCTCTATGCCTCTGACAATGACTTCGACATCCCGAACTTGCTTTTGGATATGCAAGCGGGCAAGCTGGAGTTGCCGCTGAATCCGTGGGGCGCGAACAGTCGTTTGAGAAAGGATGTTGCGACATACCACTTCTACGTGGATGACTACAGGTTCGAGGCGTTGTTCAAGGACCCGATCAAGCTCCTTATGAGCGGTTGCCGGGCGGTGGTTGAACCGAATTGTTCCTGTCACGACCAGACCCCTATTGCCTGGGGCATTCAGCTCATATACAAGAAACGCTGGTTGTCGCGGTACTTCCAGGAATGTGGCATCAAGGTCTATGCTGACCTCAACGTGGCTCACAAGTTTATCGAGTACAACAAGATGGGCATTCCGAAGGGATACAACGCATTTTTCACCAGAGGCCTTGACGGGTGGATGGAGTCTCTCAAGAGCGACCTTGCGGTGGCTCAGGAGATATCCGGCCAAGAGGTCCCGAACCTCATCGTATATGGCGGTGGTGATGAAATACGAAAGTTCTGTCAGACCAAAGGTCTTTTGTACGTGAGCGATTTCATTAACGCTAAGAAAGTATAGCAATGGGACGTAACAGTGGCGGTGTAAACTCAAGTAGCCGGGGTTCCAGCGCAAATGGGGTCTCGAAGGGAGCGACCGAAAGGGGCTATACCAAGAAGATGGTCAAGAACATCCTGAGTGTGGAACAGAAATACAGGAACAACAAGGATGAGACGGCTCATTTCTTCAACGAAAAGGGTGATCTGGTCACATCGGTTGCTGGCAAAGGGGCACAGGTGAAGTTCGACACCAAGATAGTACCCGCGAACAGTATCATAACCCACAACCATCCGCGTTCCATCGGGGCAGAGGGTATATACCGAATCGGAAATTCATTCAGTACGGCCGATGTAGCGACAGCGGTGGATGTGAATGCTAAGGAGATCAGGGCGGTGACACCGACATACACGTTCTCTCTGAAGAGACCGAAAGGAGGATGGGGAGTGACTGCAAAGGAAGTGGAGAAAACGATAAACGCCATCAGTGATGATGTGTTCGACCAGAATATGAAATACATCAGCAAGACGCGGACCAGCGAGGCGCAGGACAGGGCGACCGTGGCTCACTCACATCAGGTAATGAAACGGGTGGCCAAGAAATACGGCTGGGATTATACAAAGAAGCACAATTAATTATATATCTTTGCATTATGGATATGGAAGAGAAAATCAAACAGGTATTGGCCGAACACGGCCTTACCGAAAGCCAGCTCACGGCAGGGGAGCTTGAGCAGCTGAGAGAAGAGATAGAGGCACGCGAACAGGGACTGACCGTTCTTGACGGTGTGCTTGAGAATCCCGCTTTGCGTTACCGTCAAAAGTAGTGAGATATGGGACGAAATTCAGGAGGCGTAATGCCGAACAGTTCCGGTGGTTTGGGGAAAGGTGATTTTGACTACAAAGGCACGGTCAAGAATGTTAAAAGTCTTTCTACGATTAAGAATCCAGCGGTGTATAAGTCAGTGAAACAGGCGATAGACAGATTTGATTCAGTCCTGGGAGTTCGTCAGAGGCAGGTGAAGATTGGGGACCTCAAGGCGGGGACAGGCGGTGTGCATATAACAGCCGGAGGAAAATCAGAGGTGGTGGTTTTGAGCAAGTCCGTGTTCAACGGCAAGGACTCAACTCCACAGAGTATAGCTGCTTGGGCAAAGAGCGGCTACGATTCGGGGCATCTTACAAAGACGAACAAGGCCGTTTCGCATATTGTCACCCACGAACTGGCGCACGCAACGTGGAACGCACACCTTACGTCCCCAAATGCCAAGGCAGCAGCCAAGCCTATTGAGAAGATGTACGACAATTTCCTTAAGGATAAGAAAAAGAAAGGTTACGGTAAGTACGCGACAACCAATGTGTCGGAGTTCTGGGCAGAAGTGTGTGCCAAGGCAGTTCACGGTACGGCTGATTCATATACCAGATCAGCCAAGAACATTATCAAAAAGTACGGACTATAATTCGTGTATTGAAAACAAATAATTAAACAACAGAGAAATGGAAAAGATTGAATTGACAAAGCTCCAGGAGGAGTTGATTGAGACGCAGCTGAGAGGTGAGTACAGCCCGTTTTTCTCAACAAAGGACGAACAGGTTGCATACAATGAGGTCATTGACAAGGCTCAGGCTTTATGTGATGAGCTTAATGCCTATGATGATGTGGGCGGTGATTTGCTTAACTGGTTCTGGGGGAAGTACCAGGCACAGGAAGCCACCGCCAAATAGTTATCGCATAGTGAGAGGACTGGCGGTGAAAGCTGCCAGTTTTCTTTGCAGCCAAAGTGTGTTTGCTGAACGCTGATAAACAACAAATTAAACAACGGACAGAAGATGGCGACATTCCAAAAGGGCAATAAGCTTGGGAATAGGTTTTCAAGCACGAACCAGCCGAAGCGCAAGAACGGCCGGAAGCCCAAGGTGTATAATCAGCTGAAGAAGCTGGTGGGCGAGTCCGTTGGTTTCGAGCTTGAAGCAGAGGACTACAACAACATCATCCGCTTCCTGATGGAGTGCGACCTTGAGAAGCTTGAGAAACTGATCAAGACGGACACCAACAAGCTGAATCCGAAAGTCCCGATGTGGGTGGCCAATATCGTGACGGCAATGAACAGTGACGTGAGGTATGGCCGGACGGACACGCTTGAGATGTTGCTTGACCGGGTGTTCGGCAAGGCGGTGCAGCCCGTCCAGGGCGACATCTATACAAGGCAGGATGCTGAAGAGATGACCGAGGAAGAGCTGGAGGCGGAAATTGCGAGCATTGATGAGAAATTGAAATGATAACCGAGAGGCAAAGATTGTTGAGACGCAAGCTGGAGCTGAAGAAGCAACAGCTCAGGAACGGTGCCAAGAATCGTCTGGCATTGTTCCTTAACTATTCTATGCCCACGTATCAGAGAGAGTGGTTTCACACTCTCATAGCAGACAAATGCCAGGCGTTGTATGAGGGGGAGATAAAGAAGCTTATGATCTTCGTACCGCCACAGCACGGCAAGTCGGAGATTGTCTCAAGGCGGTTTCCGGCCTGGTGTTTTGGCAAGAATCCGAGTTTGAAGATAGTCGGTTGCTCCTATAGCTCTGACCTTGCGGAGGGGTTCTCACGTGCCATCCAGCTGACAATGGACAGTGATGAATACAGCGCATTGTTCCCAGAGACGGCCATCCCTCAGAGAGGTGGCGGTGGTCTGAAGCGAAACATTGACTATTTCGACACGCTCAGCGGTGGCTTCTATAAGGCCGTTGGTGTCACTGGAGGCCTCACGGGTACGCCTGTGGACATCGCCATCATTGATGACCCGGTAAAGGACAAAATAGAGGCGTATTCGCAGACGTACAGGGAGAGAGTCTGGGACTGGTATACAGATGTGTTGCTCACCCGTTTGCACAATGATAGCAGGCAGCTGCTTATTATGACGCGGTGGCACGATGATGATTTGGCCGGGCGCATCCTGAAGAAAGAAGCTGGAGAGTGGACCATATTGTGCTTGCCCGCCATCAAGGAGGATGACCATAATCCGGATGATCCGCGAAAGATAGGGGAGGCTCTGTGGGAGAATCGCCACAGCCTTGAGAGGTTGAGGGCAATGGAGGTCCGGAGCCCACGAACGTTCGCAGCGTTGTATCAGCAGCATCCGTCCGTTGAGGGCGGCAACATCTGGAAGAAAGAGTGGTTCCGCAAAATATCGCAGGTGGCATTCGCGGGAATCAAGCGCAATGATATTGTCACGCATTTCTTCCTGGATACGGCTTACACCAGGGACACGGGCAACGACCCATCCGGCATTCTTGCAGCCTGTCGCATCGGCAACAACCTCTATATCACCGATGCCCAGAGCACGTACAAGAATTTCCCTGAACTCATCCGCTGGATACCTGGCTATGTGATGGCCCACGATTACACCGAGCGGTCCACTGTCCGCATCGAGCCTAAGGCGAACGGCATCTCCGTCATTGATCAGCTTAAGGCAGAAACCACTCTCAACGTGACCCAGACGGAATCCCCAACGGAAAGTAAGGAGACGAGGGCCAATGCGAACAGTGCCAAAATCGAATGTGGCCGTGTGTTCATCGTGGAGGGCGAGTGGAACGATGCGTTCTTGCAACAGGTGTCGCAATTCCCGGCCGTGGCTCACGATGAATATGTGGACATAACGAACTATGCCATAGACTATTTGATAAACGACAATATAGAAATCCCGGATAACATCGAGGGCATCCTGGGATTGAACTCTATTTAATTTTGACTGATTATGGGACTCATTAGAGAAGTAACCAACGGGATTAAGGCAGCTGTGGGATATCAGCAGCAATTTGAAGAGCTACTGGCAAACAGTGATGTGACCAGGGCGTTGTACCTTATGGAGGACCGCTCCGTTCAGGCAGCTGAAAACCTCAATACCTACAAGATAGGCACGCACAAGGTAATGGAACGTAAGGACCGTGCCGTCTATGACAGCCAGGGGAACTTTCTCCGTTGGAGCAAGCGGTGGAAACTCCCGGTGTCATTCCCGGAATACATCAACGAAATCTCTCTTGTTTTCCTCTATGGCCGTCCAGTCAAGTGGTCGCAGCTGAGCGAGAACACAGATGAGGCATTCGATAACTTTGTCAAGACGAACGATGACGTTCGTTTTAACGCTCTTGTACGAGAGTGCAAGCGTCACGCGGGGGCAGAGGGCGTGAGTGCCATCGTGTATCATCTCTATCAGCAAGATGGCAAGCCACAGCTTTTGCTCAAGGTGCTCTCCAAGGAGGATGACGATGACATCTATACTATCAAAGACCAGTACGGCAGGCTCAGGGCAGCCGGATGGGGCTACACTCTGACCGACACTGGCGGCAAGAGTGTTTATCACATCGACATCGATACGGGCACCCATATCTACAGGTGCAAGCGCGGGAACCTTGGATGGGAAGTCAAGGAGGAAGTGAATCCGGTGGGCAAGATTCTGTTTCTCATCTTCGAGCAGGATCCTGAGTCGGGCGTGGTGCAACCTCTCATCGAGCGTTATGAGAACCTGAGCAGCGTGGATGCTGACGTGAACGACCGCTTCAGCAATCCGGCAATGGTGGCCACGGCTGAAGTGCTCAATTCTCTCCCGAAGCAGGAAGAGGAAGCGAAGCTCTTCATACTCAAGAATGGCGGTAAGATGGAGTATCTTACGTGGAATCAGGCGAGCCAGAGCAAAGAAAATGAGTATGTCCGGCTGGAGAAACACATCCTCTCCAAGTCATTCACCCCGGACATTAACTTCGAGAATATGAAGTCTCTGGGGAATCTGAGCGCAAAGGCCATTATGAAAATCTTCCTTTTGGCCACAATCAAGGCGGAGAAACACAAGGAGCGTCACGATGGCTATATGAGCCGTCACGCGAACCTTATGAGGGCGATTCTGGGCAATGTACTGGACTACAAGCATAAGTCTCAGTATGAGGCTCTGAGAATCGGTCACGAATTTCAGCAACCATTCGGTGACGATGTATCTGATGTACTCAAGGACGCATTGACGCAGCACGGGCAGGGTGCTCTCTCAACAGAGAGCTTGCTGGAGATCAGTTACCTGGTTAAGAACGTGAGCCGGGAAATGGAGAGGCTCCAACAGGAACAGGCTGAAGCTTTGGAACGTCAACAGGAAATGAACAGGCAGGATGCTTTCGGGCCGACTGACTAACCGACCGATAACGGGCTGCAAGAATGGCGAAGAGCAAGGTACTGGATGCCGATAAGCTCAGAAAGGAGCTCTATAAGCGGACGGAGGGGTATGCTTACTCCGTCCGCAAGCTCTATGTGGAAGCCCTTGAAAAGGTCATTGATATAGTCAAGGGCACGCAAGTAACCACCGACAAGCCGTTCAATTTCACGGACTATGGCTACCAGGATAAGGTAACGCCTATCTTCAGGAACCTCTACAGCCAGGTATATCATCTGGTCAAGCAGGGCATCATATCCGAGTGGACGATATCGAACCAGAAAGCAGACGAACTCGTTAAGTCCGTTTTCGGCAAGAAATCCATCGAGGATAACCACTATGCGAAATACTTTGCCCGCAACAAGGAAGCCGTGGATGCGTTCTTCACACGCAAGACTCAGGACGGGGGGCTGAATCTCAGCCAGCGGGTGTGGAAGTATACCGGGATGTATAAGAGCGAGCTGGAGGATACACTTGATTTGGCGTTGGGCGAGGGGACCCCGGCAATGAGGCTCTCAGCCACCATTCAGAAATATCTTCAGGATCCGGACAAGTTCTATCGCAGGTTCCGGGTCAAGACAGGCGAGGATGAGGATGGAAATCCTATCTATGGCCGGATATGGAAGAGACGCACGTTCAACCAGGAAACAGGCACGTACCAGTGGGTGAATGACGATCCGAGGAAGTATCATCCAGGGCAGGGCGTGTACCGCTCCAGCGCAAGGAATGCTCAGAGACTTGCACGGACGGAGACCAATATGGCTTACCGCACGGCCGAGTTTGACCGATGGCAGGCGATGGACTTCGTGGTGGGCGTGGAAATCAAGCTCAGTAACAACCATCCGATAAGCGACATCTGTGACCTCTTGCAAGGCAAGTATCCCAAAGACTTCAAGTGGACCGGGTGGCACCCGAACTGTAGGTGCTATCAGGTACCTATCCTTGCGAGCGAGCAAGAGGTGGATAAGATGGCCGAAAATATCTTGAACGGTCAGGATCCTGGGGCCGTGGCCAGTTCGGAGGAAATAACTGAGCTGCCACAAGAGTTTCGCGGGTGGATAGAGGCGAACGCTGCCAGAATTGATGTGGCCACGGAAAAGGGCACGCTGCCATATTTCATTAGGGATAATGTGTCATTGATTGAGGGACATCCAACAAGTGGCGCGGTCGGGGCGAAATCCCCTGTGCTTGAGACAATCTCCGAGAGAATTGCAGCCAAGTACCAGTCTCCGATGACTTTTGAGGATGCCGATGGAATGAATTGCAATCCGAATTGCGGCAAGGCAGCGATGTATAAGACTAACTGCCAATCATCTGTCGTAGCTTATGAATTACGCAGGCGAGGCCTTGATGTGGAGGCATACGGGAATCCTAAAGCAGAATGGTATATGCCGTTCGAGTTGGGTAAACGGCCGGAAGCAGCGTGGCTTACTAAGGATGGCGAAATCCCTACTCCACATCTGGTGAAAGGCACTGTTAACGCACAGACTCTCGGTGACTCGATGAGCCTGGAGGGACGTTATCAGCTGTGGTTTAACTGGAACGGCCAGAACAAGGGTCACGTTATAACCGCTGAGCGTCTTGCAAATGGTAAGATTCGGTATTACGATGCTCAGAATGGGCTCTCGTCATCAGAGTTCCTATTCTCGTTTGATAGGATTGATGCCTCTCAGGGCGTTCGTATCCTTAGGATGGACAATCTTGAACCAAATGAGAAAGTAATAGACGGTATAGTTAAGGCCGCAAAATCGAAAGCCAAAGCCCCAAGGATGACAATGGACCAGATAAGCTGGTGGCTTGAAAACGCACAGGGGACAACAAAGGTTTATGAGGGTTATTACAAAGATATCCACACACTTCGCAACGAGGCTCAGAAATCTGGAAAGTTCATTTTGTCGGAAGAAAGAGAGATGGCGAATCTTCAGACGGGAAGAATTTGGAATAAAGGAGAGGCGAGAAATATGCTTATTAAGCACCTTAGGAGTGATGAATACGTGACTGCTGCCATTTATATTTGGAATCATCCAGAAGAGCTCCGTTTCGTGAGGAATAGCCCACTGGGCGAGGGAAAAGATTTGAATCTGCCCAAGGATATCGCGAATATCGAAAAAAAGAAAGCCAGATACGTAACAAGTTATAATCAATATCAGATTGATATTAATGGCGAAACGTGGATGGTAAAGATGAAGGTGATTAGTGACAAGAGAGAACAGTTCTATCACATAATGAAAAAGAAATAAGCAACGTATCGCGACAACTCAATGTCCGGGGCCATTGAACAGGCCCCATACAACCGTTGCTTACTTCTTTTGCAAAGTTAAGTAAATGTGGATAATATCCAAACAAAATGAGACAAAAATATTTATCGGATGCCAAAACAATGGCAAGGGAGGCTGGCTACCACGATGTAAGAAAGGTCGGGGAATGGGGTGGCTATGAAATCATAGAACCAATATTTACCGATGGGCAGTCTCATTTCATTGGGTTGCCACAGTATATACTTTATCGAGATGGCAAATTGCGTTGGGCAAAAGACACACTGGAAAGCTTCAGCATTATGGATGCTCTGGCAAATGGCAAGAGTGCTGTCGGTTAGTTGTTTTCTCCCAAAACAATTACATAATCCCCGTCTCCCAGGGAATACGCTTTGTCGAAGAGTCTCTTGCACCGGGCCGGAACTTTGTCGAACTGGTGCTTGTTGAGGTCAAACCAGGAGCACCATCCTTTGTGGTCGGAATTGCGGATATATGCGGGGCAATGCCCGCAGAAAAGCGGATTCGTTCTGAATTGCAGGCCGTTGATTGTCATATATTGTTCTTTTTGCGATATACCCGTCCTTTGCGAATCGTTACGCCTGTTGAGGTCAGATATACCCCATCCCTTTTCAAGTGCCTACAAACCGCCTCTTTGCCCGCTCCGATGCGTTCCCTTGAGAACGTGTCATAAATGGCCGAGACGCATCCGAAATAATAGTGCCTGTCCAGGATATCGGGCAGTTCAACGTGAATGATTGTGTCTCCGTTTCTCATAAGCGTATCAGTCCTTGTTTGACGGCCCAGTCATAGGCCGAATCCATTGCATCGCTGAGAGTGTCCCCTATGGCAAGGCAGAGCTCATTGCCACGTTGCCCAAGAGTGACGCGGTATTGCGTCTTGTACTCCGGCTGGTTGCTCCGGCCGTCAAGGCCGTCAATGACCAGGTTCGTGATTCTACAGAACACCTGGTTCTCAGTGAGGGCCTCCAGCTTGTTGCAAGTGGAGACTCTCAGGGTGTCGCTACTTCGTGTGCTCATAATACCTTAGGCCTTTGGGTATTCTGTAAAGTGGATTTCCTGTTTCTTGAGGATTGCTCTGAACTTGGAGACGTAGAGAGGGTGGGTGTAAACCTTACAGAAAGGATCCTCATCCTCCGGACTTTCGTAGAGGTTGAACTCTTCGTCCGTCTCCGTGCCCTGATAGCTGTCCACTATACAGCGTTCGCTCCATTGCTCCGTATAGCAGGTCAGGTTATCCTTGATATCCTGGCAATAAGTTTCAAGGAAACTGTCCCAAGGGGTGGAGTCATACAGGTATTCGCCTGTGAAATAGAATTTGAAGTCGTTCTCGACCAGGCGTGAGATGACGGTTGAGATGTCCCTTTTGTCTCCGTAGAGAGTGTAAACTGTAAGAATTTTGCTCATAACTCTTTGATTTTGATTAAACGTTGCATTAGGTGTGTTTCTTGGACACGCCACAAAGGTAGTACGTTATTTTGAATATAGCAAACTTTTGCGCGAAAATTTGTGAATAATCGTGCATTTGGCCGGATTGATACCCCTGGAAGAAAAATTAACCAAGTAAAATAAGGTGCGTTTGATGAACGCAAATCAAATCATTTGTTTATATTTGCAGTGGTTTAATCAAACGCCAACAATTCTATGAACAAAGCACTCTTTCAAAAGGTAAAAGACCTCACCAAAGACAGTGGCGTATCAGAGAAGTACCTCAAATCGATAACCGAGAAAATGGGTGGCGCGATTGAGGATGATTCTACTGACACGGAGGCAATCGAAGAATGTGCAAACCTCATTGCGGGGGTAGTGGCCGACACTCAGGCCGAGGCTACCAGGTGGGCACAGAAGAACAAAGGTGGCAAGAAATCCAAGAAGTCATCCAAGGCCGATGAGGAAGAGGATGATGAGGACGATGATGACTCTGAAGAGGACGATGACGACACCGAAAAGGGCGGAAAGGGCTCCAAGAAAGCCAAAAAGTCCAAGTCCGATGACGACCGCTTCAAGGCTCTGGAGGATGCACTTGCTCAGCTCAAGGCAGAGCGGGCAGGCTCCGAGCGCAAGTCTGAAATCGACAGGCTGATGGAGAAACACAAGATTCCTGAGTACCTCAGAAACCGACTGGCAAAGTCCATAGGGGAGGACGAGGATGCCGATGAGGTGATCTCCGAGTACAAGCAGCAGCTTATCACCAGCGGGCTCTCTGAAGATAATGAGGGTGCCAAGGGCGGAGCAAGTTCCAAGGATGTGGATTCCGCAGCCGAGGATAACTTGAAAGCCATAGAAGCAAAATAAATTTAATCTTATCAAGCAATGAAACGCAACAAGTACAGTTTCACTGGCTCACGTCCAGTATTCACTGGTGCTCCAGCGATTGCACCGGGTGGCTACAACCTGGATAAGACAAACCAGAGCTATGAGCCTGGTATGGTCATTCCGGCTGGCTCTCTGGCAATCGCGGATGAGTCCACCAGGACTGTGAAGATCATCAAGACCGCAAAGGTGGCAGCTATTGACACCGAGGACACCAAAAAGGTCTCTCTCAGGGTTGATGAGTTCTTCGAGCCTCTCTTTGTTGCTGGCGAATCTGTCCTTAAGGCTGGTGCCATTTCCGGACAGTTTTCGGCAGCTCCTACCATCGTAAAAGTCACCCGTAAGCCCGGTTCGTTCGTAATCGAGCTCTCAGCGGCCATCGAGGGCCTCAACGCGGGAGACGTTCTTGAACAGGTTGTATCTGGAGACGCAGATGCTGCCGCTGAAATCGGCAAGGCCACAAGAGTGACCGTCACCGATACTGTTGTCGATGAGTACGAGACCGCTATTGACGTGTGTCACGACACTATGCAATACGCTCTCTTCGAGAACAGGGTGGCTCCTATACCTGACAGTCAGAAAGACTCCGCAACCGGAGAGTACCTGGCTGCAAATCCGCACGTCCGCCTCACCAAGGCTCTTGCTTAATCAAAAAGGAGGATAAACTATGGTATCAATTTATTCCACTTTTAAGGGACTCCACAAGGACGGGAAGCCGATGGACTTCCTGGCAATGTGGAAGAAAACTTTCGACAAAGCCTCTGAAAGAGAGGTGACAATGTTCCAGAAGATGTACTGTGACGAGTGGTGTGACTACAACACGCCACAGATGTCCCTCACCGCTGAGGCCATCCAGGGCAAGTACAGACTCCGTATGATGGCCACCATCATCGGCAATGAGTCTCCGACACCTCTCCGCAGGTCAGACGGATTCGATGCCTGGACTGGAGAAATCCCGCGTCTGGGTCACAAGTATCCTCTCCGTGCCTCTGAGTACAGGAAGCTGATGGAGACTTACAAGAATCCTTTCATCACCGAGACCGCAAAGGTTAAGGCCATTGAAAAGACTCTCCGCAACGATATGGAGGACGCATATCTCGGTTGCAAGGATGTAATGGACTACATCCTGCTCAAGTCTCTGTCCAACAACGGTGTGTGTCAGTTCACCCCGTCACTCAATAATCCTGGTGGCCGCGCCTATGAGGTGGACTATCAGATGGCCGAAGCCAACAAGCTCATTTCCTGGTTCAACTGGAACGATGCGAATGTGGCAGCTGGCAAGGTTAATCCGATTCTTCAGCTTGCGGTGCTTTGCTCCGATTCCCGTTCACGCGGCATTGAGCCGGGCGAAATCCTTGTCTCCCAGAGCATCTATTTCTGGCTCAAGGGCAACGCTCAGACCCGCCTGATGGTGCACGGTGATGACAAGAAAGCAAAGACCGTTACCAAGTCAGAGTTCGATGAGCTCCTTACCGAGAACGAAATCCCTCAGATTACCGTCATCAAGAGACGTATGGGTCAGGACGTTGACGGCAAGAGAGGAACCGTTGAGCCGTGGGACGGCAACTTCATTGCAATCAAGCCTGCTGGCAAGATTGCCGAAATCCAGCCTGCTATCGAGGATAACGAGCTGATGGAGGAAGAGAATGTGGATTATATGAACGCTGGCAACGGCATTCGTATCGCCAAGTGGCGCACTGGCGACTCCACGGGACAGGTGGCAGCTGAGTTCACTCAGGGCTCCTGGCGTGCTATCCCGGCCATCACCGAAATCGATGCCATCATCTGCTATCAGGTACGTGGCTTCGAGGAAAAGAAAGCCTCTGTAGGCGATGAGTCTCTCCGTACTTTCTGGACACAGGAAGAGTATGCTTCAGCTACCACTCTGACAGCTTAATCTGAAAGGCGATGGAACATATAGGTAAATTCGTATTCGTTATATCCGTTCTGGTCGCATTCCGTGATAAGGAGAATCCGTCCAGGCTCCTGAAGCCTGGCGATTCTCTGGAAACGGAGGATCTTCGGAGGGTCAACGACATAGTAAGCCGGGGACTTGGTGTCATTGGCGAATTTAAGGCAGTGAAGGTGGAGTCCGAGGATTCTGCATCACAGTCCGAGGAAGAGTCAGCACCGGGGAAAGAGGAAGAGAAACAGATAGTTTCCGTTCTGGATTCCGAGTTCGAGCTTTCTAAGGTCAAGGAGGGACTGGGTGTCATTGGCGTAAAGGTGGCTGCAAATGCGGGAGCCGGAGCCGTGGCAAAGAAAGTCGCTTCACTGTCTGAAGAACAGGCGAAAGAACTGTTTGCAAAACTGTCTGAATAGGTTGTAGTATGAGCCTTACAAAGTTCAACGCACTCTTGGGGGAGATTGAGCCGTACACTCCCAGCGGGGCAGCTCTGAGAAAAGCCCTTGCCGATGTCGGTGTGGAAGATCCTGATGCTGCCTATGTGGCATCGGAGGACAAACGCACTATAGCAAAGGCAGCCGTGGCCGTTCTCAAGAAGCTCATAGTCCTTTCCTCTGACGGCCTTGGGAAGTCATCCCAGGGCTACAACGTGGAAAACTTGGAGAAGCGAATCAAGGCTCTCTGTGCCGAAAACGGCCTGGATGTGGAGGACTCTTTGGAGGTTCCTACAATCATAGACGGTTCAAGGCTTTGGTAGTTAACAACTGATCCGCGAGAGTCAATGGCGAGGTATAATGGCACGTTCAAGTGGAAGCCGATTGGGACGGCACAAAAGGATCCTGTAACCGGGTTTCCCGTTGCGGATTCAGGTTCCGATTGGCAGGACGGGTGCGAATGCCAGATAGACAAAGGGTTCCCGGCCATAGTCAAACGTGGGACGGACGGTCAAGAATATGGGTACAATTACGATGTTTTCATTCCGAAAATCGCGGATGTCCCATTTGCCGTTGGTATGACCGTCCAGCTCACGGATGAACTTGGAGAGATCTCTGAAGTCACCATCCAGGGCGTTGACGTTCTCAATAGGAGGTACACGGAGATATGGGGATAGAGTCTACGTTCAAGAGTGGCACGGTGACCCAGAGGGTGGCAGCGTTCCGGACCAGACTGGATAAAGCCGTTGAATTTCGGCTCCAGTATATGGGCGAGGAACTTGCCAAATACGCCAAAGAGAGCCACACGTACACCGACAGAACGGGCAACCTCACAAACTCCATCGGCTATGCGGTGGTGCGTAATCAGAAGATAGTGCATTACGGTGGGAATGACCAGCCTGGAGAGGGTAGCGAGAAAGCACTTGAGGTAATGCGAGAGTATGCCGAAACGCTTACGAGCACTTACTCCCTCATCGTGGTCGCTGGAATGAATTACGCTGCCTACGTGGAAGCCAAAGGGTACAATGTGATACTGCCAGCTGAGCTGAGAGCAAAGACGGAGTTTCCGCAGGTTATGGCGAAGCTCCGGAAGGCTGCAAATGCGAAAGCTGCCGAACTGTTTGGAAACGATGTGATATGATAACGACCGAGGAAATATCTGTCAGAGTTTATCAGATGCTCACCTCCAGCGAGGTGGCCACGATGATAACGGGCACCATAGGCTATGAGCGGACGGACTTCAGCAAGGAGGATGTCATCATAGTCCCTCACACCATAGACGGTGAAAACTCCGTGCGTTACGGGCAGATCAATGTCAATATCCACGTTCCCGACCTGGTAGGCACGGACAGTAACGGACGCACAACCTACAGTACACACTTTCAGAGGCTCATCGATATCCGGGCAAAGGTAATCGGAGTGCTTCAGAACCACTTCGAGGTGGGAGCCGGGTACAACTGGTACATCAGTCGCCTGAATCCTCCCATCAAGGAAGAGGACCACGATGAACACTTTGTCTCCATAGCGTTGGAGCTGACTGTAAGAGAAAAATAGACAATCATCAAAAAATCATAATATTATGCCAATCTTAGCGACAATGGGCATCAAAGCCCTGTACTACAAGAAGCTCACCGAAGCCGAAATCAAGGCTGGTGTGATGCCGAGCTCTGGCTTCCAGGCTGTGGATGTATATCAGGACACCGCCACTTTCACCGAGGCGGACGGTGACTCCACAACTCACAAGAGCGAGACCAGCTCAAAGAAGATCGTCATAAAGACCAAGGGCGACAAGCAGCTTGTTTTCTCCATTATGGACCCGTCCAAGCAGGAGCGAGCTGACTTCGAGGGCGGCACCTACACTCCAAGCTCTGGAGATACGGGTGCGACCTACGAAGAGCCTGAGTCTTACTCTCCAATCAAGATGGCGTTCATCGTTCTGCCGGACGATGGTGACGCACTCCACATCGTGAGAGCGGACGTTATGGCCAAAATCAACACCACCTATTCCAAGACGGGTATCACTCTCCTTGAGGTGACGGCTGATCCTGAGACCAAGATCAAGTACACCGAGGACCAGAGCGTCCCAGGCGTATCAGCATCGGCTTAATCCCTGGTGCAAAATGAAATCGGAAGCCCCCATCCCCGTGATCGGGGGCTTCTTTTTCGTTAATAACGCAATAACGCAAGAATGAATGGAACAGAGCAAACCGAAAGAGGAACAGAGGACGTATACCAGAGAAGAGAAACTGGAGCTGGAAGAGAAAGCCATCGAAACCTTGCTCTCAATGGGAGTGAAGTTTTCCGTGCCCCTCAAAATGAAGCCCAGAAAAGAGCCTGAATGGAGAGTGTGGGCAAGAACACATTTTGGGTGGTTCAAGGCTCCCAGAAAGGACAAGAGGCTGCCAAAGACGTGGGATGTGACCAAGCTGGAAGTCCCGAATCTTGACAATATGTCCGTGGAGACCATCTATCAGCGAAACTTCCACATCAAGCCCCTCTATCTGGGGACCATCGATTACCTCCGAAAGCTCTACATAAGGATTGAGTACGATGAGGGCAAGATTCAGGAAGATGCGTTGGGCGAGTCCCCGAAGCTGTTTCAGCATACCCGCCTTATGGCGCAGATTGCAGCCGTTGCCGTCATCAACTCTCCCGAAGTGGCAGACCCGATGGACAACCGGGCGGTGAAAGACCTCACGGAGTTCTTTCTCTCCCACCTCACCGTGAGACGGCTCAAGAAGCTCTCGGACACCATTGCCATAATGATGGATGCAGAGGGTTTTACAAACTCTATCAGATTAATCAGCGTTCTGGGACAGACAAAGCCAAAGAACGCGACCAGGGCAAATCTGGTAGAGTAACAGGGATGAACAGTACCTGGGGTAATCGGGCGGAGATACTCAAATACTTCGGGTGGACCTATGATTACTTGCTCTGGGGGATTAACTGGGTTAACGTGACTCTGATGCTGGCAGACGGTGCGAGGTACGAGAGCCCTGATGAGGTGGCGGGCGAACCTGTCACGAAGATACAACTGAAGTCCAAGCAGGATATTAAGAAATTCATTAACGGAGATTGATAAATGGATAATCTGAATGGTGCACTGGGATTCCAGGCAACTCTCGATATAGACGATTTCAACGTGTCGGCACAGGCGATGGAGAGGCGGATACAGCAGGTGTCGGCAACTGCACAGAGTGAGAGCGCGGAGATGGAGGGGATGTTTGGCAAGGCAGCTCAGGCGTTCGCTGGCATTGTGGGTATAGGAGCGGCAAAGAGTTTTGTGTCACAGATGATCAGTGTCCGTTCCGAGATGCAGAACACTGAGGCATCATTCAAAGTGTTCCTGGGAACGGCAAACAAGGCCAATGAGTTTTTCTCTGACCTCCAGCGTTACGCCTACAACAACGTGTTTGAGTTCGCTGACCTCTCGAAGCAGGCGGCTCAGCTTCTTGCATTCCGTAACGATGTCAATGACGTAATTCCGATCATCGACAAGCTCTCCAACATAGCGGCCGGAGCCAATGCCCCTCTCGCTGAGTTCGTGTCTCTCTATAACAAGGCTAAAGCCAACAACAAGCTCCTTACGCAGGATATACAGATGTGGGAGAGCCGTGGCGTGCCTGTGGTGTACGAGCTGGCACAGGCATACGGCAAGTCAGAACAGGAAATCCGCTCAATGGTGACGGCCGGAAAGGTGGGCTTCAAGGATCTGGATACGGTCGTGACCAATCTGACCAGCAAGGGCGGAATGTTCGCGGGTATGATGGTGGAGAAGATGAAAACTCTCGGAGACTCCATCGGATTGCTTCAGGATAACATCACCAATATGTTCAATGAGCTGGGTGCGTCCAATCAGGGCGTGCTCAAGTCGGGCATTGACCTTGCGAACGCTGCCGTTGAGAACTATCAGCAACTGGGACGTGTATTGGGCTCCCTTGTTGTTGCCTATGGCACTTACAAGGCAGCGATGGTTGCGACCTCTCTTGCACAGAAGAGCGGTACAGGCATAGCCGTTCTGGACAATACCATCCGCTCCATCAAACTGAAGATACTCCAGTCGGAGGCCTTGCTGAGCGGGCAGGCTGCCACGGCCACAGAGACGATGACGGTGGCCGAAACGCAGCATCTTGCCGCTCTCCAGGCAGAGCTGACCGCAGAGGAAAGGGCAGCGGTCCTCAAGCAGATGAGGGTGGCTGCCATAGCGTCTCTTCTTACGGCTCAGCAACAGGAATACCTGTCGAACATCAACCTCACAACAAGCAGCGCGGGATACGAGGCGGCCGCTATGAGCGTGCTCACGGCCGAACAGAGGCTCTCTCTCGAAAAGATGGACCTCACAGCGGGGAGTCAGGCCTATAAGGTGGCCGTTGAGCAGGAGGTGGCTGCAAAGCAGAGGAACATAGCAGCGATGAGGACCGAGGTTTCCGCTGCCTATGCCAGGCGTGAGGAATACAAGGCTACGGCCATAGCTGCCCAGGCGGCCGTGGAGCAGGCGAAATACGAAGTCTATTGGGCAAAGCAGAGCGGAGATGCCACGAGGATAGCGGCCGCTGAGAAAAAGCTTGAGGGGGCTGAAGATAATGCGTCTGTGGCACGCAAGGCAGCGTTGGGAGCTCAGACTGACTTCCTGACCAAGAAAAAGCAGCTTGAAGCGGCCACCACGAGACAGAACGTCACGGCCAATACTCAGGAAGCGACAAGCGAAATCGTTGACGCAGCGGCAAAGGATAAAAACTCTCAGTCCACAAGCCGTCTGACGGTGGCCCTCAAAGCCCTTTGGACTACCATCAAGGCCAATCCACTCGGATGGGTGATAAGCATTGCGGGCACTGTCCTGAGCTTGCTTATGCTTTTCCGTAAAAGGACGGATGAGAATACGGACGCAGCAACCGAGTTCACGAACAAGGTTCGCGAGGAAACCAGTGCCCTGTCGATGTACTTCCAGGTCCTGAGCCACACTGAAAAGGGAACCAATGCCCATAAGGACGCATTGCAGAAAATCAACACCGTTTGTAAGCAGTACAACGAGACCTTGCTTGATGAGAACGCGACCTTGGATGAACAGACAAAGAAGTACGAGAAACTCACGGCTGCCATCCGCAAGACATCCAAGGAAAAGGTTCTCAGCTCCAACATAGAGCTCATTCAGCGTGAGGCCACGGAGGATGAGGAAGATGCTCTCAAGGGACTCAAGAAATCGGCAAAGAAAGCCCGTTCCAGCCAATCCGTAACCGCTCAGAGCTCAGCCGGAGCAACCACCTCAACCCAGTATACCGCTCTTGAGAACATCCAAAGCGCAAACGCGGGTGTCTGGGAGTCGGTGGAGCAACTTGCGCTGGATGCCGTTTCCAAGCTCAAGAACAAGGAGGGCAAGGCCTACGAGGAAACGATGTCCGGCATAATGGACAATATCCTGGATGCCGTTCAGAGGGCCACAGGTGCCACCGATGATGAAATGAGCGCATTCGCGGGCACCCTTGAGGGGTACGTCCAGCGAGTCGTTGGGGCGGAGCTGGATGCCCAAAAGCAGATAGAGGACCTTACGGGCTCCATTGACAGATTCTACGGGACCGTGGAGGACAGCCCGGCTGAAACCAAGATTGATTACGCGAGCAAGTCTCTCCAGGAACTGGACGATCTTGCAAAGCAGACCCAGGCGGAGATTGAGAAACTGAGCGAGATGAGCGCAAGCCCCGGAGCGGACACCACGGAGCTGGATAAGCTCAAGGCCACGGCTCTTGAGATACAGACCGCTCTCACGGGCAAGGTTAATGCCCTCAATACTGAGAATGACATCAACACGAGAATCAAGCAGCTCAAGGATGAAAGGGGAGCCGTGGAAATCGGTTCGGCCAAATATCGTGAGCTATCGAACGAGATTACCAAACTCCAGAACAAACTCCCGAAAACCTACGAGAGCATTGAACAGAAACGCAAGGCGTTCAATGAAAAGATGCTATCGGCTCAGAGAGAGCTGGAAGAGGCTCAGCTTGAACTGATAGATGACGGGGTGGAGAAACAGGAAAAGGCCCTGGAGCTCCAACATCAGCGCAATCTGGACCGCATCAAAAAGGAACGGGGAGAGGCGCAGAAATCCAAGAAAGCGGCCGGGCAGGGCGAGCTGAGCAAGTCGGAGGAACAAGTGTTCACTGACCAGGAAAATGCCGAAAATAGGGCCTATTCCAAGCAGCAGATGAAGCTGGTGGATGAGGAAATAGCATACAAAAAAGGTCAGTATGAGCTTTATTGGAAATGGGTGGCTCACATCGGCAAGGATGCAGCCGACAAACAGTTCTCCACTCTCCTTGCTGGCGGTTCCTCATTCCAGGACTATGTGAACAAGGAGATGGCCAAGCTCACGGCCACCGGTACCTCAAGCAGCGGCTCCAGTGCGCCACGGAGCGAGGCTGACAACAATCGTTTGCTGGCATTCTCATCCCAACAGGCGGAGATATCGGGCGCGAAATCCGCGATGGACCTTTACACCGAATCCCTGAGCAATGCTCTCGAACAGGCAAGCAGCCTGGCGGAAAGGATAGAAGTCATTGCCGATTACAAGGAGAGGCTCTCAGAGGGCGAGTTCAACCTCAATGAGGATGAGACGGCCGTGGCTATGGTAGGGTTGAATGAACAGGAAGCGCAGAATCAGAAAGATGTCACGAACACCTTGCTCAGCGAGTTCCAGACCTACGAAGAGCAGCGACTGGATATCACGAAGCACTATAAGGCGTTACGAGAGGCGGCTGAAGCGGAGGGTAACGCTGACCGCCTTGCGCTGGTGAACAAGGGCGAACAGGAAGCCCTTTCGGCCCTCAACGCCTCAATGCTGATGCAGACAGAGAGCTGGCAGAATCTGTTTTCCGACCTTGATGGGCTCACCATCGACCAGATTGATAAGCTGGTGTCGGAGATTCGGGAAAAGATGAATACGGCTGACCTCAATATGAATCCGGCCGATATGAAAGCCGTTCTGGACCGTCTCGATGAGGCAAAGCAGAAAATCCTCAACGTCAATCCGTTCAAGAGTCTCGGCAAGGCCATCAATGGCGTATTCAGCGATATGAAGAAAGGAGCCAAAAGCTCAAGCGAGGAAACGAAGCGCAACTGGCAGGACCTGGCAGACGCATCGGACGGGTGCTTTGACTTCATAAATGACGCGATTGATAACTGTGAGGTGCTCAGTGACCTGATAGGCGACAGCGGGCAGGCCACGTTGGATATGATCCAGGGGATGACCGCAGCGGGCATTGCGATGGCGGCTGCCATAAGCACAGCGGAGAAGAGCAGCGTGATACTGACTGCAATCTCGGTGGCGTTACAGGCCATCCAGTGGATTGCGTCACTCTTCGATGACAGCGCGGAGCTGGAAGCGAACATAGCGGAGCACGATAAAGCGATTACCGAGCTTGAGAGAGACCTTGAACGGCTCCAGGATGCCTATGATAAGACATACTGGGAGTATTCCGATGAAGAGCGGGAAGCGCACAATGAACGGCTTCAGGCGATAGAGGATGAGATATCAGCGTTGGAGAAGCGGAAAGCGGAAATTGAGGCTTTGGGAGTTGTCCAAAGAGGCCTGTCTAAGGAGCAGCTTGCCGAATACATCGAGATTACGGCCAAAATTGAAGAGCTCAACGAGGCACTAAAGGAAGCCCAGAGAACTGGCGATATGTTCTCCATTCTTGATGCTGAGAAAAAGAATCTTGAGGCACAAATCGAAGAGGTCCAAGGCAAGATAGATGATATGAAGGATAGTCGGAGCGGTTATGACCAGGACCAGATAGATGACTGGGAAGAAGAAATCAAGAACCTTAAGGAACAGATTAACGATATTAATGATGACCTGATTGAAACTCTTGCGGGAACAGATATCAAGAGCGCGATTGATGAGTTCGGAGATGCTATCTGGGACGCTTGCATAGCGGGCGAAGATGCCGTGGAAGCTCTTGGCGATACCATCAAAAACACGCTTCGTAATGCCGTCAAGGAAGCTCTGAAACGTAAATACCTTGCAAAAGGTGTTGAGGATGCCATAACATATCTTGCATCGGCTATGGAGGATGGTGTCTTGGATGACAATGAGAAAGCAAAGGTTGAGTCTATGCTCGATGCTGCGGGAGAGGAATATAAAACCTCTATAGAAGCTCTTGGTGATTGGCTTAAGGACGCGGATGAAGAGACGGAGGATGCGATGACCGGGGCGGCAAGGAACATCACCGAAGAGACGGGTAGTCTCCTTGCGGGCAGGATGAATGCCGTGATCATCAACCAGAGCGTTGCACTCCAGCTCACGAGAGATCAGCTGGCTTACCAGGCACAGATAGCAGCGAACACGGCTGCATCGGTGGCGAGGCTGGAAACCATAGAGAATACACTTAAGCGGATAGAGAACGCGGGGACATCACTTTTATCACAAGGAATCAGCTAATGGAACCGATTGAACAAATGCGAAATGACGGGGCGGGCAAGGGCCTGTGCCGTCTTTACCAGTTGAGGCTCAGGGACGGTCTGAGCGTCAAGGATCTGAGCGACCTCTACAAGGGAGGGATGAAATTCTGCATCGACAATGACTTCCCGACACTTGACTTCCTGAGGGAGCACTACAGGGGGAAGTGCGAGGAATATGGGGTGTACATCGATGACGCGGTGACTGAAGAGCTCCACAATCCGGATACGGTGGTAATGAACGGGGAGAGCGTTGCGTTTTTCCGTTACAACGAGTACACAGTCTCCCAGCTCTATGTACGGCATACCAGCAAGGCAGCCGTGGTCGTGGGAGGTAACGCGAGGGTGTTCATCAGCCTCTTCGATGATGCCGAACTGGTTATATCCAAGGCAACGGAGGCAGCCTCTGTGCACGTGAAAGTGTATGGTCGGGCAACGGTACGTGTACTTGGGCGGCCTATAGAAATAGAATACAAGCACAAAAACACTATTTGATATGGATACGAATCTTAAGTTATATCTGCCATTCGATGATCCCGATGGGACCGTGGCAGCGGATTTCTCGACATCCCGCAACGATGCTGCACTGTCGGAGGGTGCGGAGTTCACCAAGGACGCGATGATAGGCAAGGCACTCTCCCTGAATGGGGGCGAGGCTCAGACGGCCTACGAGCTCCCGCTCACATCCGTTTTCAGCATCACGATGTTCGTAAGGACGGAGGGTACGAAAATAGGCTGGTTGCTTAACTTCGGTGGGCTGAATAACTACAGGGAACAGTGGCTGGACGTGAGGCCGGACATCTGGACATTCTTTGCAATCGTGCGTGACGAGACAGAGATAAAGGTGTATCTGGACAGACGAGTCGTATATGTGGTCAGTCTTGATGAGGGGGTGAGTCCCATTGGACTGTCCATCAATGATGAGGTGGCAGCCTCTGAGAGCATAGCCCTGGTGGATGATGTAAGAGTGTATGACAAAGCACTCTCGGCCACGGAGATACTGAAGCTTCAGGCGGGCACCGATGTGGAATACTATATCAACGGACGCAATTTCAAGGAGTTCGGTGTGCAAGTGTCGGACAGCAAGGGTATTGTCGGGCAGCTTGAGAAAAAGGAGGGCCTCTCGGTGGATTGGGAGGATTATCACGGCAAGGTCCGGGACAAGTCGAGACCGCGATACAAGGAGAGGACCATCACCCTGGAGTGTTTCATTGAGGGCGTGAGCCGTGGGGAGTTCTATGACCGGGCGAGTGAGTTTATGGCTCAGTTCGATGGGAGCGGGACGCAGAGGCTGAAAGTGGAGTATGACGGGGCTGCAAAACCGCTGGTGTACGAGGTCTATCAGCAGAAAGCTGTCGATGTGACCAAGACGTGGGGGCAACACAACCGCTCTCTGATGGTGGGCACGTTCAAGCTGGAACTGGTGGAGGATGAACCAGTGAAGCGTGTGCTCAGGTGCATAGCAGCTGAAGCGGAGACCGATGTGACGGTGGGCTTTTCAAGCAACAAGTTGCTCAATATCTACTGGGGTGACGGAACGATGACCAGCAACCTCTCTGGCACCGAACAGACAATCACTCACACTTACACAGACGCTGGCGAATATGATATAATCATAACGGGCGTTATTGAGGATATAACTGATTTTACCACTGATGCCATCGTGATATGGAACAAATTGAAATAATCCAGCGGGACGGGACGGTGATTCCCGTCCGCTCAATGGTGCCTTTTTGTACGGCCACTCAGGCCGTACAGAATACCTCTCTGATGAGCGATGACACCGTGACCCTATCCCTGACCACAACAGAATGTTACACCTTTGGCAAGGGCGACAAGATTGTGGTCGGAGGGTGCGAGTACAAGATCAGAACGGCCGTACAGCGCACGCTCCAGACGGATGAGTATTTCAAGTATGAGATAACTCTGTATGGGGTTATGTATGACCTGATGAAGTGCCTGTATCGCAATACGGGCGCGGATGGAAGCAGCTCCGCATCCATCTTCGACCTCACCTACACTCTCAAGGAGTTCATCTGGGTGATAATCTACAATATGAACAGGGACTACCCCGGCAGATGGACATTTGATGCAGCGAATTGTCCCGACACCGAGCCTCTGACCGTCCAGTTCTCAACGCAGAACTGCCTCAACGTGCTTCAGACGCTTTGTGGCGAGGATTACTTCAATACCGATTTCCGCATCACCCAGGCCGATGGCGTGTGCACCATCCACGTGGGCAAATTCGGGGAACGGGTCAATCCGCCTGGAGGGGCGGAGTGGTTCGAGTGGGGCAAGAACAAGGGGCTCTATACCCTCACCGAGAAGAAAGTGGACGATAAGGCCGTCATTACCCGTCTCTGGGTCGAGGGCGGTACAACCAACGTAAGAAGCGGATACCGGGATTTCTCGGACCGAATCCAGCTGCCATACCCGAAACGCCTGAATGAGCACAAGCACACACTGAGAGACGGAACCGTTGTGGAGGTGGGCTCAGAGACCATCGGCATTGACGATGATACCAAGAGGTACTTCGAGGATGAAGCTCTCAGGGATGCCATAGGCAGCGAAGAGGACGCAAAGACCTATGATGATTTCTATCCGAAACGTACTGGCTCCGTGACGGCTCTGGGAGAGAGCGTGGTGGAGTTCGTGGATGCGGATATGGACTTCGACCTCAATGCAAAGGATGAGTCCGGGAATACGCTGTATCTGATTGAGGGAACCAGTGCGAAAATCACGTTCCTGACTGGATCATTGGCCGGGGAGGAATTTGAGCTCTCCAGCTATGACAACGAGACCAAGACGTTTAAGATAATCAAGTACACCGATGAGCGTGGACTGACTATACCTACGGCCGACTCCGAAGCGTTCAGAATCGGATTGGGCGACAAATACAAGATTACGGACATCTGCTTCCCGACATCCTATGATCAGGCTGCGGAAGAGGATCTGTGGTACGAGGGCTTACAGGACTTCAACGAGGCGAAGCAGGCGAGGGTTCAGTACGAACTGAAGTTCTCAAGGGACTATTTTCTGGACAATATGCCTGGGGATAGTGAAACATCCCTTTTCAATGTAGGGGATTATATCCCGGTGAAAGATGAGCGGTTTGGGGTGGAGAAACTCATCCGCATCACCAAGGTAAGCAGGAACCTGTTGACGGATCACGACTATACGCTGACGCTGAGTGATACGACTGCAATCACGGTGGTGGCTCAGACCGTCTTGGACGTTATGGACCACGATAAGGTGATTGAAATCAACAACCTCCGGGACTTCAGCAAGGCTAAGCGGGGCTGGCGAACCACGGAAGAGCTCAGGAATATGGTCTATGACACGGACGGATACTTCGATATGGGAAACATCCGGCCGAACAGCATTGATACGAATCTGCTTACGGTAGGTGCAAAAAGCAGGCAGTTTATCCTGACGGGCGTAATCCTCCAGGCCAATTATGGCGGTAATGTCAATGCATTCAACGCAAGTGCGGGCCAGCTCCATCATCTCACCATCGATGAGGACAATGTGCTTGTATGGACTATGAGCTCACTGGTTGCCACTCTGACAGACAATGGTGGATATTACGTCTTTGCCAAGTGTGCAAAGGGAGGGACAAAAGGCGTGTGGTACGTCACCCAGGAACAGCTCAAGGTGGAGAATGTCGAGGACCCGAACAACTATTACTTTCTGGTTGGTATCATCGGCTCCCTCTCCGAGGGCGGGACGTTCAGGGACTTCGTGACAACCTACGGCTTCACGAGAATCAACGGCAACACCATCACCACCGGGCGGGTTGTGTCTCAGGACGGGACGACTTATCTGGACCTGGATACGGCTGCATTGAATCTGGGCGGGAAGCTGAAGTTCAATGTCAACGGAGACCGCAAGCTGGTGCTCAGCGGTACGCTCGTACAGAACGGGGGAGAGGACGAGAGCCTTATAGGCGTATTTCGTGGCGTTTGGCGATCAACGTATACATACTACCTTGGAGATGAGGTGACGTATACGGTGAACGGAGTTACATCAACTTACAGGTACTTCTCTGATACGCCAACAAGCGGTTTCCCGCCTACCAATACAGAGTTCTGGCAGCCTATGGCCTCTGGCAGCAAGGGCGACAAGGGCGACAAGGGCGACAAGGGCGACAAGGGCGATACTGGCAGCAAGGGTGACAAGGGTGATACTGGCAGCAAGGGTGACAAGGGTGACAAGGGTGACAAGGGCGACAAGGGCGACAAGGGCGATACTGGTGACAAGGGCGATACTGGCGACAAGGGCGACAAGGGACTTTACCACGAGTATAGATATGCCGTCAATGGTTCTACTACAGCCCCTCCGAAATTGGATTCAACTGCCCGTGAGCCATCGGGGTGGTCCACAACGACTCCGACCGTGGGTGTACTTCAGTATCTGTGGATGACTGATGCACTGGTGGACGAGACTTCATCGGAGCTCTATTCTGAATGGTCCACACCAAAGCGGCTGACAGGCATTCAGGGCTGGTCCGGGACATCGGCTTTTTACCTCCATCTGACCAATCCGACTGACTCAATGCTCTACGATGGTGAAGGAAAGTTGCTGAGTGGCAGCATTACATCCAAAGCGATACTCTATTACGGAGGGGAGCCACTGTCAGCCAAGTTTGAAATAACGGAGTATGTCGGTTGTACCTCTGAGACTGCCACAATCGATGAAAATACTGGCATAATTACCATTGAGGGCATTTCTGACAGCGGTTATATCACTGTGTCGGCCACTTATGGGGATTCGGTCTATACGGCCCAGATGACCTTTAAGAAAATCGTTAACGGGGTGAAATATGAACTCCTGGTGACTCCGACTACATTGTCATATAATTTGAGCACCGGGTCAAAGAGTGCACCGAATATTAATGTGAAGATATACAGAGTAGGACAGGACAGTGCTGGAGCAATGGCGCGTACCATTGTGACTTCCTCATCGATGCCTACAGGTTATACACTCGTCATAAACAACACAACTATCACCACGGCTTGGGGCGAGACGGGTTATAATCATACAATAAACTGGAGCTCCGTTTCGTACACCATCGTAATTTACGATGACAATGGAGGGGTTGCCGACAGTATGGTGGTCCCCATCCTGAAATTCTCCAATGGTGCCGATGGCAGTACAGGTCCGGCCATTGTTTATCGCGGGGGATTTGACCCGCGAAAAGAATATGTCGGAACGAGCACTCACGTGGACGTTGTAAAGTATAACAACATATACTACATCGCAAGAGTAGATGCTGGCACCATTCCGGCCGGGACTTTACCGACCAACACCACGTACTGGAATACCTATGGAACTTATTTCGAGAGTGTGGCCACGCAGCTATTCTTGGCGGAATATGCCACCATCGACAACCTCTGGGTGAACAATCTGGAAACAA
>CAYZVH010000012.1:0-33486 GCA_964481755.1 uncultured Bacteroides sp. | reverse complement strand
AGGAGATGATAGAGATAGACCGTCTGCGCAAAGAGCTGACGGACATAAAATACGACGCACTGACGCGCTCGTCGGAACTGACCGAGAAGAGCCGCCAGTCGCACATCGAGGAGTATGTGTCACAGGGGACCAGTGCCCTGCAGACGGCCACCACCCCACCCTACCTGATAAAGAAAGAGCATGACAAAAGATAACACCATATTGTACCGCTATCTGCTGGTGATCATCGCCATAGGACTTTTCAGCCTATGCATCGTCATCAAGGCCGGCTTCATCATGTTCGGTGAACGGGACTACTGGAAGCGCGTGTCGGACCGTTTCGTCCGCGACAGCGTGGAGGTGAAGTCCACCCGTGGCAACATTCTGTCCGCCGACGGGCAACTGATGGCCAGCAGCCTGCCGGAGTACAAAATCTTCATGGACTTTATGGTGACGAAGAAGCAGAACGAGACGGAGAAGGAGAAGGCACGGCGCGAGAAGGAGCAGCACTGGAAAGACTCCACGCTGAACGCCAACCTCGACTCCATCTGCCGAGGCATGCACCGCATCTTCCCGGACATGAGTGCGGCGGAGTTCAAGGCCCACATCAAGAAGGGCCGTAAGAAGCAGAGCCGCAACTACCTGCTCTACCCCCGACGCATCTCCTACATACAATATAAGGAAGTGAAGAAGCTGCCCGTCTTCTGCCTTAACAAGTACAAAGGCGGATTCCACGGACTGCCCTACAACCAGCGGAAGAAACCGTTCGGCTCGTTGGCGCGCTACACGCTGGGCGATGTCTACGCGTCCAAGGACTCGGCACGCTACGGACTGGAGCTGTCGTTCGACTCCCTGCTTCGAGGGAAGCCGGGCATCACGCACCGCCAGAAGGTAATGAACACCTACCTGAGCATAGAGGACATACCGCCCGTTGACGGATGCGACATCGTGAGCACCATCGACGTGGACATGCAGGATATAGCGGAGACAGCTCTGGTGGAGCAGCTGATCAACCTGGGCACCGCCACCGTGGGCGTGGCCGTGCTCATGGAGGTGGCTACGGGCGACGTGAAGGCCATCGTGAACATGACGAAATGCTCCGACGGACAGTTCCGCGAGGTGAACAGCAACGCCATATCGGACATGATGGAACCGGGCTCGGTGTTCAAGACGGCCTCCATCATGGTAGCCCTGGAGGACGGAGTGATAGACACCACCGACGTGGTGGACACCGGCAACGGCATGCACCAGTTCTACAACCGCGTCATGAAGGACCACAACTGGCACCGCGGCGGATATGGCCGTCTCACCATACCACAGGTACTGATGGTGTCGTCGAACGTGGGCGTGTCACGCGTCATCGAGGAGCACTACCACAACAACCCGCAGAAGTTTGTCGACGGCATCTACCGCACAGGTCTGCCTACGAAGCTCGACCTGCAGATAGGCGGCGCGGGCACACCCTACATCCGCCAGCCGGGAAAGAAGGGATGGTCGAAGACGTCGCTGGCCTGGTTGTCGATAGGTTATGAGTCGCAGATACCACCCATCAACACACTGACCTTCTACAATGCCATCGCCAACAACGGTGTGATGGTGAAGCCCCGGTTTGTGACCTCGGCCATACACAACGGTGAGGTGGTGAAGGAATATCCGGTGGAGGTGCTCAACGAGAAGATATGCTCGGACAAGACACTGAAAAAGATACAATGCATACTGGAGGAAGTGGTGAGCCGAGGACTGGGCAAGGCTGCCGGGTCCACGCAGTTCCACGTGTCGGGCAAGACAGGTACGGCCCAGGTGGCTACGGACGGCCATTACCAAACGGGAGCGAAGTACTTGGTGAGCTTCTGCGGCTACTTCCCGTCGGAGAATCCGAAGTACAGCTGCATCGTGGCCATACAGAAGACCGGGCTTCCAGCCTCGGGCGGTCTGCAGGCCGGCAGCGTGTTCAAGCGGATTGCCGAGCGGGTCTACGCCAAGAACCTGACCGCCGACCTGACCAACGCGGCCGACTCCAACAGTGTGTTCATCCCCGAGGTGAAGAGCGGCGACATCGTGGCGACGCAGCACATGCTGAGCCAACTGGGCATACCGGTGCGCTGCGACGTGGACATGGAGTCGCAGAAAGGTCCCGTGTGGGGACGCGCCCAAGCGGACGCGCGCAACGTGCGCCTCTATCCTAGCCGCACGACGAAGGGGCTGGTGCCCAGCGTCGTCGGTATGGGAGCGAAGGACGCCACCTACCGGCTGGAGCAGTGCGGACTGAAGGTGGTGATAGACGGTGTCGGTGAAGTGAAGGCACAATCGCCCCAAGCCGGCACACTGCTGCGAAAGGGCACCACGGTGAAACTAACATTGAGAAGTAACTAACATTATATATATAATAGGTAAGATGAAATTAGCGAATCTTATTACAAAGGTAAACACCAAGGAGCTGAAAGGTGAGGCTTCGATAGAGGTAACAGGCATACAGACCGACTCGCGGCTGGTGGAAGAGGGCAATCTGTTCGTGGCCATCAGAGGCACACAGACGGACGGCCACGCCTACATAGCCAAGGCGATAGAGAAAGGCGCCAAGGCCATCCTGTGCGAGACGTTGCCAGAGAATCTGACAGAGGGAGTCACCTACGTGGTGACAGCCGACACGGAAGCGGTCATCGGCGAAGTGGCCACCACATTCTATGGCAACCCCACGTCGAAGCTGAAGCTGGTGGGAGTGACCGGCACCAACGGCAAGACCACCATCGCTACCTTATTATATACGATGTTCCGCCAGTTGGGCCACAAGGCAGGACTGGTGTCGACGGTCTGCAACTATGTGGACGACGAGGCCATACCCACCGACCACACCACGCCGGACCCCATCACACTAAACCGTCTGCTGGGACAAATGGCCGACCGAGGCTGTGAGTATGCTTTCATGGAGGTGAGCTCGCACGCCGTGGCACAGAAACGCATCGGGGGACTGACCTTCGCAGGAGGCATCTTCACCAACCTGACACGCGACCACCTGGACTATCACAAGACCGTGGAGAACTACCTGCGGGCAAAGAAAGCCTTCTTCGACGGACTGCCCGCCGACGCATTCGCGCTGACCAACCTCGACGACAAAAACGGCATGGTGATGGTGCAGAACACCAAAGCCAAGACTTACACATACTCCGTACGCAACCTGTGTGACTTCAAGGGGAAGATCATTGAGGACCACTTCGAGGGCATGCAGCTGGAGATCAACGGCAAGGAACTGTTCGTGCAGTTTGTGGGACGCTTCAACGCCTCCAACCTGCTGGCCGTCTACGGCGCGGCCCGTCTGCTGGGCAAGAGCGAGGAAGAGGTGCTGATACAGCTGAGCACACTGCACCCCGTAGCCGGTCGGTTCGACACACTGCGCTCGCCCAGCGGCTACACCGCCATAGTGGACTATGCCCACACCCCGGACGCACTGGTGAATGTGCTCAACGCCATCCACGAGGTGCTCGAAGGGAAACAAAAGGTGCAGGTAATCACCGTGGTGGGTGCCGGTGGTAACCGCGACAAAGGCAAACGCCCCATCATGGCACAGGAGTCGGTGAAACGGAGCGACCGGGTTATCATCACCTCGGACAATCCCCGGTTCGAAGAGCCGCAGGACATCATCAACGACATGCTTGCCGGACTGACGGCTGAGGACAAGCGTAAGGTGCTCACCATCGTGGACCGCCGCGAGGCCATCCGCACGGCATGCGCCCTGGCCCAGCCGGGCGACGTGATACTGATAGCCGGCAAGGGACACGAGAACTACCAGGAGGTGAAGGGTGTGAAACACCATTTCGACGACAAGGAAGTGGTGCGTGAGATATTCGCACAGGGATGACCAACGAAGGAGGACGTGAGAAGTATACAACAAAAGAGGTAGAACAATAAACAGAAAAGAAGAATGCTATATCACTTATTCGATTACTTGCAGAAGTTTGATGTCCCCGGGGCAGGCATGTTCGGTTACGTGTCGTTCCGGTCGCTGATGGCCGTCATCCTGTCGCTGCTGATATCCTCCATCTTCGGAGAGTACTTCATCAAACTGCTGAAGCGGAAACAGATATCGGAGACGCAACGCGACGCGAGCATCGACCCCTTTAACATAAATAAGGTAGGAGTGCCCACGATGGGAGGTGTCATCATCATCTTCGCCATCGTCATCCCCTGCCTGCTGCTCGGCAATCTGACCAACATCTATATGTTGCTGATGCTGATAACCACCCTGTGGCTAGGCACACTTGGATTCCTGGACGACTACATCAAAGTGTTCAAGAAGGACAAAGAGGGCCTTCACGGCAAGTTCAAGATTATAGGCCAAGTAGGTCTGGGCCTCATCGTGGGACTGACGCTCTACCTGAGTCCCGACGTGGTGATTCGCGAGAACGTGAGCATCAGCCGCAACGCCGACACCGTGGAGGTGGTGCACAAGAGCAAGGCGGAGAAGTCCACACAGACCACCATCCCCTTCCTGAAGAACAACAACTTCGACTATGCCGACCTCGTTGGCTTCATGGGCGACCATGCCGAGACGGCCGGATGGATCATCTTCGTCATCGTGACGATATTCGTGGTGACCGCCGTGTCCAACGGTGCCAACCTGAACGACGGCATGGACGGCATGGCGGCCGGCAACTCCGCCATCATTGGCGTGACGCTAGGCATACTGGCCTACGTGTCGAGCCACATACAGTATGCCGGCTACCTGAACATCATGTACATACCTGGCAGCGAGGAGCTGGTGATCTTCATCTGTGCCTTCATCGGTGCGCTCATCGGATTCCTCTGGTACAACGCCTATCCGGCACAGATCTTCATGGGCGACACGGGAAGCCTCACCATCGGAGGCATCATCGCCGTGTTTGCCATCATCATACACAAGGAACTGCTCATCCCCATCCTGTGTGGGGTGTTCCTGGTGGAGAACCTGTCGGTCATCCTGCAGGTGAACTACTACAAGCGGGGCAAGAAGAAAGGGGTGAAACAGCGGTTGTTCAAGCGGACACCTATCCACGACCACTTCCGCACCACCCTGTCGCAGCTCGACCCCAGCTGCAGCTACGTGATAACAAAGCCCAACAGCGTCTATCACGAATCTAAGATAACGGTCCGCTTCTGGATAGTAACCATCCTGCTGGCGGCAATAACGATAATCACATTAAAAATCAGATAACTCATGAGTAAAAGAATTGTTGTATTAGGAGCTCAAGAGAGCGGAAGCGGAGCAGCCGTGCTGGCTCAGCAGAAAGGCTTCGACGTGTTCGTGTCGGACCTATCGGTCATCAAGGAGCCCTACAAGGAGTTGCTCGACAGCCACCACATCGCATGGGAGGAGGGACATCACACCGAACCGCTGATACTCAATGCCGACGAGGTAATAAAGAGTCCGGGCATCCCCAACAACGCACCCATTATGCAGAAGATAAAGGAGCGCAATATCCCCGTCATCTCCGAGATTGAGTTCGCCGGACGCTACACCCACGCCAAGATGATATGCATCACCGGCAGCAACGGAAAGACCACCACCACATCGCTCATCTACCACATCTTCAAGAGTGCGGGCATGAACGTGGGACTGGCAGGCAACATCGGACAGAGCCTGGCCCTGCAGGTGGCGGAGAAAGACTACGACTACTACGTCATCGAGCTGAGCAGCTTCCAGCTAGACAACATGTATAAGTTCCGAGCCAACATAGCCGTGCTGATGAACATCACGCCCGACCATCTGGACCGCTACGACCACAACATGCAGAACTACGTGGACGCGAAGTTCCGCATCATACAGAACCAGACACCCGACGACGCCTTCGTCTTCTGGAACGACGACCCCATCATACAGCGGGAGTTGAAGAAGTATGGGCTGAAAGCACAACTCTACCCCTTCTCCGCACTGAAGGAAGATGGCGTAGTGGGCTACACCGAGGACCATCAGGTGGTCATCACCCGCCCCACCGCCTTCAACATGGAGCAGGAGGATTTGGCACTCACCGGCACCCACAACCTCTACAACTCGCTGGCGGCAGGCATCTCGGCCAACATTGCCGGCATCAGCAAGCAGTACATCCGCGAGGCGCTGAGCGACTTCGAAGGAGTGGAGCACCGTCTGGAGAAGGTGAAGACCGTGGACGGTGTGGAGTACATCAACGACTCCAAGGCCACCAACGTGAACTCCTGCTGGTATGCCCTGCAGAGCATGAAGAAGCCCACGGTGCTCATACTAGGCGGTAAAGACAAAGGCAACGACTACACCGAGATAGCCGACCTGGTGAAGGAGAAGTGCGTGGGACTGGTATACCTGGGTCTGCACAACGAGAAGTTACACGCGTTCTTCGACCCTATGGGACTGCCCGTGGCCGATGTACAGAGCATGAAAGATGCTGTGGAGGCTTGCCGACGGATGGCCAAGGAAGGCCAGACGGTGCTGCTGAGTCCCTGCTGCGCCAGCTTCGACCTGTTCAAGAGCTACGAGGACCGTGGCCACCAGTTCAAGGATTGCGTGAATGCGTTATAACCTAGAGAAGCAGAAATAGGGAGGATACAGACGTATGGATTTCTTAAGGCGAGTGTTCAAGGGCGACAAGGTGATATGGGTAGTGTACATGTGCCTCTGCATCATCTCCATCATAGAGGTGTTCAGCGCAGCCAGCACCCTGACCTACAAGACGGGTGACCACTGGGCACCTATCTCGCAGCATATCGCGTTTCTGGCTATTGGTACATTTATTTTATGGGTCATATCGTGGATTCCTTACCAGATTTTCCGTCTGGCGCCCATCCTGCTGATACCCGTCTCACTCATACTCCTGGCTTATCTGACCATCAAGGGAGTGGTGGTGAACGGAGCGGCCCGATGGATAGAAATCTTCGGCTTTGCATTCCAACCGTCGGAGTTAGCTAAGATGGGTGTGGTAATAGGCACGGCGCTCTGCCTCTCGGAGATGCAGGAGGAGCAAAGTGCCAACCGCAAAGCGATGAGATACATCCTCTACCTCAGTCTGCCCGTCTGCTTCCTCATCTTCCGCGAGAACGGCTCCACGGCCCTGTTGCTACTCTCTGTGGTGATGTTGATGATGTTCATCGGCCGTGTGCCCATGAAACAACTGTTCAAGCCGATAGGCATCACGCTGGCGCTGGTCATCGTGTTTCTGTCCGTACCCGCCAATATGCTGACAAGCATATCGGGCCGTCTGCCGACCATGCAGAGCCGCATACTCAACCACAGCGAGAACAAGAAATACATCACGCCCGAGGAATATGACATCGACAAGAACGCACAGGTGGCCCATGCCAACATCGCCATCGCCAGCAGTCACATCATCGGCAAGATGCCGGGCAACTCGGTGGAGCGCGACTTCCTGTCGCAGGCCTTCTCGGATTTCATCTACGCCATCATCATCGAGGAGCTGGGACTGATAGGCGGGGTGTTCGTCGTCTTTCTCTACATGGTGCTGCTCATACGTGTGCTACGCATAGCGCGAAAGTGCAACAGCGACTTCCCCAGGCTACTCATCATCGGCGTAGCACTGATAATCGTGACCCAAGCCATGCTCAACATGGCGGTGGCAGTGGGTATATGTCCCGTGACCGGACAGCCGCTGCCCTTCATCAGCAAGGGTGGTACGTCAACACTCATCAACTGCATCTACATAGGCATCATACTGAGTGTGAGCCGCTGCATAAAGGAGCAGGAAGAGAAGCGGGCGGCCCGTGAAGCGCTGGTGGCAGAGGCCGCGAATGGTGAGCCGGAGGAAACTCAGGAAAAAGAAAATATGGAAGAGAGAGGAGAGTAACAATAATATTGTTTAATTTTGCTGACAAAAAACTGAAAGAATGAGTAACGAACTTAGAATTATCATAAGCGGTGGGGGTACAGGTGGACACATCTTCCCCGCCATATCCATTGCCAACGCCATCAAGGCCAAGAGGCCCGATGCCCAAATCTTGTTTGTGGGTGCGGAAGGCAGAATGGAGATGCAACGTGTGCCTGCGGCAGGTTACGAGATAAAGGGATTGCCGGTATGTGGATTTGACCGCCAGCACTTGCTGCGGAACATAAAGGTGGTGTGCAAGCTGATGAAGAGTCAGTACCTGGCACGCCGCATCATCAAAGACTTCAAGCCCCAGGTGGCTGTGGGTGTAGGCGGATATGCCAGCGGACCGACACTGAACGTGGCAGGACGCAAGGGAATACCCACCCTGATACAGGAACAGAACTCGTTTGCCGGTGTCACCAACAAGCTGTTGGCCAAGCGGGCATCCAAGATATGCGTGGCCTACGCGGGCATGGAACGTTTCTTCGACCCGGCGAAGATTATCCTCACCGGTAATCCCGTACGCCAGGGACTGACCGAATCGACCGTGACACGCGAAGAGGCAGCCAAGTCGTTCGGGCTGAACCCCGCACGCAAGACCGTGCTGGTGACGGGCGGCAGTCTGGGAGCGCGCACACTGAACGACAGCGTCCTCACCCAGATCAGCAACATCGCAGCCTCGGGCGTGCAGTTCATCTGGCAGACCGGCAAGTACTACTACGAGACCTACGAGCGGAAGGTGCACGACAAGGGCGGCTTCCCCTCTATCTTCATCACCGACTTCATCGCCAACATGGACTATGCCTACAAGTGCGCCGACCTCATCATCTCGCGTGCAGGCGCTGGCTCCATCTCGGAGTTCTGTCTGCTGGGCAAGCCGGTCATCCTGGTGCCGTCGCCCAACGTGGCCGAGGACCATCAGACCAAGAACGCCCTGGCGCTGGTGAACAACGACGCTGCCATCTACGTAAAGGACGCGGAGGCAGTGGACAAGCTGGTGAAGACAGCCATAGAGACCGTGAAGAACGACGAGCGGTTGAAGGAACTGAGTGAGAACATATCGAAAATGGCATTTCATAACTCGGCGGACGTGATAGCCGACGAGGTAATAAAACTGGCGGAAGCCTATAGACAGAACAATGAACATTAATACCATCACATCGGTCTACTTCATCGGTGCCGGCGGCATCGGCATGAGTGCATTGGTGCGCTACTTCCTCTCGAAAGGAAAGGTGGTAGCCGGCTACGACCGCGTGTCGAGCGAACTGACGAAGAGGTTGGAGAGCGAAGGCGCACAGTTACACTACGAGGAGTGCGTGGAGGAGATTCCCGAGGCTTGCAAGGACAAAGAGCATACGCTGGTTGTCTACACCCCGGCCATCCCTTCGGACCACAAGGAATATCAATACTTCCTGCAACAGGGATTTACCATACAGAAGCGTGCCCAGGTGCTGGGCACCATCACCCGCACGGAGCGTGGACTCTGCGTGGCAGGCACACACGGCAAGACGACTACCAGCACCATGGCGGCGCACCTGCTCCACCAGTCGCACGTGGACTGCAACGCCTTCCTGGGAGGCATATCGAAGAACTACGGCAGCAACCTGTTGCTCTCCGACAAGAGCGACCTAGTGGTGATTGAGGCCGACGAGTTCGACCGCTCGTTCCACTGGCTCACCCCCTACATGGCAGTCATCACCGCCACCGACCCCGACCACTTGGATGTGTATGGTACCAAGGAGGCCTACCTGGAGAGCTTCGCCAAGTTCTCGTCGCTCATCCAGCCGGGCGGATGCCTCGTCATCCACGAGGGGCTGGAGATGAAGCCCGCGGTGCAGCAGGGAGTGACCATCTACACCTACGGCCGCCAACACGGTGACTTCCATGCGGAGAACATCCGCATCGGCAACGGTGAGATTATCTTCGACTTCGCATCGCCCAAAGGAGTGATTCGCGACGTGCAACTGGGCGTGCCCGTGAGCATCAACATCGAGAACGGCATTGCCGCCATGGCGTTGGCACAACTCAACGGGGCTACCGACGAGGAGATACGCCAAGGCATGGCCAGCTTCCGAGGCGTGGAACGTCGGTTCGACTTCCAGATAAAGAACGACAAGTTGGTGTTCCTCACCGACTATGCCCACCACCCCAACGAAATCAAGCAATGCGCACTGTCGCTGCGCGAGATTTACAAGGACAAGAAAATCACGGCACTCTTCCAGCCGCACCTCTATACTCGCACACGCGACTTCTACATGGATTTCGCCGAGAACCTGTCGCTCTTCGACAAGGTGATACTCACCGAAATCTATCCCGCACGCGAAGAGCCCATACCGGGTGTGACCAGCCAACTCATCTACGACAACCTGAAACCTGGCGTAGAGCGGGTGCTGTGCGTGAAGAAGGACCTGCCGGCCCTACTGCAGACCGAGCCCATCGAGGTGTTGGCACTGCTAGGCGCGGGCGACCTGGACCGCGATTTGCCGGAGTTTATAAAGATACTGAACGAAAGGAACTAAATGATACGTAAGATATTGCTCATACTCGCGCTGTTGGTGGTCTGCGGCTATCTAGCCGTAGCCTTCACCGTGCTCAACGCTAAACCCGTGGGTAAGGTGTGCCGCGACGTGAAGAGCATTATCGAAGACAGCGCACAACAGGTGTTCATAACCGCTGCCGACGTGGACTCGCTGCTGAAGCACGGCCATCTCTACCCCAAGGGGAAATCGATGGACGACATCATGAGCCGCGAGATAGAGGCCTGCCTACAGAAGGACTCACGCATCGAACGAGCCGAATGTTACAAGAGCGTGAACGGCCGCATCTACATCGACATCGTGCAGCGTCTGCCCATCCTGCATATCCTCTCCAGCAACGGCGAGAACTATTACGTGGACAGCCACGGACAGGTGATGCCCAAAGGAGACTGCTCCGCCTATCTGCCCATCGTCACCGGATACGTGGACCGCAAGATGGCCTGCAAGGAGCTCTATCAGCTGGGCATGCTACTGATGAACGACGAATTTTGGAAGACTGGCATCCAGCAGATTAACGTCACCCGCGAACGGGAGCTGGAGCTGGTACCTTTAGTGGGCGACCACATCGTCTTCTTCGGCAAGCCAGTGGAGCTGGAGCAGAAACTCGACCGTCTGAAGACCTTCTACAAAGACGGACTCAACAAGGTGGGATGGAACAAGTACTCGAGGGTGAACCTGGAGTTTAGCAACCAAATTATTTGCACAAAAAGAGATTAACAAAACGATATGACAGCAACGGATTTTATAGTAGCGATTGAGATTGGATCGACGAAGATAACCGGTATAGCGGGTAAAAAGAACGTGGACGGCAGCATACAGATTTATGCGTATGCCCGTGAGGATGCTTCGTCGGCTATCCGAAGGGGCGTTGTCTACAACATCGACAAGACCGCAATGAGCCTCACTGCCATCATCAACAAGCTGGAGGCAGAGTTGGCGCTGGAGGACGCTTCCATATCGAAGGCCTACGTGGGCTTCGGTGGACAGTCGCTACGTTCGAAGAGAAACTTCGTCAACCGACAGATGGAGGATGAGGTGAAGATTCAGAAGGAGATAGTGGACTCGCTGATGGAGGAAAACCGCAACACACCCTACGCCAACCTGGAAATCATGGAGGTGATACCCCAAGAATACAAGGTGAAGGCTAGCAACGTGAACGACCCCATCGGCATGGTGAGCAACCAGATTGAGGGTCACTACCTGAACATCGTGTCGCTGAAGAGCAACAAACAGAACCTGATATCGGCATTCAAGCAAGCGAACCTCAACATCGCCTCGCTGGTGACAGCACCCTGCGCGCTGGCCAACGCCATACTGACCGACAACGAGAAGCGGCAAGGTTGCGCATTGGTGGACATGGGCGCAGCCACAACGACCGTGGCCATCTACAAAAATGAGTTGCTGCGCCACCTAGTGGTACTGCCCCTGGGTAGCGACAACATCACCAAGGACATCTGCAGCCTGCAGGTGGAGGAGTCGGAAGCCAAGATGCTGAAAGAGAAATACGGACTGGCCTACATGGACCCCGACGACGAGGAGATTTACTCGAGAACCTTCCCGGTGAACAACCAGACCATAGAGGCCAAGAAGCTGAACGAGATAGTGAAGGCACGCATCGACGAGATTATCGTGAACGTGCTCAACCAGATAAAGATTGCCGGATACAGCAACAAACTGCCTGCCGGCATCATACTCACCGGCGGCGGATCGAACCTGAAGAAGTTGGTGGAGGCATTCAACATACGCCACCACATCAACAAGGTGCGCATCTCCAACTTCGTGCCGTTCCAGATAAAGACCACACACTCGGAACTGCTCGACGAGAACGGCATGCTCAACACCCTGTTCGGACTGTTGGCAGCCGGCCAAGAGAACTGCTGCAAGCTGAACATGCCCAACGACAATGGCATCGGCATGCTCAACTTCGCCCCCGATGAGGACGAGGAGCGCGAGCCGACCCCCGACGAGACCGAACGCATCCGGAAGGAACAGGAGGCAATGCACATTGCCCAGGACGACAACCTTTGGAGGGTTTGTCAGGACAAGGGAGCGTATGAGAAGTATCTGAGCGAATACCCGAACGGACGCCATGCCAGCGAAGCCAACGAGGCGTTGGAAGAGGCACGGCAGAAAGAGGAGGCCAAGAAAGAAGAGGACTTCTGGACAGAGTGCAACCGCACCAACCAATGGAAGCGCTACCTGAAGGCCTACCCGCAAGGGCGCTTTGCCGAAGAGGCTCAGAAAAAGATAAAGGAGAAACCGAATATCTTCGGTTCCTTCATGAAGAAAGTTGAGCAATTTGGCGACAAGATAATGGAAGACTAACAAACCACGAAAAGAACTGAGTCATTATGCCAGACGAACAATATAATATGAACAACAATGGAGTGATGCCATTCGACATGCCGTTGAACAACAACTCCATCATCAAGGTGATTGGTGTAGGCGGTGGCGGCGGCAATGCTGTGAGCCGCATGTACAACGAGGGTATCCACGACGTGACCTTTGCCGTGTGCAACACGGATAAGCAAGCGCTGATGGACTCTCCCGTGCCCATAAAGATACAGTTGGGTACCGAGGGACTGGGAGCAGGCAACGTGCCCGACGTGGCACGCAACGCCGCCGAGGAGAGCGCCGACTCCATACACAATATGCTGAACGACGGCACCAAGATGGTGTTCATCACAGCCGGTATGGGCGGCGGTACGGGAACGGGAGCCGCTCCGGTGATAGCCCGCATAGCCAAGGAGATGGGCATACTGACTGTAGGCATCGTCACCATCCCCTTCCGCTGGGAAGGCGAGCCCAAGATAGACCAAGCCCTCGACGGAGTGGAAGCCATCAGCACACAAGTGGACGCCCTGCTGGTCATCAACAACGAGAAGCTGTTCGAGGTCTATAGCGGACTGGCGTTCGACGATGCCCTGGAGAAGGCCGACGAGACCTTGTCGGTAGCCGCACGCAGCATCTCGGAAATCATCACCACCCACGGAAAGATCAACCTCGACTTCAACGACGTGAAGACGGTGATGAAGAACGGTGGTGTGGCCATCATGAGTACAGGCTACGGCAAAGGTGAGGGACGTGTGACCACGGCCCTGCAGAACGCTCAGAACTCTCCGTTGCTGAACAACAACAACATCTTCGACTCGAAGCGCGTGTTGCTCAACGTTTCCTACAGCACGAAGAACAAGCTGATGATGAGCGAGCTGGCAGAGGTGAGCGATTTCATGAGCCATTTCCGCCGCGACTTCAAGACCAAGTGGGGTACATCGTACGACGAGTCACTGGAGGACCAAGTGAAGATTACCCTGTTGGCATCGGGATTCGGCATACAGGACATCCACGTGAAGGAGATGGACGAGCGCATCAGCATGCAGTCCGCCGAGGACATCCGCAAGCAGGCTGAGCTGGACAAGCAGGAGGAAATCCGCAAGGGACGGCGCGAAATCTACTACCCCAACAAGGGAACGACGACGAAGAAGGAGACCTACCTTTTCATCCTCGAAGAGAAGGACCTGGACAACGACGAGCTCATCAACGAACTGGAGAACATGCCAACCTACCTGCGCGCCTCCAAGGACATGAAGAAGCTGTTGAGCAAACGGGTGGAGGACGAGCCTGTCTACACAGCCAACGACGACGAAGAGAGCGGTGCGATGGGAGTCATCACATTCTAAAAGAGTAGCAATCATTCAAAACAAACATATAATTATGGAACTATTTGATCAAGTCAGCAACGACATTAAGGAGGCCATGAAGGCCAAAGACAAGGTACGCTTGGAGACCTTGAGAAACGTGAAGAAGTTCTTCCTCGAAGCAAAGACCGCTCCGGGTTCCAACGATACCCTCACCGATGACGCAGCACTGAAGATCATGCAGAAGCTGGTGAAGCAAGGCAAGGACTCGGCTGAGATCTACAAAGGACAGGGCCGCGAAGACCTGGCACAGGCAGAGCTCGACCAGGTGGCCGTGATAGAATCGTACCTGCCCAAGCAGATGACACCCGAAGAGCTGGAGGCTGCCCTGAAGGAAATCATCGCCGAGACCGGAGCCACCAGTGGCAAGGACATGGGCAAGGTGATGGGCGTAGCGTCCAAGAAACTGGCTGGCAAAGCCGAGGGACGTGCCATCTCCGCTATGGTGAAACAACTGTTGGGATAAGCGATTATTCCCTCCGACATTATAGAGAGGCGACTTGCAATCACAAGCCGCCTCTTTATTTTTCAGAATGACGATTTTGGATAAAAGCAATAAAACACTATTTTTGCCCGTTGAAATAGTGGAGAGAGATTGTTATGGGAAAAGACCTGTCATCTGAAATCGCATCGGTTCCTGTCGAGACGGCCATTCTGCTGGAAGGGTTGAAAGAGGGGAACGAGTGGGCCTTTGCCTCTCTCTACAACCAATATGCCGACTTGCTGCTGAGCTACGGAACAAGGCTAGGCTTCAACCGGGAAGACATAGAGGATGCCATCCAGGAGGTGTTTTGCAACCTCTATCTGAAGCATCAACACATCGCTGAGATACGCAACCTTAAGTTCTACCTGTTGCGTGCGCTAAAGAATACCTTATTAAATATAGTACGTACCGTAGCAGGACTACAGGAGGCGGACGTGGAAGAGCTGGACTTCCATGCCGAGGTGGACGTGACGGACGGTCTGATAAACGAAGAGGAGAGAGAGGACCTGAAACAGAAAGTGGAGCTCTACCTCAACTCGCTCACCAACCGTCAGCGTGAAGCCATCTACCTGCGCTATATGGAAGAGCTTGAATACGAGGAGATAGCCTCGCTGATGGACATGACAGTACCCTCGGTCCGCAACCTGGTGTTCCGTGCCATCAAGCAACTCCGCGACACCAATCTGCCCACTGTGATAGTCTTCGTAGTGCTCCCAATTGTTAAATAATTAGGTCTGAAATACTTTTTTCTCCGATTAGTGATGATATAATCGCCGTTTGTTTGTCTATGAGAGAAAAAGGCAAACATTATGCTAACGAAAGAGGAAAAAGAAGATAAAGCCCAAAAGTATGTCTCCTATCGAGGAACAGACTTTGCCGCCGATGCCTACTTCCTGCGATGGCGACTGTTGCAAGACAAGGAGAGTTCAGACTTCTGGACCTCGTACGAAGCGACACACCCCGAGCAGAAAGCGGAGATAGCGCGCGCCATAGCCCTTGTGAAATCTGTCCGCTTCAAGAGAGAAACATTCTCCGACGGAGAGAAGAGAGAAGCGATAGGCAGACTGACAACATTCATCCACCGGAAAAAGCAAGCCCGGCAGATACGCATGTACGGCAGCATAGCCGCAGCCGTAGTGCTGGTGGCTGCGTTGCTGGTAGCTGTTCCCTATCTGCATGGCACGGACACACGGTCGGACCTGACCGCACAGACGTACGTCGTCCCGCACGACCAGGAGATTTATCTGGTAGCCGAGAACGACCAAGTGGTGTCCATCGCCGACCAATCGCAAATCGTATGTGCTCCGGACGGTGGCATTGCCGTGGACGGAGAGAAGCGGGACTCCTTGAGCCAAACGTCGGCAACGAACAAGGCATCCATGCGTAAGCTGGTGGTGCCTGATGGTAAGCGCACCTTCCTACAGTTGGCCGATGGCACCAAGGTGTGGGTGAACTCAGGCACCACACTGGAATTCCCCGCCTCCTTCACCGAGTCGCAGCGACACATCGCCGTGGACGGTGAGATATATCTGGAAGTGACCCCTGACAAAGAGAAGCCGTTCATCGTATCCACTCCGCTGTTTGACGTGAGAGTGTTGGGTACCAAGTTCGGCATATCGGCATACAAGCAGATGGATGAACAGAACGTGGTGTTGGTGGAAGGTGCCGTACAGGTTAACACCAAGACAGGTAGCCAGACAACCCTGCAGCCATCGCAAATGTTCAATCTGGTCGACGGACAAGTCAGCACAAAGCAAGTCAACCCCTACAGCTACATTTCGTGGAAGGACGACGTGCTCTACTTCAACGGCGAGTCGCTGCAAGAGGTCTTCTTCCGTCTGTCCAAGCAGTATGCGGTGTCCATCACCTGCAAGGATGGCGTACACCCCATCCGGATGTACGGCAAGCTAGTATTGGAGGAACACATCGAGCAGGTGTTGGACAACATCGCGGTGCTGTCGCCTATCGAGTATCGTGTTGAGAACAATAGAATAATAGTAAACAAGAGATAAACTACGAGATGAGAGAACAGAGAAATGCCGGGAGGTATTGGCCGTGCCGCCTGGCATTGACGGTTCAGTTATCTAAGTGTAATTTTAAAATTGAAATCAAACGAATGTATGAAAAAGATTGATTACATGAGAGGATTATCTGCGGATAAGCCAAACAGTCGGCCTATCCTTTTAAGGTTAGGCGTGTTATTCACCTTTTTGCTGTGGATAGGGATTTCCACTTCTGTACAGGCACAGGAGAACGTGAGCCTGTCCGTACAGGGAAAGACCATTTCAGAGGTCTTTCAGCAAATAGAGAAACAGACCCATTACGCGTTTCTGTTCGACGAAGGTGTGAAGCCCGAGTTGCAGAAGAAGGTTACCATCAACCTGTCCGGCAAGACGATACGCTCTGCCATGACGGAGTTGCTGAAGGGCACGAACCTTCAGTTCCAGGTATCGGACAGACAGGTGTTGGTATTTAAGAAACAAGCTAAAGCCTCTGCCGGTGAGCCGGCACAGATAACCGGAACGGTGGTGGACGAGAGCGGAGAAGCCTTAATCGGAGCCACCATCGCCGTGAAGAAGGCTAATGGAGAAACCTCGTACACAACCACCAGTTCGGACGGAAGTTATCATCTGGCCCAAACCGGTGACGAGGTCTCCATCACAGCCTCCTACATCGGCTACGAGAAGTCTACCGTGAAGGTGAAGGCAGGTAGCAGCAAGACGAACTATCCGTTTGTGCTGAGAACCAGCGTCGAGGGTATGGACGAGGTTGTGGTAACAGGCTATGCCACAATCAACCGTAGCCAATACGTTGGTGCCATCAACCAGCTGAAGGCCGACGACATCAAGATTGCCAGCGAGGCATCCATCGACCAGATGTTGCAAGGTGTGGTTCCGGGCATGTCCGTTGTGAACACCACTGGAAAGGTGGGCGGCACGCCGAAGATTCGCATCCGTGGTACATCCACCCTGCTCGGCAACCAAGAGCCGTTGTGGGTGGTGGACAACGTGATCCAGACCAATCCGACTCCGATACCCAACGACGCCAGCCCCTTGTCGAGCGACATGAGCGAGATGTTGGAGACTGCCGGTAACGCCATCTCGTGGTTGAACCCGGCGGACATCGAGACCATCACCATCCTGAAGGACGCCTCGGCAACAGCCATCTACGGTTCGCAGGCATCCAACGGTGTGATTGTGATCACCACCAAGAAAGGCAAACAGACCCAAGGAGGCATAGAGGTGAGCTACAGCGGCAACCTCAGCATCACGCAGAAGCCGACCTACGGGCTCTATGACATGATGAACTCACAACAGTACATGGACTTCTCGCAGCAATTGTACCAAGACCGCGACAGCTACACCCAGGAGATTCTGCCTGTAGGCTATGCCGGACTGCTGCAGCAACTGCAGGACAAGACCATCACAAAGGAACAGTTCAACGAACAGTTCCGTACGATGGAGAACAGAAACACCGACTGGTTCGACCTGCTGTTCCGTACCCCTGTCAGCACATCGCACAACGTGACCTTCTCAACAGGTAATGACAAGGTGCAGAGCCGCGTGTCGTTGGGCTACAACTCCACCATAGGCGAGGCCAAAGGCAACGACATGACCGCCTTCACGGCCAGCACGAACACCACCTTCCGGCCAAGTTCTAAATTGGTGATTGACTTCTCGATGAACGGAACGTTCCGCAAAACCGACGATTTCTACTCAGGCGTCAGCCCCTACGAGTATGCCATGAACACCTCCAGGGCCCTGCCGATGTACAACGACGACGGTTCGCTCTACTACTATCCGACCTACGGTAGCACCAGCTACTCTATCTCGAACAAACACTTCTACAACTACAACATCCAGAACGAGATAGACAACACCGGAACAACCAGCACGACCAACATGTTCCAGGCAGCCCTCTCGCTGAAGTGGGACGTGGTGAAGCACCTGCAATTGCAGGGAGACGCTTCGCTGAACATCTCCTCGAACAAGGTAAAGTCCTACGCAACGGAGTACAGCAACTACATCACACAGTTGCGCGGATACGAGATAGGCGAAGTGCAGCCCAACTCCGAAGCGGAACTCTCGAGCCCGCTGCCCTACGGCGGTCTGCTCAATACCAACGACCAGAACACGAAGAACTATTCGTTCCGTGGCTCAATGGTCTACAGCAATGTCTTCAATGAGAAGCACAACGTGACGTTCAACCTGGGTGTGCAGCTGACCTCCATCAAGACCGACGGCAACACGAGCTTGCGCTATGGTTACCTGCGCTACCGTGGTGAGACGTTCGCTACCGTTCCCGACAAGACAGACCTGCACAGCGCGACCGGCTACAAGACCAGCACCGATTACCACGAAGCCATGCGTCAGGGCTCTAGTGTGGTGAACACACTGAACAACACGCTCAGCGAATACTTCACAGCCGTATATAGCTACGACAACCGCTATGTGTTCAACCTCAACGGACGACTGGACGCATCCAACCGCTTCGGACAGGACGAGAACCACCGCTTCAACCCAAGCATCTCTCTGGGTGCCAAGTGGCGCATCGGCGAGGAACCTTGGATGGATTGGGCACACGATTGGTACGACATGTTCGACCTCTCGTTCTCCTATGGATGGCGCGGTAATGCCGTGTCGGCAGTCTCTCCTTACCTGATTGCCAAAGACGGCGGTATCCACACCTACTTCAAACAGTATTACCTGACGGTAGTATCGTTGCCTTATCCCGACCTGGGTTGGGAGAAGACCCGCGACTGGAACTTGGGCGTAGACTTCTCGTTCTTCGACGGACGTTTGAGCGCTGGCTTCAACTACTATAGCAAGAACAGTAAGGTACTCTCGTCACAGGAAGTGGGACCGGAATATGGTGTGTCGTCGGCCTACATCGACGGTACGGTGATGAAGAACTACGGTTATGAGTTCATCATCAGCGCCACACCTATCCGCACGAAGGACTGGACATGGTCCTTGTCGTTCAACACCAGCAAGGACTACAACCGGGTGGAGAACAACGAGCTTGTCAACACCCCGTCGGACTATCTCTCGGGAACAGCCATCGTAGAGGGCAAGCCTTACGGCACCATCTACGCCTACGACTTTGCCGGACTCGACCCGACGAATGGTCAGCCCACCTTCAACGGACTCAGTAAACAGACCACACCTGTAGACTTCAAGGAGTACTTGGTAGAGGCAGGTTGCACAGAGCCTGACGTGTCCGGCGGTATCAGCACCTCGCTTCGCTACAAGAACTTCCACCTGCGTGCACAGTTCGCCATGTCGTTGGGCGCACAGGCCTACCTGCCTGAGTACTTCGCTACCTCCGGAGCACCGCGGCCCGAGAAGAACGTGCCGACCTACATGTTCGACCGTTGGCGTACCAGCGGCGACGAGACACGTACCGACATTCCTTCTATCCCCGCAGGAAACCCCAACGACCTGTACGTCGAACTGAAGTATGGCAAAGCGACCTACTCCACCTCGCTCTACGAGATGTACAACCAGTCGACAGCGCGTATTGCCGACACCGACTTCATCCGTTGCCGCAACATCTCGCTGCAGTATGACGTGGACAAGGATTTCACCTCACGCCTGGGCATACGTAACGCCTACGTGACACTCAGCCTTACGAATCCATTCTTTATCGCATTCGACAGCAAGTGGGACGGACGCGACCCTGAAACCTCTTCATGGCCTGCACGTCGGTCTTTGTCATTGTCATTGAACCTCACATTTTAACACACAAGCAAAGTAGTCATGAGAAAATATATAGGTCTTTTGATTTTGGCCGCAGGCACGTTTGCATTGCAAGGCTGCGGCGACTTTTTGGAGGAACAGTCTCAGAGCGAGATTATACCTCAGACAGCGAGCGACTTCTCGGAGTTGCTGATAGGAAGCGGATATCCCGACAACTACACGCCCGACTTCTCCTTTGTGGAGTATCTGGACGACGACTGCGAAGGATATCTCGACAAGACGGGATACGACGAGAACTGGAACATCATAGAGGGTTTCGCAGGCGAATCGGAGTCCATCACTCCCCTGCCCTACTACTCGTGGCAACCCTACATGATGGACCAGAATGGTTACGGCACACGCATCAACACCTCCGCCAGCGCCACCAGCTACGCCGGCTTCTATGAGAAGATTATGGGATGCAACGCTGTGCTCGACGAGATTGACAATGCCCGCGGAACACAAGAAGACCGCGACCGTGTGAAAGCGGAAGCGCTGGCCATACGTGCCATGTTCTATTTCCAGTTGGTGAACCTCTATGGCGAACCTTACAATTATAATAAGGAAGCGCTGGGTGTTCCCTTGAAGCTGAACGCCAACCTCTCGAAGGACGGCATCGCACGCTCCACAGTCGCCGAGGTATACGAGAACGTCATCGTGCCCGACTTGCAGGAGGCTGCCAAGCTGATGGATCCGCTGGAGATTGTCTACCAGAACTACCGCATCAACCAGCCCTGCATCCACATCCTACTCTCCCGCGTGTACCTCTTCATGGAGAGATACCAGGATTGCATCGACGAGGCGAACAAAGCATTGGAGAGCGGCATCCGGTTGATGAACCTTACGACGGAACTCGGAAATGCCTATCAAGAATACCAATACAACCCGTTCACCTACAGCAATCCGGAGATATTGTGGATCTTCGGTACAGGAACGCGCGTGGGCAACACCAACTATTGGTCGGGACATGCCTCCGGCTTAAGGGCTTTGTTTGACCAAACCAACGACATGAGATGGTATCAGTATGGCCTTACCCTCTATTACGACAACGCCGTCATCTACAAACCTTATGGTTCGAGCGGTCTGTCGCAGAACATCCGTACGGCAGAGGCCTACCTCAACAAGATGGAAGCTGAAGCCCTGCTGGGAAAGACGGCGGATGCGAACAACGACCTGAACACCTTCTGCCGTAACCGAATCGTGAGCTATGCGGACGTGAACCTGAGCGGAGACGAGCTGCTGACCACCATCCGCAACGAGCGCCGGAAAGAGTTCTGCTTCGAGGGATTCCGCTGGTTCGACCTGCGTCGCCAGGGCATGCCCGAGATCACACACGTCTACAAGGCAGAGAAGGGCGGTCCTAAGTTGGTCTACACACTGCAACACAACGACCCGATGTACACGCTGCCCTTCCCCTCGGTGTTGTTTGAAAAGAATGTTGAACTTCAGCAGAACGAGTGCCGCAACGTCGCAGAGCGTCAGGCAGAGATTGCTGAATAAAATATAGGAGAAACGAAGATATGAAAAAGATATATTACATGACAGCCATCGCGGCTGTGTGCGCATGCATGGTTTCCTGCGCCGACGACGGCGAAGGGATAGGTAGTCCGCTGGAGATCTACAACGACTACGACCTGCCGCAGTCCGGAGCTTCCGACGCTGCCAACCAACGGATACTCAACTACTACGAGAAGTACGGCTCGTACGTGCTCTACGATTTCACCAACAAGGATGCCATGTGGGTGATGAACACCGGCAACGCCTCCAGTGGTGGACGCGAATACTTCGCCACCACGGGCGACCCTGCCAATGTGGACGCCATGCTGGACTTCATCGAGGACATCTGGTTGAACTATTTCCCCGATGACTTCCTGAAGAAAGGCGGAATGCCCTACAAGGTATTCCTGGCAGACTCCATCTACATGGAACGTGACTATGGCGGCGGTTACATCATGAAGTATCCAAGCAACTACTACATGAACGGCAACTCCATCATCATTGCCGGTATGAACAAGATACCGACCATGAGCGACTACGAGAAGAGTACGATAAAGTCGGAGCTGTTCAACGCCCTGTGGAGCTACTACAAGAGCAACGGATTGGTAGACGACCCGGATGAGTTCTATGCCGAGACGGACTATACCACACCGCCTACCATGACCTACGCGCTCAACGATTATGGTTACTACAGCTATATGTACACACAAGACGATTTAGACGCGCTGCGCAACCGTGGTTTCATCCCGAACTATTCGGCCTACGGATACTCCGAATATCAAGAGATTTTCTATCAATATTCGGCTTCGTACACCTCTTGGACCCATTCTACGGTAACGCAACTCAAGACCAATGACTACAACTACTATTTGGCCCAGATTATGAAAGCTACCGACGAAGAGGCCGCCGAGTTCCTGAAGTATCCGGCTGTCGCCAAGAAGTGGAACTTCCTGATAGACCACTACAAGGAGACGATAGGTGTCGATTTGAGATCGCTGAACAAATAAACGGTAACAATGTTTGCCGATAATTGGCTATATTGAACTTTATGGGATTCTTGTCCTCTGCGCGAGGGCAAGAATCCTACTTATTGAACGAACAATCATATAAGAACTACAGAATGAAAAAATTACTGATTGCGGCCTCGCTGCTATTGGCTGGTGCGACGATGCACACAAGTGCACAAGACAAGGTCTCGCCCGAGCAAAAGATGATTACGGAGTACTACAACGCATTGATTACCCAGAAGGACAGCGTAGCGGCCGAGAAAGCGAAGGCACGCCTGCTGAAGAAGTTCCCGAGAGGCAAATTCGCACGCCGGCTGGCAGCCGACAGCATCCCCTACATGCAAGGAGAAGCCTTCTTCACGGCGGCTGAGCAGTTCCGCAAGGACTTCCCTATCGAGGAGTGGTACAAGAATCCCGACGACCAAGGCTTCACGTACGTCAACTTCTACCGCAGCTATTCCAATGCGCTGTGGACTCAGAAACGCTACGACAAGTTGGTGGAGGTGATGAAGGAGATGGAGTTCGGTATGTTGGTGGACCTCTACAGACACGGCCCTATGTTCCTCATCATGAAAGCCCCCATCGACCCGAAGGAATATGTCGAAATCTCGTGCAAGATGGTGGACGCCATGTATGCCAAAAAGGACGTGAAGATTGACATGTACGGAATGGGAAATGTGGACAACGGACAGAGCCAAGACGACGAGATGTACTATTACCTGGGTGTGGAGACAGAGATACTCCAACGCTCCGAACGATACGCCGAGGCAGTGCAGTACATGGAGAAGATTCCAGCCGATGTGCGCTGTGGATTCTATCCGCAAGGAAACCAAGCCTACGTCACCAGTCTCGAGAAACTGGGTCGTCACGAGGAGGCCGTGAAAGCCCTGGAGGCTTCAGCCGGCACAGGACTGATGACAAGCGAGCTGCACGCCATGCTGAAGAAACATTACCAAAGTCTGGCAGAGAAACCTGCGGCTACCTTCGACGAATATTTCAATTCACTGAAACTGCCGGTCTATCTGGAGAACATCAAGAACGACGCTGCTAGGGGAATGATTGACGAACCCTACGCCCCCTTCACCTTGACGGCCATCAACGGAGAGGAGGTCAGCTCCGCTTCGTTCGCCGGCAACGACATCGTCGTGCTCGACTTCTGGGCTACTTGGTGCGCACCCTGCATCGCAGCCCTCGAAGGTATGCAGATGGCAGTGGACAAATACAAGGCGGACTCCCATGTGAAGTTCTACTTCATCTGCACGCAGGACAAGCCTGACAAAGAGCGCGTGAACAACGTGTGGAAGCGCAAGAATCTGCACGACATGCTCGTGCTGTTCGATTGCGGAAAGTCGAATGCTGATGTCTACAACTCCATGATCAAAGGCACATCGGGCATCCCTCAGAAAGCGGTGCTGAAGAACGGGCGCGTGCGCTACATTGCCGAGGGCTACAGCGGCAGCCCAAGCCAACTCATGGACGAGATTGAGGCTGTGGTGGAGCTGCTCAAAGAAGAAGATCAACAATAATAACAAAATACTTTAACGATGAAAAAATTACTGTTAGCACTGGCGTGCATAATGTCAATCGTGACATTTGCCCAGCAACGGGTGGAGGTAACTCCGAAATATCTCCACGTAGGAGACAAAGCTACGTTTACGTACCATCCCGACCAAACCGTGCTCAAGGGAAGAGACGACATCAAGGGTGTGATGTACTGTTGGAAAGATTACCATTGGGAGGCTACGGACATGCAGTTGCAGAAGGAGGGAGACAAGCTCGTCTCCACCATGACCGTTCCCGATGGTGCTGCCCTGTTAGCTTGGAAATACTACACACGCGACACCGTCGATGTGGGAGCATCGGAGTGGGAGTATGCCTATTTCGTGTTGGGCGCCAACGAGAAGAGTATGCCCGGCGCCAATCTGGGCTGGGGATTCCTTCGCGGCGAGCACACACAGGAGATTGCCGGCATCCCGACCGTGCAGCAGGTGAACTTCCAGAAGAAAAGCGATGAGGTGGTGCGCATGTGGATCAACTACGAGCTACGCGACCATGCCGATCAGCTGACGAAGGTCTTCTGGTTCGCTTCTAAGTTCATGGCTTCGGACACTACCGCCACGAATCGTGAGCGCCTCACCAACAACCTGAAGATGGCACTCAGCATGGATGACAAGGAAGCATGCGACGAGGAGTTCTTGCTCAAGGCCTTGGATGTGGCTCAAAACATTTTGGGGAACAAAACTCTGTCGGAAGACATCATCGGGCGCATAAAGTCACGTTTCCCCAACGGGGAGTATGAGCGTGAGTTGGCAGCGAAGGCTTTGTTCATGCAAAGTGTGAAGGACGAGACAGGAAAGGCATTCGAGGATTTCCTCAAACGTTTCCCACCCGAGAAGTTCAACGACGTGTTTGTGTTCGACGACATGTTCGACCACTACTATAGCAACCTGCTGCGAGCTTACGTCTACACCCCCATCATGAAGCAGGACGACTACAGCCGTGTGGAGCCTTCGTTCGCTTACACTCCGCGGTTGCAGATGAGCACCTACTTCTGGCACATCTTCCAGGTTCCCTACGGACGCGGAGACGTCACGCCTCAGAAGATTTACCCCATCGCGACGAAAATTCGCAACGCCATAATGACCAGTCCGCGCACCAAGGCTGAACTGGCCTACTCGCCCGCTGAGTGGAGCGAGAAGCTCTACAAGGACAACAGCTTCGCGTGGGTGGACTATGCCAAACTGCTGAACGACGTCGACAAACCTGCCGAGGCTATGGCGCTGGTGGACACGCTGGCCCTTTACATGGGCACAAAGGATGCTGACTTCAACGACTTCCGGGTGAAGATGCTCCAGAAGAGCAACCGCTCGGCCGAGATACTGCCCATCGTAAAGGCTGCTCTGCACGACAATGCCGTGTCGCCTACCATGAAGGAGATGCTTAAGAACGACTATGTGCAGCGGAAAGGTTCCGAGGAAGGTTTCGAAACCTATTTCGAGAGTCTGAAGTCAGAGGACCAACTCAACGAACTGCGCAAAGAGGTACTGTCGAAGCTGATTGACACGCCTGTGCCTTACTTCACGATGGAGAAGATGCAGGGCGGACAGTTGGACATGAACACGCTGAAGGGCAAAATCATCGTCATCGACTTCTGGGCCACCTGGTGCGGACCTTGCAAGGCAGCCATGCCCGGCATGAAGATGGCGATGGAGAAATACAAGGAGGACCAGGATGTGACCTTCCTGTTCGTCGCCACCATGGAGACGGATAAGAACTTCCGCGAGAAAATCAAGTCGTTCATCAAGAGCAAAGGCTACGACGACTTCCAAGTGTGCTACGATGCGCCTGACAAAGACGGCAAGAACCAAAAAGTGTATGGGACGTATGGCTCCCTGTTCCACACCTCGGGCATTCCTATGAAGATGGTTATCGACCAGAAAGGTAACGCCCGCTGGGTTTCCAACGGATACTACGGTAGCCCCACGGCTTTGGTTGACGAACTGAGCGTAATAATCGATTATCTGAAGGACGAGAAATGAGAAGACTGAGAAACACAGGGCTGCTGCTATTGGCAGCCCTGCTGACAGGACTTTGCTGCCAGGCACAGACAACCAACGCATTTGTGTCGGAGAATGTGTCGTTCACGGGAACGGACACACTGCACTATGGCGGAACGCTGACATTGCCCAAGGGACAGAAACGCTCAGCAGCCGTCATCATCCTCTCGGGCACGAATCCGCAGAACCGCGACGGAGAGATGGCAGGACACAAAGTGTTCAAGGAGATAGCCGAGTACCTGAGCAGCCGTGGCATTGCCGTGCTGCGGACCGACGACCGCGGCGTGGGCGAGACGAATGGCGACTACAGTCAGGCGACGACCTACGACTTCGCGACGGACGCCATTGCGGCCGTGAAGTATCTGAAGACCCGCAAGGATATTAAGCACAACCGTATAGGGTTGCTCGGACACAGCGAAGGCGGTGCGGTAGCCAGCATTGCGACAGCACGCTGCAAGGATGTGGCGTTCATGATCTCCGCCGCAGGACTGATGACGGACGGACTGAGCTCGGTCATCCAACAGAACATCGACATCGTGCACGCTTGCGACATTCCGGACTACGACAAGTCCCGCTACGATGAGATTAACGGCATCATGTTCCCCATCGCCTACAAGTATGCCGATGCTGACAGCTTGGTGCTGGCCAATCACCTGCAGGAGGCCTACGACAAATGGTCGCCGCGGTCCGACTCCATCTTCAAGAGTCAGAACGCTGGCGAATTCGACCATTTCCGCTTCCCTATCTACCGCTACATCCTTCAGGCTACATCGCCCTGGTACCGCTTCTTCATCCGCTACAACCCTGCCGATTACCTGAGCAAGGTGAACGTTCCTGTCCTTGCGATTAACGGCACAAAGGACATCATGGTAAACTGCGAACAGAACCTGGGGAATGTGAAGCGATACCTGGCACACAACAAGGACGTTACCACCGTGCCCATCGAGGGTGTGAACCATCTGCTGCTCCCTTGCGAGACAGGCACGCAAGAAGAATACTCGAAGATAACCTCGCCGGTGTCGCCCAAAGTGCTGGAGGTGATTTACCAATGGATAAAGACTCATGTAAAATAACACTCACAAGATGAACCGTTTATGTAAATATGCGTTGCTCTTGCTGCTTGCTTCGGCAAGATTGACAGGCTTGGCACAGTCCTCACCCGAAGAGAAACTCTCCATGACCATGTACGCCATCGGTCACATGTACGTGGACAGTGTGGACATGTCCGCATTAGTGGAGCAACAGATAAAGGAGTTGGTACAGAGGTTGGACCCTCACTCGGAGTACCTGCCGCCTGCAGTGGCGAAAGCCAACGAACAAGTGTTGACAGGGAACACTACTCAAGAACCTAACCAACAGGCTGCTGTCGCACAAGAGGGTAAAGCGCCCACAGGCATTGCGGCAGCCTATCTGGTAAAACCTGGCATCGGTTACATCATAGTCAACATGTTTACCGAAACGACCGCCGCGCAGTTCCGCGAAAGGCTACAGGCCCTACAACAACAAGGGATGAAGCATCTGATACTGAACCTCCAGAAAAACAGTGGAGGCTTCTTTGAGACCGCTTTGGAACTTGCCGATGAGTTCCTGCACAAAGGTGAGGAACTGGTCATGACGGAAGGAGCACACTCCAACCGACAGGTGGTAAAGGGACAAAAGGAGGGAGCTTTCGAGAAGGGAAGACTTGCCGTATTGATCAGCGAACAAACCATGTCGGCAGCGGAAATCTTCGCGGGAGCCATACAGGATTGGGACCGTGGCATACTGGTAGGTCGACGCACCTTCGGGAAAGGATTGATTCAGGAGACTCTTCCCTTTTCTGACGGATCGGCTCTCCGGCTGACGGTGGCCAAATACTACACCCCATGCGGACGCTCCATACAGAAGCCCTATCAAGGTTTGTCACGCGAGGAATACGCCCAAGAAGCCGTGTCGAGAGCGCAAGGAGACGACAGCGTTGCCGAGAAAGGCAACCCCTACCACTCCCTGCGAACCGGACGGACGCTATATGGAGGTGGAGGCATCTCACCCGACGTGACAGTGGCGGCAGATTCGATTCCTTCCTCCGATTGGTATGCGTTGCTCACGTATGCAGGAGTGCAGAAACAAACGGCCAGGGAATACGTCTCTTCGCATCGGCAGGAGCTCGAAAAAGCCTATTCGGACATGAAGAAGTTCAAGAACCGCTTTTCCGGAGATGAGCTGTTGCCGGCAGCCTGCACGATGGCAGAGGAGAGAGCCGGCATCCCGTTCGACAAGAAAGCGTTCGAGCAATCGAAGGCGTTCGTGGCGCTCCAACTTAAAGCGTTGGTGGCACGTGAGCTCTTTGGCAAGGACGACTGTTACTACGAAATCATGGGTGAACGAAACATGGCCTTGCAACAAGCCATCGCCATTCTGACAGATTCCAATCGGTATAATAAACTATTGAACGACACAAAAAGATGAAAAAAGCTAATATTTTGTTGGTAGGGCTGTTCATGGGCCTACTGGCGCAAGCGCAAGAAAAGATTTGCCAAGTGGAAGGCATCCTGCCGGATGATTCCTACAACCAACGTACCGTCTACCTGGTGCATCGGGATTTGTTCGACTACGACAAGATGGTGGTGCTCGACTCCGCAAAGGTGAAGGAGAACCACTATACCTTGAAAGCTTCGTTGCATGAAGAGCCACAGGTGGCTTCCGTGGAGTTCTCCACCATGCTGCCTACCGACCTGTTCTGCCTGTCGCAACAGACCGTGTTCCTGGAGGCAGGAACCATCACAGTCGCTTACGACACTCTGGGGGCGACCGTCACCGGCACTCCTATCAACAATCGGTACAACGAACTGTTGCTGAAGGAGAACCGACGCATACGCGAGCAGACGAACCGTATTGTAGCCGAGCGGGACGAGAAAGAGAAACAGGGACCTCTGCCAACGGAGGAGATGGACGAATACAACCGCCGTCTCCATGCGCTGTACGTCCCCTACCGCAGTCTGCACAACCGCTTTGTCCGCGAGAACATCCACAATGCGGCAGGGGCGGCTCTCTATTTCAACTTCCCACCGGAATCGTACGAGGAGCCTGACCGCACGTACTTGATGGAGCATGTGGACTCAACATTGCTCCGCGCCTATCGGGCAAAGGAAGAGAAAAAGCTGCAGGAACAGCAGTATTTCCAAAGCTCTCAAAAGGAGATGACAGAGGGTCACCGTTACCGCGAAGTGGAAGGGGTAGACCCGAATGGGAACGCTGTCCGCCTCTCCGACTACGTGAAGCCGGGCAGGGTGTTGCTGATAGACTTCTGGGCCTCGTGGTGCGGTCCGTGTGTGATGGAGATTCCCTTTCTGAAGGAGCTCTACGAGAAATACCATACGGCGGGCTTGGACATCGTCAGCATCTCACTCGACACGAACAAAGCCGCTTGGCTGCGTGCGCTGGAGAAGCAGAAGATGGAATGGCCGCAGATGTCCGACCTGAAGGGCTGGAAAGGTCAGGCCCCCAAGGACTATGGCGTAGCTGCCATCCCCTTCGTGCTGTTGCTGGACAAGAACGGATGCATCGTGATGCGCAACCTTCACGACCATCTGCTGAGAGAGGCCGTAGAAAAGGCTTTGGAATAAGACTTTAGCGCTAGTATTTGAGCACACGGCAGAGCCGCTTCCGAACCATCCGGAGGCGGCTCTGCTCGTTTCCATCCGTCATTTGTGCACAACATTCCGTAATGCGGATAACGGAAGAATGAGGTACGATTTCTACTTTTGCCCACAGAAATTGAAAAGACTATTCAAATATAAACGCTAAGCATTATGAAGAAGTTATTTTTACTGGCTACGGCCCTCGTGGCAAACGTAGCCTTGTGGGCACAGCCGAAAGTGTACATGACGAAGGAGATCACACCGGAATCGTTGGTTCGCATCTATCAAGCCTTGGGCGTGAAAGCCCACGGCCACGTGGCCATCAAGATAAGCTCCGGCGAGATGGGAGGCAACAATTATCTGAAACCGACACTCATCCGCAACCTGGTGGACGAGGTGAACGGCACGTTGGTGGAGTGTTGCACAGCCTACGGAGGCAGCCGACAGGACAAAGGCAAACACTGGGAGACCATCCACGCGCATGGGTTCGACTCCATCGCCGCTTTCGACCTGATGGACGAGTATGGACAGATGCGCATCCCGGTGAAGGACAAGAAACACATCAAATATGACATCGTGGGCGACCATTTGGCAAACTATGACTTCATGATCAACCTGGCACACTTCAAAGGTCACGCCATGGGCGGCTTCGGCGGTGTGCTGAAGAACCAAAGCATCGGCGTGGCTTCCACCGCCGGAAAGGCCTACATCCACACGGCTGGCAAGACCACCGATGCCGGTGAGCTTTGGCAGAACGTAGCCAAGCAGGATGATTTCCTCGAGAGCATGGCGGCTGCCGCACAGGCCGTGGCGAACTACTTCGGCGAGGACATCATCTACATCAACGTGATGAACAACATGAGCGTGGACTGCGACTGCGACAGTCACCCCGCCGACCCGAAGCTGAAGGACATGGGCATATTGGCCTCCACAGACCCTGTGGCTCTGGACCAAGCCTGCCTCGACCTCGTCTTCAACCACAAAGCCGGCAAGGATGACGACGAGAAGCCCCTCATCGAGCGCATCAACCGCCAGCACGGCACATACATCACCGACTATGCAGAGCAAATCGGGCTAGGTAGCAAGAAGTATACACTCATCAACATCGACAAATAACGTATGAGAATCTACGCATGGAGAGCGGCGCTGCTGACAGCGCTACTCACTCTCGCAGCAGAAGCCAACGCGGAGGTGGTGGACACCACACGCGTCTATGGAATGAACGAGGTGGTGGTGACAGGCACCAACCACGCCCTAGACCGCAACCTGCTGCCCTACACGGTGACGACCGTCAGCGGCAGCCAGCTGGAGGCTACAGGACAGACGCAGCTCCTGTCGGCCCTGTCGGGCGAGGTTCCCAGCCTCTTCGTGACCCAACGCAACGTGTTCGGCTTCGGGGTGAGCAACGGCGGCAGCGGAGGCATCAAGATACGCGGTGTGGGCGGTTCGCCGACGAATGCCATTCTGATGATGGTGGACGGACAACCGCAGTTCGCCGGCCTCTACTCCCATCCCGTGGCGGACTTCTACGAGACGGAGTATGTGGAGCGGGTGGAAGTGATGCGCGGCCCAGGCTCGGTGCTCTATGGTTCCAACGCCATGGGCGGTGTCATCAATGTCATAACTAAGCAGGCACAGACCGATGGTGTGGAGACAACCCTCACCTCACAATACGGCTCATACGACACGTGGCAGACCTCACTCACCAACCGCATCCGCAAGGGGCGCTTCTCCTCGCTCGTCTCATTGGGCTACGACCGCACGGACGGCACCGAGAAACATTTCGACTTCAAGCAAAAGAGCCTCTATGCCAAGTTGGGCTACGAACTGTCCACCCATTGGAACGTGAATGCCGACTACATGCTGATGCACTTCGTGGGCAACGACCCCATCTACGCTCGGCTGAAGGATGCGGAGTCGACGGACATCTACCACCAGAGCGTGCTGCGCGGTGAAGGGTCCCTCGCACTCAGCAACCGCTACGAAACCACAGGCGGTGCCGTACGCGTGTACTACAACTATGGCAACCACTATGTGGACGACCCCAACCACTTCCATAGCCTGGACGACCGATTCGGCATCCTGGCCTACCAGAACTTCCGCCCATGGGCAGATGCCCACGCTACCGTAGGATTCGATTTCGCCACCTATACGGGCAAAATCCCGATGTCTGGCGGCCATGCCTATGGGGACGGCAGCACGCAGGCAAAGATGCAAACCATCAGCCGCAAAAGCATCACAGAGTACTCTCCCTACGTCACCCTCATGCAGGGATTCATGGACAACAGGCTCACCCTGAGCGCAGGACTGCGTATGGCCAACAGCGACAAGTTCGGCACACACTTCTTGCCCCAGTTCGGCTTGGCGTTGACTCCTGCTGAAGGGTGGACCCTGAAGGCTTCGCTGGCCAAAGGCTACCGCAACCCTTCATTTAAGGAAATGTACCTCTACCGCACGGCAAATGCCGATCTCGACGCGGAGAAGATGATGAACTACGAGGTGACGTTAGAGAAACGCTTCTCTCGCTTCATACAATTGAGTCTGACGGGCTATCTGTCCGAGGGTAGTAATCTTATCCAGACAGCGAGTGTAAACGCCGCAGAAGGCGGCACAACGCAGCGGAACATGAACACCGGAAGTTTCCTCAACAAAGGAATAGAGGTTACGGCACAGAGTCATCCCTGCTACGCACTGACGCTGAAGGCAAGCTACAGCTATCTGCACACGTCGCTGAGCGACCTCACCGGCGCTCCCAGGAATCAATATTTTCTGGGTGTAGGATGGAGGGCATTGCCCCGCTTGCAGCTTAATGCCAATTTACGAGGCATTGGCGGCTTGTATGTGGCGGACGACGTGAAGCATCAAAACTACGACTTGCTCGACCTACGGCTGACGTATGAAGCCATGGAGACTGTGGAGTTGTTCGGGCAGTTCAACAACCTCACCTCGTCGCACTATCAAATAAACAAAGGCTACGAGATGCCTGGCTTCAACTGCTCAGGCGGCGTGAAGTGGCGGTTCTGAGACGACCTCAACCTTCTCAAACATCCTATCGGCGGAGCATAGCGAATCAAATGCTATGCTCCGCTATTTGTTTGCATCCAATTTATTTCTTTATTGAAACTGAAATCTGAAACACGTAGTGGTTTCCGCCAGATGCCTTCTTATTTCGGGGAGATGCCGAGTCGTTTCGATGAGATGCCTTCTCGAATAATTGAGAAGCCTTACGGCTAAAAGGACTTTAGAGGTGGCGAGGGAGGATAGAGACGGAGAGGTAAGAAAAACAAGAGAGAGTCTACACAGCGAACTTCTATAGTCCCCCAAGAAGAAAAGAGAAATATTTCTGAAGACCACAGAAACAGGAAGGAGAGTGCAAAAGAGCCAAAACGGCCTATTCGGGACAAGCAAAGAGAATATAGAAGAGGAATATGAAGGAGAGTTCAAAGAGCCCACATCTGACTATTTTTTGGGTCTCACTGCAACGAGCCGCCGATGTAAACGAAGAAGCCCCGGAGGTTTGTGACCTTCGGGGCGTTCCCTTTG
>CAYZVH010000011.1:32692-34144 GCA_964481755.1 uncultured Bacteroides sp. | reverse complement strand
CGGGTAGTGCCGTCGTAGGCATAGACCTTGAACTTTATCGGGTTGGTGAAGTCGAGCGAGTCGGTGGAGGTCCACAACGTGTCTTGGTTGTTCTTCTCGTACACCACGCCGAGTCCTATAGCGCTGATGCTTACCACCACCTTGCTGACGTCTGTGCCCATGGGCAACGAGTCGACGTTATATATTCTATTCTCGTTCTGATTGATCGTAAATTCATAGTCACTTCCCGTCAGGGTCACCACGACTGTCGTGTCACTGCCCGATGAGGTCTTCTGCGTCACGTTGCTCTCGATGTCGTCGATGGAGAAGGAAGAGATAAGTGCGTCCGAGGTATATTCGGTGTCTGTGCTGTCGTCGTCAAGGCACGCAGCGAACAAGAAGGGAACTGCCAGTAAACTACATATAATGTATAAAGTCTTTCTCATTATAGATGAAGATATTGTTTTATAAGCTGCAAAAATAGAAACAATTTTTGCTACGCAGAACATTCAAGGCAAGTTTTATACAAATTTATGGATAAATCCCTGTAAGGAAAGCATTTTACTAAATTTATCTCCGATTATCGGCAATCTGTCTCACGCTAGACCAATTATTGTTAAATGACACAAGAGAGAGTCCTCTGCGCAGGTACGTCATATATATAATAAGGTATAGGAGCGAAATGTTTGGTAGTCTTTCATAATTGTCCTACATTTGCTCGTCAAATGGGAATGATGGACAAGAGAGCAGCATTCGAACGATTGTTCAAGTCGCAGTATCCACGCCTGTACTACTACGCTCTTCAGTTGCTGAAAGACGCGGAGCAGAGTCGTGATGTCGTGAGTGAGACCTTCACCCTCGTATGGGAGAATTTTGACTCTTGCATTCCGGAGACGCTACCTGCCTTTCTGCTGAAGACAGTGAAGAACAAGTGCCTCGACCAAATACGTCACGCGAACGTGCACCTACAATATGCCGACTACTACCTGCATGCCGTGGAAGAGGCCTACAACCAGACAGACGAGAACGAGGCACGGCAGCGGCAGGTGATGGAGATGCTGGACCGTCTGCCGGGCACCACACGGCATGTGTTAGAAGAGTGTTACCTCCACCACAAGAAATACCGGGAGGTAGCCGAAGAGATGGACATCTGCCAGGAGACGGTGAAACGCCACATCATGAAAGCATTGAAACTGTTAAGAGAACAGGCCAATAGAGAAAAAAGCTAAAACAGGTGTAACCATTTCGCCCACCAAAGGGTATTATATAAAGAATGACATTGAACAATATGGAAAAAGAGAACGACATATTCAACGACTCGAGTCTGAAAGATGACATCCAAGATTTGGTCGCCATCGAGCAAGGCATTCTGCGCGCCTCATCTCCCCTACCCGACATGGATGCGGAGCTGGAGAAGATTGTGGGCAAGAAGAAGCGAGACCTCACCCTCGTCAAGCATCTGGCGAGCGCAGC
>CAYZVH010000011.1:10989-32592 GCA_964481755.1 uncultured Bacteroides sp. | reverse complement strand
ACGGAGCGTAAGGTGCAGCTCACCGGCGAGGCATTCTTCCGGGTGAAGCACGATGAGGCACGTCCCTTCGTGGTAGATGCAGGAGGCTTGTTGACGAAAGACCTCGGCACCTCCTTCAACATCTGTGCCTACGCCGACAAAGATTGTCGGGTGACACTGGTGGAAGGCAGCGTCTCTGTTACGCCCAAGAAGGAGAAGACAAAAGTCTACACACTCACCCCCGGCCAGCAATTCTCGCTTCGTGAGGCAGAGCAGAAGGAGTCTGCGCACGTGGAGATAGAGGAGGTGAACGTGGAGGAGACAACGGCTTGGGTAGACGGCATCTACTATTACCGCGACCAGCCACTAGAGCACATCCTCGACGACTTGGCTCGGCAGTATCGTGCCCACGTGGAGTTCCGCAACACCAAGGCAAAGGACATCCGGCTCGACTTCTCAGCCAACCGCAACGGCACTCTTGCCGAAGCTGCCGACCTGCTCAATGGCCTTGGCATTACCAGAGTATCCATCCAGGGGGACACCATCGTAGTGGAGTAATCCACCGACGGGTGAAGGCTTTTCATTCTTTCCCATACTTTTTTTGCAGGCCAGGTGTTACCGATTGCCCTGCGAAAACGTAGTTACAATACAAGTGTTTCGTAAGAACAATTATTTCACAACAATAAAACATAAAAAGTTATGAGAGAATTAAAAGCGACCTTGGTACTCGCCATCCTAACCCTTTGGACGGCCTTACCTCTTGCGGCCCAAAACTCCAAGGGCGGCATTACCCTATCGTTCAAGAATGAACCTTTAGCCTCGGCTCTGCGCGCTGTGCAGGAGAAGTCGGACTATAAAGTCAGTTTCGTGGTGGAGGATGTGAAGCCCTACACCACCACGGCTAACCTCCGGAATGCCACGGCTCCACAGGCCGTGAAGCAAATACTGGAAGGGAAACCCTTCAGCTACTCTGTCAGTGGCAAGTTCATCACAGTGAAGAAGAACACCACCACACAGGCGCATGCAAACGCCGACGACCTACGCTTCATCTCCGGTAAGATTACCGACGAGAACGGCGAACCGTTGATTGGTGCCTCGGTGACTGTTCCCGGCTCACCCTACGGCACCGTGACGGACATGGACGGTCTGTTCCAGCTCTACATTCCCCAGGAATGCCAGGAGGTGACAGTCTCCTACGTGGGCATGGACTCACAGAAGGTGAAAGTCAGCAAGAAGACTATGAACATCGTGATGGCCGAAGACCAGATGCTGCTCGACGAAGTGGTGGTAACCGGTTACCAAACCCTCTCCAAAGAACGGACTACAGGTTCGTTCACCAAAGTCAACGCCAGCGACCTGAAGGCCAAGCGCCTCAGCAGCTTGTCTACCGTATTGGAAGGCGAGGTAGCAGGTTACAACGGCGGCCTAATTCGTGGTGTCACCACCATGAACGCCTCCACCTCTCCCCTGTACGTCATCGACGGCTTCCCTGTGGAGAAGACCTTGCTGACAGGCAATGGTAACAGTCTCGAAGAGCAAATCCCAGACCTCAATATGGACGATATAGAGAGCATCACGGTGCTGAAGGATGCTGCCGCAGCCTCCATCTATGGTGCACGCGCCGCCAACGGTGTCATCGTCATCACTACCAAAAAATCCGCTGCCAAGGGCAAGACGAACGTCTCCTTCAACGCCACGATGACTTGGCACCCCTACTCTTATTACACAGACCATCTGGCCAACTCTGCCTTAGCCGTAGAACTAGAGAAGGAGTGGGCCGCACAAAACCCTTATTTGGCTGATACCGACGCACAGAGCTATGCTCAGAACATGCTCGACAACAAGATTTATCCCGATGCCGGCATCCGCTCTATCCTCAACTACTACGCAGGCAACATCTCCGAGAGCGAGATGAACCAGACGCTGAACTCCCTCGCCACAAAAGGCTACAACTACTACAAACAGGCTGAGAAGTACGCCAAGAGAGACCCGCTCTACCAGCAGTATAACCTCAACATCGTCAACAACTCGGTCAACAACATCTTCAAGGCTTCTGTTACCTATAAATATGATAGCAACGAAGACAAATACTCCAACGACCAGTCCCTGGGACTGAACCTCACCAACTCCACCACCTTCACCAAGTGGTTGTCGCTCGACCTGGGTGCCTACATCAAGGTGGGCGAAGAGAAAGTGCAGGACTACGACATCTTCTCGCCGGGCTATTCCTTCATGCCCTACGACGACCTGAAGAATGCCGATGGCACGAACTACACCAAACCGATGGAAGAGAGCTACAGCACCAACGACCAGTCCATCTACGACGCCTATGGACTCTATCGCATGGACATCACCCCGTTGGATGAGCTCAACCGTCAGATAACCACCACCAAAGAACTCTCGCTGCGTACATTCGCTCGTCTGAACATACAAATCCTGCCCTGCTTGAAGTACACCTCCTCATTCCAATATGAACGCGGCTCATACCGTGGGGAGGGACTGCAACTGAAAGAGTCCGCCAGCGTGCGCAGCACGGTCAATGGTTTTGCCAAGGACGATGGTTGGGGCGGCACGGAGTACGTCATCCCCTATGGCGACATCCTCACCCGCACGGACCAGTATACATCGGCCTACAACTTCCGTCAGCAGTTGGACTTCAACAAGACCTTCAACGACGTGCACAGCGTGACGGCCATTGTGGGTACAGAGACTATCCAGAACAAGCAGGAGTACCACCGCAACAAGGCATACAACTACGACTCGCAGATGCTGACCCAGGCACAAATCGACAATGGTGCCCTCCTCGAAGGTGTGGACGCACTGTTGGGCTGGAACTATTTTTGGTCGGATGGTGAACTCGCCGCTGCCTATGAGAACGTAAACCGCTACGTCTCCGTCTACGGCAACGCTGCCTATACGTACGACGACAAGTACAGCGTCACCGGTAGCCTCCGTTGGGACCGTTCGAACCTGTGGGGCACCAGCTCGAAGTATCAGAACAAACCCATCTGGTCCGTGGGTGCCAGCTGGATTATCAGCAAAGAGAAATTCTTCGATGTAGACTGGGTCGATTACCTGAAACTGCGCATCTCCGACGGTATCGCCGGCAACGTGTCGAAGAACTCCGCCCCATACACCGTTGCAAGCTACACGACCAACTGGAACGTGGGTGGTACCGCAGGAAGCATCTCCTCCCGCGCCAATCCAATGCTGAGATGGGAAAAGACCAACACACTGAACATCGGTGTCGACTTCGCTTTGCTGAACAACCGGTTGAGCGGTATGATTGAGTTCTACAACAAGAAGGGCTCGGACCTGTTGGCGAACACCATGGGTAACCCGACCGAGGGATGGGGCTACAGCACCTACACCATCAACAACGGAAAGATGTATAACCGCGGTGTGGAAATCACCCTCAACGGCGAGATTCTCCGCACGAAGGATCTCAGTTGGAGCGCCAACCTGACTTACGCCTACAACAAAAACAAGGTGACCTACGTCAACGTGAAGGCTCCGGTCTATTTCCTCATGCTCGACTATCCGTCGGCATACCCCGTTATCGGCAACGAGTACAATGCCATCTATGCCTATAAATGGGCAGGGCTCACCGAAGAGGGCATCCCGCAGGTGTACGACGAGAACGGCGACAAGGTGACCTATCAGCCCACCTCACTCGATGCTATCGTCTATGCTGGAACCACCACACCGAAGTACAGCGGCTCATTTGGCACATCGGTCAGCTACAAGGACTTCGAGCTGAGCCTCCAGTTCCTCTTCGCCGGCGGACACGTGATGCGCAACACCAACCCTGCGTTCCTCAAATGCGAGTACTCGAGCATCGGTTACATCACCAAGATTGTAGGAGCCAGCTCAGAACTTGCCAACCGTTGGAAGCAACCGGGCGACGAGGCTCATACCAACATACCTAAGGCCGTGTTTGCCGAGAGCGACTACTCCGCATCCGACCTGGCATCGTTGTACCAGTATGCCGACATCAACATCCTCGATGCCAGCTACATCAAGCTGAACAACATCTCACTGGCTTACCACCTGCCCAAGAGCGTCTGCCGCTCACTCTTCCTGCAGAGCGCACGCATCCAGGCCAACGTGGAGAATCCGTTCCTGTGGGCGAAGAGCAAACAGGCCAAGTATCAGCTGGGCGGATACAACGCCACCAACTACGTGTTAGGCATTTATCTCAATTTCTAACTCTTAAACAATAGAAGACAATGAAGAAAAATATATTATCCCTCCTCGTGATGGCTGGCGTGGCACTGACCTTTGCCTCTTGCGACGACTATCTGAACATTGAGCCCAAGGGCAAGCGTATCCCCAAGGCGCTGGAAGACTACGAGCCTTTCCTGCGCGACGAGTACACCAACCACCGTCTGTCCAACATGCAGACCACCTATCTGCTCAACGACCAATACTTGAGAGACTCTTACGCCAGCTATTATCCGCTCTACAAAGCGAACTACAACTGGGAAGAAGAGACCGACCGCATCTATCTGAACAATTCCGACGAGATTTGCTACTATGCCGGCTATGGTGCCATCAACACCTGCAACCTCTTGTTGGAGGAGGTGCCCGATGCCACCTCAGGCACCGAAGCGGAGAAGACCGAAGTGATGGCCTACGCACGGGTGCTCAGAGCGATGCACTACTTCAACTTGGCCAACTACTACGCCGACACCTACGAAGCCTCAACGGCTGCCACCAAACTGTGCGTGCCATTGATAACCAGCAGCCTGCAGGATGCCCCGCACCATCAAGCCACCATTCAGGAGATGTATGATTTCATCTTGAATGACCTCAACGAGGCTCTTCCCTACCTGCCGGACATGGGCACCACAATACTTCATCCGGGCAAAGGAGCCGCTTACGCTATGTTGGCCCGCGTCTACCTGCAGATGATGAACTACGACAAGGCGTTGGAGTATGCCAACCAGGCCCTTGCCATCAACGACCAGTTGACGGACTGGGTATCCTTCTACGAACAGAACCAGAGCGATATAGAGATGGAGAACAACTATCCATACCTGACGTCACCCATGGATTTCTACAGTGTGGAGAACTACAACTTCAACTATAGCGAATCGTCCTATGGCAGTTCCATGTACAACCTCCCCGTGGCGAGAGCGGACCGATTCGAGCAAGGCGACGCTTTCTTCCTGAGCAACTGGAAACTGCGCACCATGGGTTCAGAGACCTACTACTATGGACTTACCAGCGGCAACATCAACTTCTGTGGCATGCGAAGTGTGGAGCAGTACTTCATCAAGGCTGAGTGCCTTGCCCGCAAGGGACAGCTGTCGCAGGCTATGGATGTGGTGAACGCTGTGCGCAAGACCTACATTCTGCCCTCTGTATATCAAGACCTCACGGCAGCTACCGAGGCAGAGGCTATCCAGTACATCCGTCAGGGGAAAGAGAATCTGCTCATCTTCTCCATCGTTCCGTTTGCCGACAGCCGCCGCTATAATGCGGAGGGCACATATGCGCGCACACTGACGAAAGAGGTGGATGGCAAGACGGTGAGTCTGACGCCGACCTCACACCTTTGGACTATGCCGTTCCCGCAGGGAGCCATCGACAACCCGGGCAACGGAAGTTTTGTACAAAACGTAGAGAAATAACTTATTTATAACCTATATTTGCGGACCGACTATTGGGGTGACACACATCACCTCAATGTCAGTCTGTTTTTAAACTAAATCTCTTAACAACATGAAAAAAACTGCTTTAGCCCTTGCACTGGCTTCCATCATCGTTTGTGGAGCGTGCAAGCAGAACAACAATGAGAGTACCATCAACGTCTCGCTGACGGGCATCCCCGACGGCACAAAGATGGAAGCCATCCTAGCCTCCACCCATCAGGACCAAGAACCTATCGCCTCGGGCGTAGTAACGGACGGACAGCTGACCCTGACGGTTCCCGTCACGGAGATACGCTACATCGGCGTAGGCCCCGAAGGCGCCCCCTATCTGTTCAACGTAATGACGCAAGGTGGTGAAAACGTGAAGGTAACGTTGACGGCAGAGGCCTACGAAGGCGGAGGCTATATCGCGAAGGACGTGAAGGTGACAGGCAGCAAGGCCAACGACGAGTACAACACGAAGATTGGCAACATCAAGAAAGAGTTGGACGACCTCTACGAGAAATATCACGCGGACTCCAAGGAGATTCTCGATAAGGTAAACCAAGCGTGGAAGGCCAACGATACGGTTCTCATCAAGCAACTCCAGGAGACGGAAGCTTACAAGAAGTTCGCTGCCGACGAGGGTAACTTCTTCAAGACCGTGGAAAGCTCCTACAACAAATGCTTCGAGGACAATAAAGAGACCTGGTGGGGACCTTTCGCAATGCTCAACAGCTACAACTATTTCACCGACGAGCAGAAACCTTTGTGGGACAAGCTCTCCGAGGACGCCCAGAACAGCTTCTATGGTCAGCTGCTGAAAGAGCAACTCTTCCCCAAGACCTTCGAGGGTGAGGCTCTGCCCCAGTTCGACCTGTTGCAGGCCGATGGCAGCAAAGTGAAGATGGCGGACTGCGTGAAAGGCAAGAAGGTCTACCTGGTAGACTTCTGGGCCTCATGGTGCGGACCTTGCCGCAAGGAGATCCCCAACCTGAAGAAGCTCTATGAGCAGTATAAGGACAAAGGTCTGGAGATTGTCAGCGTCTCTATCGACAAGGACGACGACGCGTGGAAGAAGGCCCTCGAAGAGGAGCAACTCCCCTGGCCCAATGGCGTGGACCGCGACGGCATAGCCGACAGCTACAAAGTGCAGTTCATCCCCGCCATCTTCGTAGTGGACGGCACCACCGGCAACTGCGTAGCGCAGAACATCACTGGCGAAAAACTGGCCAACAAGCTAGCCGAGCTCTTTGGCGAATAGTCGTTCACGGGACATCCCATAGATTTAAAGAAATCCCTCAATGAGGGAGGAAAATCACTGAATTCCTCCCTCATTGAGGGATTTCCTATAAAGACAGTCTATATTACTCCGCGAAGAGCTTGTCGAGCAACTCGTAGAACTCGGGGCTCTCGCCTACGATGGTCTTCACGATGATGCCTTGCGGGTCGATGACTACCTTGGTGGGATAGCCCAACACGTTGTACAGGTCGGGCATGTCGCAGCCGTCGGCACAGCGGACATGAATCCACGGCATGGCATTGTCGGCCACGGCTTTCTTCCACTTCGCCTCGGTGTCGCGGCAGTCCACGCTAACGAACTCCACCTTGTCCTTATGCTTCTCGTAGGCCTTCTTCATGTCGGGGATGCCCTTGATGCACCATCCGCACCAGCTGCCCCAGAAGTCCACCACCACATACTTGCCACGCAGACTCTCCAGCGAGATCAGGTTACCGTCCAGCCCCGGCAGGTTGAACGCGGGAGCCGGCTTGCCCGCCATCGCATTCATGCGGTCTTCTTTCTGCTTCTGCTGCTCGAGAGACTTCAACCCCGTCTTGTAGAGCGACGAGAGTTTGCCATCTTTGGCACGGGGTGTCAACAGTGCCAGACCTTCGTCGTAGTTGCGCATGCCGAGGTTAACAACGAGAGCGGTAGAGACATCGCTGTCGGGATGGGCCTTGATGTAGCTGAGGATGTACGCCTTGTAAGCATCCGCCAACGGCCGATACTCTTTCATGTAAGCCTCTTGCATAGCCTCATCGGTACCCATATTCCGGTATTTCTGTCTCAAGGCACCTTGCAGGGCCCGGATAGAGTCCATTGGGGCATTCGCCTTGCTATACTCTTGGTGGAAAGCCGTTCCACCGGTCTGATAGTCTTCGAACGTGCCGTTCAGCGTCAGCTGCTCACCGGGGACAAGGATGACACTGGCATAGGCGAACCGACGGGGTTCAGCCCCAGGCACTTGTTCTATCATTGGATAGATGTTAGCACGCGTGGCCATCTCCGACTTCAAGGTGTAGGAGAACTCGCCGTTAGCATCCAGTGCGACGGTGTCCACCTGCATCTCTTCGCCCACATCGTGCAGGCAGATAACAATCTTTCCGGACTCTACGCCGGCCAGTTTTCCTTTGAGGGTCTGCGCTGTGGCAGCGGTGAGGGCCACGCTCAGCAACCCTACACCTAACAATATTCGTTTCATCATTCTGTTATTTTGTTACGTCGATGGCATACTCTTTCTCAAACGGAGTGAGGCACGCCTGTGAGTTGCAGCATTGGAAGACCACCTTGCACTTCACCGCCTCGGGCACTGTGGCGCAGCCGATCTGTTGGGTCAGCGTCACATTGTCCTCGTAGATGGTGGTGCCGCTGGTGCCAAACGGTTTGGCAGCGATGCCCTTCAAGTCACCCTTCAGTTGACAGCCTTCGGGCAAATCGAAGTCGAGGCCCAGTGCGATATAAGGGTCGGACGATGCCACACTCCTATATATATGGTATCCGGCGAGAATCTTGAAGGCGAAGCTCACCTCCATGGTCTTGTCGTCCACCCGCTTGGCCTGAGGCACCACGATGACGGGGTTTGTCTCCGTCGGCTCCTCCATAGAGGCTTTCTCCGCTTCGGAGGTCTCTTGGGCTTTCTTGGCGGCCTCGCGACGCTCCAGTGCTTTGTAGTCGTTGCCCGGTGCGCCCTGCTCGTTCACCATGAAGAACCATCCGCCAGACTCGGTGAAGAAGATTTTGTCTTTGTATTTGTTGAGCCAGTTGCGCCATTCGCTCGGTTGGGTGAATTCGCACAGCGTGTAGCGCTGCAGGATTCGATTGGCGCGGTCCACTTCCATGCCCTGCTCCAGGCACTCAACGGCTTTCTCTATCAGACGCACGTCGTTGTTCGGTATCTGCCAAGCCTTGGCGTCCTCGTCCACGGAGATTTCGTAGCTACCCTGTCCACCATAGATATAAGGTTTGTTCTCTTGATAATAGCGTATATAGGCTTGTTCATCCTCGCCAAACTGGTCGAAGAATTCTCTTTGATATCTCTTCAAGAAGTCTGCGTAAGTCATCTTGGGAGGGATGGTGCCGTCGCTATAGCGGAGGGCTATCTCATCCTCGCTGGTCAGCTCCTCGCCTTTCTTCTTCTTGGCCATCGCCTTGTCGTAAGCTATCTTGTTTTGTGCATAGAAGATAGAGTCGCTCTTCACCCGCTCCAGGTAAGAGGAATACTTGGCCAGATAGATTTTCTCTTTCAAGTATTCACGAGTGGCGATGCGGTCGTTATACTTGCGGGCGATGGGCAGACCTTTGTGCTGTGCCATGTAGACGACGGCATTGGCGAACACCACCTTAGCCTCATCAGTCATGTATTGCGGTCCGCCGATAAAGCCCCAGGTGAGGAAGTTGGCATGACGGCCTATGGCCACGGCATCTATGGTCTTGGCGCACACGCCGCTCGATATCACCTCGCACTCGGGAGAGTCGGTGTAGCCCCAAGGACGTGAAACCATACCTATATTAAAGTTCTTTTCTGTCATATATCCCTTGGTGTTGACCTTCCACATCATCACAGAGTCAGGCAGAGGCTCATCCTGGAAGTAGGCGTAGTGGAGCGCATCCTCCGGTGTAGGTTGCTTGGTCAGTGTGACAGAGGTCTTGAACGGTCCCTTGAAGATGGGGTGTTCCAAGTTCATGCCATGTGCGTCGGCATCCAGGCAGAGGCAGTACCAGTCGTTCTTGCTGCCATAGCGGCGACCGATAGTCTCGGCAATGGAGCCGATGGTGATGGACGCTGCGGAGAAGTCCTCCGGCAGATACTTCGCACGGATGTAGTCGATGACGTTGCCATCGGCGTCCTTCACATAGCGTGCCTCCTCCATAGCTTTGGGCAGTCCGTCGAAGATGGTCACATCGTAGCCGTCGGACATCTCCGGTGTGTAGTCGATGGCGCGCATCACTTTCACCGAGTCGAAATAGGTGCGCAACAGTGTGCCGAAGGCCTCCATGCGTTCGTCCACCGTCTTTTGGAACGCCTCCTCGGACTCGAAAGGCGACTTTGTGCCATGCCGTCCGTTTTCCCAATCGGACTGGCCGCCCAGGTAGAGCACACGAATCTCATTGGGCTTCTTGCCCGATGAGCAACTTGCCATGAACAGACAGAGGGGTGTCAACAGCAAGCAGTAAAGCAATAATTTCTTCATAAGGTAAAGGGTTATAGTTTGAGTTGAATAGTAGTCGAGAGCATTGTCCCGGGAAAGAAACTCCGGCGACGAAGCTCATTCACACATAAGGATAGCCTCATCGCCGGAGATAGAGAGAGAATGTTATTTAAACGGGTTCTGTTCGATAGCACCCTGGGCGTTCTCTATGTCCTGTGCAGGAATAGGAATAGCCAGGCAAGCATCGTCGCCCTTCACGTTGACCTGTATGGTCTCCGAGGTATCCACGCCGCTAGTGGTCACTTTGTAGAACTTACGGCTGATGGTCACGTCGTCGTCCGTAGTGGCGCTCATGGCGAAGCGTTTGATGTCCATCATGCGGACCGTGAACGGCAACTCACGACGGCGTTCCTTCAGTACTTGCTTCAGGGCGTCGGACTGTGAGGCGGCTGTCAGTGCGGTAGCCGTACCGGTGGCGAAACGAGCCTCGCGCAACGGAGTCAGGGTAGCCAGCGCATTGCTCCAGTCGCTCGAGCGTGCCTGCAGCTCGGCTTTCATCAGCAGCAGTTCAGCAGCTGTCAGACCGGAGACTCCATAGCGTCCATCGTAGAACGGGTCGAAGCGGTACCAATCGTAAGAGACGGAGAAACGGCGGTTGCCATGCTCGATGTAGGAGTACTGATAGCGCAAGTCGTTCGCCTTGTCGTCGTAGCAATCCAACAAATCCTGTGAGGGGCTGTACCACTGGGTACCCAAGTATTGCAAACGAATGTAGATCCACTCTTTCCATTTATAAATTTTGGCCAAGTTCCAGCTGTTGGTCTCGCAATAGTCCAACGTCTGTGCAGGCATGGTAGAGGTCTCGGCATACTCTACTGAGTTACCCCAAGTCAGGTTGTTGTAGTCGAACAGACCCGGAGTCAGCGCCAATGCCTTGTCCACATAGGTCTTGGCATTGTCATAGTCGTTCATATAGAGGTAGATGCGGGCGTACAAACCATAGATGGCACACTTCGAGGTACGCCAAGCGAAGTCCTCCTGCACCTTGTCCTGTGCGCAGTATTTCTCTGCCTCGGCCATGTCGGAGAGTATCTGGTCGAAGGTCTCGCCCAACGTGGCGCGTGAGATGTCCTCGGTAAACAGAGTGCCCAGACGCATCGGCAAGCCCAACTTCTCGCGGTTGGCCTCGCTGTAGGGCAAGCAGTAGACCGTTGCCAAGCGGAACATGGACCAAGCGCGCATGAAGTAACCATTGCACAGAGCCAAGTTCTTCTCCGCCTCCGTACCGTTCACAGATTTGGCATAGGAGATCATGGTGTTGGCCGTGAAGATTTTCTCATACTCGTACTGCCACGTGTTGTTGCTAGAGGTAGACGCCATCACGTCGCTGGCCAACGCATAGAAACAGAGCTCCGTAGAGCTGAAGGCATTGGGTCGCGAGTCGAACATCTCCATAGGGATGCCCACGTCGTCCACCGAATAAGCGTCCGGATAGCAATACTCATAGGTATTGGTCACGTAGTCATAGAGGGAAATCAGCTGCGAGGCCTCCTTGATGGAAGCGTTGGACGAAGCTGACGGTTGCTTGTCGAGGTATGAGTCGCAGGCGCTGAACGCGGTTGCGGCCATCAAAGCTAAAGCTATATGTTTCATTTTGAATTTTCTCATTTCATTGTCCTCCTGTCATTATAAAGTGAAACCTGCACCGAAGGTGATGGTTGTAGTCGGTTTGTTGGTACCAGGCAACCACTCGGGGTCGTAGTGGTGTTTGTTGGCCGTGTAGATCAAGCCCAGGTCACGAGCCTGCACGAACACCTTGGCTCCTGAGAGGTTGACCTTGCGCAACCACTGTACGGGCACGTGGTAGGTGAGCGATACCTCTTTCAGACGCACGAACGACGCGTCCTGGATGTCCGACTGCAGATAAGGTAAGTAACGGCTCCAGCGGTAGCACTGGTAGTCGCCGGCCACCGGCAGACACGGGTAGTCCGTACCGTCGCTATCCATCACCTTACTGATGTACTTCGAGAAGTAGTTCTTGTAGTTGGCCAAAGGAATCTCCTGTGTGGTGGGGTCGCGGAACACACCGCCGAACTTACCGGTCATGTAGACGTAGAGGTCGAAGTTCTTCCAGGTGAACTGGTTGGCCCAACCAAAGGTGTACGGAGAGATGGATGTGCCGCTGTATGTCATCTTGTCCAAGCCCAGGGTCCGGTTGTGCAGTGTCAAGTCGTTGAACGACCATTCCTGACCGTCAGCGGTCTTCACGTGAGGCACACCGTCGCGCACTCCGGCGTATTCGTAGCTATAGACAGCGCCCACGGGTTTACCCTCGACGAAGTAGCCGTTGGAAGGATTGGAAGCGTAGCAGAGTTGGTAGCAGTAGAGCGACGGATAGTACAGTTTCTGCACGACGTTCTTATTGTAAGCGAAGGTCACTGTGGAGTTGATGCCCAGACCGATGGAGTTAATCTTGCCGCGTCCGGTCAGTTCCACCTCGACGCCTCGGTTCAGAATCTCGGCATTGTTGTACTTCTGGGTCTCACTACCATACACGTAAGGCACGGTCACCGTACCCACGATGTACTTACCCAAGCGGTTGTAGTACTCCACCTTACCGGAGAGCAGGCCTTTGAAGAGCGAGAAGTCCACCCCCACGTTGGTGGTGTAGGTCTCTTCCCAACGCAACATCGGGTTACCGTAGCTGCTGATGTAAGAGACGTTAGTACCGGTAGTGGTGTTGGCACGGGTGGAAATCAAGGTCTGCGGAGAGGTACTCTTCTCGGTGTTACCATTGATACCATAGGTCAAACGCAGTGTCAGGCGGTCCAACCATGAGGAGGTGGACTCCATGAACTTCTCCTTGTCGAGGTTCCACTTGGCACCCACTGACCACATAGGCGACCAGCGCAGCGACTTGTCCTCGGTCACGTAGTTGGAACCATCGGAACGGATGCTGAACGATGCTCCGTACTTGCCGTCGTAGACGTAGGATGCGTTGCCGAAGTAAGAGAAGTAGCGGTCCACACGGTCGGAGAAGGAGTTGCTCACCAAAGAGGCCAGTGTGCTGTACCAATCGGGATAGCCCGTAATGGTTGCGCCATACTCTTTGCTTCCGTAGTAGGCAGCCTGTGAGGTGTTCGACTTCTCGTCGTAGCCCAACACGTAAGGATATGAGGTGCTGGAGGTCTTGTACTCACTGATCTCGAAACCGGCAAGGGCGGTGATGTCGTGTTTGCCGAAGGTCTCGTTGTAGCTCAACTGGTTGCGCCATACGTAGCTGTCTGTAGCGCTCTTGCTGCGACGGATGATGCCACCCGAAGGGATGTATTGCTCGTAGAGCACGTCGTTGTCGAGGTCGTACGAGGTATAGTAGTTGACCAACTGGCGGACATAGTCTGTCTCCTCGTTGTCGTAGTTGCGTACGTTGGACTCGTACTTCTCATATTGATATTTCGTGTCGAACACCAGGTTGCGCCATATCTTGGCGTTCAGGCCGAGGCTCACACGGTAGTTTGTCGACTTGGTCATGTACGAGCGGTTGCGAACCTCTTGCAGCATGTTGTACGACAAGTCGGTGTAGGGCAGATTCTGCAGATTCAAGTTATCGGCCACCAGTTTGTTCCACGATTTCTCGTTGTAGGCGTAGCTGCCATCCTCCTCTACCAACATCTCATAGGGCGAGAGGCTGGTGAAGTCGCTGATGGTGACACCGCTGGTCTCATGTGTCTTGCGTTGGAAGGTACCAGCCACAGAAGCGGTCAACCACGAGTTGAGCTTGTAGCTGTTGTTGAAGTTGAGCATGAAGCGCTCGTAGCCACGTTTGATGGTAGCCTCGTCGTTCTTCTCATACATCAACGATGCGTAGGTGGAGTACTTGTCAGTGCCGGCGGAGAGGCTGGCGTTGTACTGTTGCAGAGCTTGCGTCTGCATCAGGTATTTCTTCAGCTGGCTACGGTTGCTGCGGTTGCGCAGGATGTCGAGGTTCTTGTTCATCTCCGACTCGGACATACCGTAGTATTTATGGGCATAGTAGTAGTCCTGTGCCAGTGACAGCGGAGAGGCTATGTTTTCGGATGTGGGAGTGAAGTCGGAGAGCGACCACTCGTTCTCCAGGGCCATAATCTCGTAGTCCACCGTGGTCTTGCTGTCGGCCTGTGCCATGATGTAGTCGAGGTCGGGCGTGGTACCGAAGCGGTAGAAGCCTTGCACGTCGACTTTCAGTTTGCCCTGCTGACCCTTCTTGGTGGTCACCACAATCACACCGTTGGCGGAACGGGCACCCCAGATGGAGGCTGCGGCAGCATCCTTCAGCACGGTCACGCTCTCCACGTCGTTCGGGTTGATGGTGCTGAACGAACCCTCGATGGGGAATCCGTCAACGACTACCAACGGAGCGGTGTTGGCGTAGAGTGAGCTGGTACCACGGATGAGGAAGTCCACCGTACCGTCCTCGTTCTCGGTAGCCTGCATACCGGCTACCACACCCTGCAGCGCAGAGGAGAGGTCGGCCGTCGGACGGCTGGCGAGCAACTCTTGGTTCACCTTGTCGAACGAACCGGTCACGCGCTCTTTCGACAGCGTCTGGTAACCGGTCACCACCACGTCGTCCAGCAGTTTGGAGTTGTCCTCCATCACCACGTTCAGTGTCTTGCGGGCGTTAGCTTGTTTCTCCACGTCCTTCTTACCCACGTAGGTGAAGAGCAGTGTGACGTCGCCGCTGCCATTGGCGGGCAGGCTGAAAGCGCCGTCGAAATCGGTGACGGTACCTTCGCTGGAACCCTTCACACGTACAGTAACGCCGATCAACGGCTCACCGGCCTCGTCGAAGACCGATCCACGGATGGAGCGGCCGCTGGGGCGGAACTTCTGTGCAGCGTTCGGATTGAACACCTGGACGAATCGTCCTTTGATTTCGTACTTCAGCGGTGTGCCACTCAACAGGCGTTTCACTGCACTTTCCACAGTCACATTCTGCAGCTTGACGTTGGTCACCGTGTAAGGATTCACATCCTCCATCACATACTGCATGCGGTAGTAGCCCGACTGACGTTCTACCTCATCCAAGGCTTTGTGGAGTTTTTCTTTCTCACATTGGAAAGAGATCTTCTTTCCTTGACTTTGGGATTGTGCTCCCATGTTCGTCGCTAAAAGCAGACAAAAGAGGATAAGGAGTATCCCCTTGTACTTGTTTAGCTCTCTCTTCATAAAATCACAATTTAAATTGAACAATAAAACTAATGTTTATTCATAAGACATCCGTCTTGGCAGAATGGTACCTCTTCGTGCGAAATATTTTTCGCGAAGGTCCAAGAAAGAAAATGTCTTTATCCGAAGGAAGAGGATACATCGTTCCCTCTACCGGAAGAAACAGAGCGAGAGTGATAACGAAATAAGGCGAGAGAAGCGACGAAATAGGCCGTGAGTACATTCGAAATCTCTGTTCAAAGACTTTGAACACACGTTTAGTGACTTTGAACACATGTTCAGAGTCTTTGTACACACGTTCAAAGTCATTGAACAGAGATATCGTCCGGTCGCGATACTAATTTCGTTATAGCTCTTGGATAGATAAGCATCTATTTTGTCCGATTTCTCTTGCCATTTGCCAAACGGATATTACCTTTGCAGCGAAACCCCACCAGGGGACGGAGAGAGCGTTATGAGTAATAAGGCAAAACAAGAAGTAGAGTTTGAAGCGTTGTTCCGAGGGAACTACGCCCGCCTGTACCACTATGCGCTCGATTTCCTAGAGGATGAGGAGGCGGCCAAGGATGTGGTGAGCGAGTTCTTCGCCGACCTATGGAAGCAGTACGACGATTGGCGACCGGAGAGCCCCGAAGCCTATCTGAACCGCGCCCTGCGCAACCGCTGCCTCAACTACCTGAAGCATCTGGCCGTGGAACGCAACGCGCTGCAGGGGTTCATCAACGAGAAGATAGCACTCATAGACAGCGACGCGGCGGTGCACGAGGAGCGGATGAAGCAGGTGGAGCGCATCATGGACACACTGCCCACCCGCACACGATTCATCCTGGAGCAATGCTACATCGAGAAGAAGAAGTATAGCGAGATGGCCGAACTGCTGGACACCTCGGTGGGGATGATACACAAGCACATAAGCAAGGCACTGGCGATTTTCAGGAAAACTCTTGGCGAGAATTCGCTGAAGGGTGGTACCGAATGAGGAGCGCGATTGTCTGTAATAATATATAGAACGTAAACACAAAGAGCTGACGGATGATGGAAGATGCCGATAACAAGTTGAACCAGACGGAAGAAACAAATGTCCCTTGCGACCAGCAGGAGGCAGAGGCTTCGCGCATGGGTGCGTTGGTCCGCATGGACTACCGCAGGCGACACGCGTCGCAACCCGATGTAGACGAGGCTTGGGATGCCTTCCGCCGGGAGCGGATGGTCGCTCGGGAGACCCCGAAGCGAGGCTTCACGGCTTGGCACATGACCGCTGCCGCCCTACTGGGAGCAGCCGCCATGCTGGCCCTCGTCATCGTGTTCCGCCACGCACTGTTCGACGCGCCCGCGCCGCAGCAAGCGAAGGAGATTGTCGCCATGCAATACGACGAGAAGCCACAGCGGGTGAAGTTGGAGCGTGAGAACGACACGCTGGACCTCACCCAGAAGGATTCCATCTCGTACCAGGAGGCGACGAAACCGCAGAAGCCTGCCGTGGTGGCCAAGCTACAGAACAAGACGCAGCGGCTCTCCACACCGCGCGGCATGGACTTCAAGGTGGTGCTGCCCGACGGATCGGAAGTGATGCTCAATGCCGAGAGTACCATCGAATTCCCCACAGCGTTCCAGAGCGGACGGCGTTGGGTGAAGCTGAAGGGCGAGGCCTATTTCAAGATTGTGCGCAACGACGACGCTCCGTTCATCGTCACCTCCGACCAACTCTCGGTGCGGGTATTGGGCACGGAGTTCAACATGAAGAGCTATGCCTCGGAAACGGCTCGGGTGGCTCTTATAAAAGGTAAGGTGGAGGTGATGCGACCCGACGCCACGGTCTGCGACGCCACACTGGAACCGGGACAGGAGGCATGGTACAATGCCAAGGGCGAGGTGCAGGTGCGCGAGGTGGACCCTTACGAAGTAACGCAGTGGGTGAACGGATTCTTCTACTACCACGACCAACCGCTGGTGAAGGTACTCTGCGACCTAGGCCGTTGGTATAACCTGGGCGTGGTGTTCCAAAACACGGAGGCCCTGCACTACAAAGTGCACTTCTCCGCCCTGCGCAACGAACCTATCGACACGGCGCTGGAGAATCTCAACCGCTTGCGCCGCATCCGCGTCCGCCTGGATGGCAACAAAATCATTGTTTACTAACCGCCCCGCTCACAGCAACCTACGGCTGAGGTACCGCACGGGATACCACACAGCCAGGAAACCCACCAACACCACGGTGGCGAAGATGAGCACGACATCCTGCCAATGAACACTGACGGGATAGGCATTCACAAGGAAACTGTCGGCCGACGAGCCTAGCGTGATGAGTCCGAAGCGTTGCTGCACGAAGCAGAGTGCCAAGCCTAGAACGATGCCTATCACTGCCCCGAAGAGGGAGATGAGCCGCCCTTCGAAGAGGAAGATGCGGGCTATCAACCGGTCGTCCGCTCCCAGGTTGCGCAGGGTCTGCACGTCCTGCTTCTTGTCAATGATGAGCATCGAGAGGGAACCGATGATGTTGAAGCAGGCGATGACGAGGATGAACGTGAGGAAGATGTAGGAGATGAGTTTCTCCACCTCCATGATGCGGAACACGTCCGCCTGCTGTTCGTAGCGGTCGAGCACGCGGAAGTCGTCGCCCAGCAGTTGGGCGATTTGCCTTTTCACTGCGCCGGCGTCAGCCGAAGGTTTCAGTTTCAGTTCGATGGCGGACACCTCGCGGTCGTAGTGGAACAGGTCGCGCGCAAACTTTAGAGAGGTGAGCACGTAGGAGCCATCGTACTTCTGCTGGTTCACCAGAAAGGCCACGCCGGGGGAGTAGAGGTAGGCGTGCTTGAAGCTGTTGGCGGGATTGGCCAGGTTCACCTTCTCGTCGCGCTTGGGAGCATACACCTCCACCGCGTCGACCGGAGCAATGCCCGAGGCCAACACCGAGACCAGCTGCAGACCCATGATGCCGTAGCTGACCACCTCGTCGTGGAGTTTGAATGTGCCATTGCCGTAGAGGATGCTGTCGATGGCGGTCAGCTGCTCGAAGTTGTCCTCCACACCCTTGATGACCACCATGGCCTGGCGGTTCTTATACTGCACGATGGCGTTCTCCTCCAGCGTCTTGGTCAGCACATCCACCTGGGGCAGGGCACGTAGCTGGGCTATGCGCGAGTCGGTGGCGTCGAACACCTTGCCGGTCGTGGGCACCACCTTCAGCTGTGGGTCGAAGGCGGTGAAGAAGGTGGCCACCAACTCCTGGAAGCCATTGAACACAGAGAGGGTGCACACCAAGGCAAGCGTGGCCAGCGCCACTCCGCAGACGGAGATGCCCGAGATGATGTTGATGGCGTGGTGCGACTTCTTGGAGAAGAGGTAGCGCCGGGCTATGTAGAACGAGAGGTTCACTCCTTCAGCAGTTGGTCGATGTGTTCGATGTAGTCCAGCGAGTCGTCCACGAAGAACTTCAGTTCGGGGATGATGCGCAGCTGATGACGCACGCGTGTGCCCAGCTCATAGCGGACGGACTTCATGTTGTCGTTGATGTTCTTCACAATCTCCTGGTTGCGCTCCGAGGGGAACACGCTCAGGTAGACGCGGGCCACACTGAGGTCGGGACTGATACGTACGGCGCTCACCGATACCAACACGCCTTTGTAGGCTTTGGTCTGAAGCAGGAAAATGTCACTCAGCTCCTTCTGTATGAGCCGTGCTATTTTGTTCTGTCTTGTCGTTTCCATAATTGTTCTTATTTATATATATAGGTATAATTTGAATGTTTATTCGTCACTGTTGTCGGTCCAACCGGGCAGGCCTTCACGCTGCAGCTCCTCCGAGGTCTTCTTGCGGATGATGGTGAGCCCGTCGCGCAGGGGCAGTATCACCTTCTCCACCCGGCGGTCGGCCACCACGCGGTCGTTGAAGGCCTTGATGCCGATGGTCTGATGGTCACGGTCGTAGGCGGGGTCGACGACGTGTCCGTCCCACAAGGTGTTGTCGGCCAACAGGTAGCCACCGGGGCGCAGGCGCGGCAACACCAGGTCGTAGTAGTCGTTGTAGTGGCGCTTGTCGCCGTCCACAAAGGCCATGTCGAAGGTGAGGTCCATCCGCGGCACCAGTTGCAGGGCGTCGCCGATGTAGAACCGTATCTTGTCGGCGTAGGCCGAGCCCTCGAGCCACGGACGGGTGAAGTCCTCCTGCTCATCGTTGATCTCGAAGGTGTGGACCAGTCCGCCCTCGTCCAACCCTTCGGCCATGCAGATGGCTGAGTAACCGGTAAATGTGCCTATCTCCAGTATCTGCCGGGGGCGAATCATCTGCACGAACATCTTCAGCATGCGACCCTGCAGGTGGCCCGATGCCATGCGGGGGCGCAACAGCTTCACGTGTGTGTCGCGGTAGAGGCGGCGCAGGTAGTCGCCCTCAGCGTCGATGTGCTTCAGAATGTACTCATCTATCGGTTCGGTCTCTTGCATAGGCTTAGAGGTATCTGTTGCGGTTGGGCAGTATATATTCGCCCGACTCGGCGTATTTCAACACATCGGACACCTGGTTTATCTCCAGGAAGGAGGTGTGCGTGCCGGACTTTCCGCCACTCAGGTAAGCCACCATCTGGTCTTCTCGGATGGTGCCGTCCTTCAGCAGCTTGCGCAGGGCGGCGAAGTAGTACTCCTGGCCGTTGCCCAGCTCAGGCATGTAGATGGCCTCCACACCGTAGGAAAGCGCCAGGTGGCGCATGGTCTTCTCGTTGTAGCAGATGGCCAGCACCGGGTAGCGTCCACGGAAGGCCGCCAAGCTGCGAGCGGTGCGGCCGCTGTAGCTGTCGGTGATGATGGCGCGTATGTTCATCTTGTCCGTCGCCTTCACTGCCTGCTTGGCCAGGAAGTCGGTCACGTTGCAGTTCTCAGCCAACGGGATGCGTATGTCGTTCTCAGCCAACTTGTCCTTCTCAGCCTGGGCTGCCACCTTGGTCATGGTGCGCACGGCCTCCACGGGATATTTGCCGTAGGCGGTCTCGCCGCTGAGCATCAGGGCGTCGGTGCGGTAGTAGATGGCGTTGGCGATGTCGGTCACCTCGGCGCGTGTGGGGCGCGGGTTCTGAATCATCGTGTGCAACATCTGGGTGGCCACGATGACCGGCTTGCGGGCCTGCACGCACTTGCGGATGAGGACGCGCTGGATGCCGGGGATGCGTTCCTGCGGCACCTCGATGCCCAGGTCGCCACGGGCCACCATGATGCCGTCGGCCACTTCCAGAATCTCGTCGATATTGTCCACACCCTCCTGGTTCTCAATCTTGGCGATGATCTTGATGGAGCTGTTGTGAGCATCCAGTATCTGGCGTATGTCGAGCACATCCTGTCGGTTGCGGACAAAGGAGTGGGCTATGAAGTCGATGTCTTTCTCTATGGCATAGAGGATGTTGTTGCGGTCCTTCTCGGTGAGCGAGGGGAGGTTGATGCGCACTCCCGGCACGTTCACGCTCTTGCGGTTGCCCAGCGTGGCCTCGTTCTGCACCACGCAGTAGAGCGCGTCCGCCTTCTTCTCCACCACCTTCAGACCCAGGTCGCCATCGTCGATGAGTATCTCGCCACCCACTTTCAGGTCGTCCACGAAGCGGGGGTACGACACGCAGATGCAGTCGCACGTGGTCTTGCCGTCGGGGTTGCCCACCACCTTCACGCGGTCGCCTATCTTGAAGGGTATGGGGTCGCCCACCAGCGGGGTGGTACGCACCTCGGGACCTTTGGTGTCCATCAGTATGGCGATGCGGTTGGATACGGCGCGCACATTGGCTATCAGTTTCTCGAATCCCTCGCGGCTGGCGTGGGCGGTGTTCATGCGCACCACGTTCATACCTGCGTCGAACAGGGCTTTTATGAAGTCCACATCGCAACGTTGGTCGGAGATGGAAGCCACAATCTTTGTCTGTTTCAGCAACATAGTTCTATACCTTATTTATCGTTTAGTTGTTCGTTCGGTTCTGATGAATCAACGCGTCCACGGCCAGGCGGTACGAGTCGAGCCCGAAGCCACAGATGACACCCAGACATGCGCAGGAGATCATCGACTTGTGGCGAAACTCCTCGCGCTTGTGCACATTGGAGATGTGCACCTCTATGGTCGGCGCGGTGATGGCGCGGATGGCGTCCTGCAGGGCGATGCTGGTGTGGGTGTAGGCCCCGGCGTTGAGCACGATGCCGTCGTAGTCGAAGCCCACCTCGTGGAGTTTGTTTATCATCTCGCCCTCCACGTTCGACTGGTAATAGTCAATCCGCACATCGGGGAAGGCGGCGCGCAGCTGCTGCAGATAGTCCTCGAAGGAGACGCTCCCGTAGATGGAAGGTTCCCGCTTGCCCAACAGGTTGATGTTGGGGCCGTT
>CAYZVH010000011.1:0-10889 GCA_964481755.1 uncultured Bacteroides sp. | reverse complement strand
AATTTGGGTACAAAGGTAGGAAAAAGTATGGAACTACACACACAAAGGAAGAACAAGGATGCCAATGAAGTGGTAATTGAGCGCTACAGACAATATCTGAAGCTGGAAAAGGCCATGGCGGACAACACCGTGGACGCTTACCTGAGCGACATCCGCAAGTTGGCCGACTATCTGCGCGACGAGCAGATTATACTAGTCGACGCCAAGACAGAGGACATACAACACTTCCTGGCCGACCTCCACGACGTGGGCATCCATCCCCGCTCGCAGGCGCGCATCCTCTCGGGGCTGCGGTCGTTCTACAAGTTCCTGGTGATAGAGGAGTACATCGCCACCGCCCCGACGGAGCTGATAGACTCGCCCAAGATAGGTTTTCATCTGCCGGACGTGCTGACGCTGGAGGAAATCGACGCCATCATCGGGTGCATCGACCTCACCGAGGCCGAGGGACAACGCAACAAGGCGATGCTGGAGGTGCTCTACAGCTGCGGCCTGCGCGTGTCGGAGCTGTGCAACCTTCGCCTGTCGGACCTCTACCTGAACGAGGAGTTCATCCGGGTCATCGGCAAGGGTGACAAACAACGGTTGGTGCCCATCTCGCGCCGCGCCATCGACGAGCTGAACAAATACTTCGAGCAACGCGGCGACATCACCATCAAGCCTGGGCAAGAGGACTACGTGTTCCTCAGCTTCCGACGCGGTCAGCAGTTGTCACGCATCACGGTGTTCCATATAATAAAGGTATTGGCCGAGGCGGCAGGCATCCAGAAGACCGTCAGTCCGCACACCTTCCGTCACTCCTTCGCTACCCATCTGCTGGAGGGAGGCGCCAACCTGCGCGCCATACAATGCATGCTGGGCCACGAGTGCATCACCACTACCGAGATCTACACCCACATAGACCGCAACCTGCTGCGCAGCGAGATTATCCTGCACCACCCGCGTAACATCAACTACCGGAAACAGCACGGAGGGGAGGAATAGAAGAGAAAAAGTGTCAACCATTAGTTTACACTGCCCCGCCCCGCAACCAAGGCGATTCGGGGCTTTTAAACTTCTTTAAAGGAATCTATTAAAAAAAGGAGATTAAGTTTTTTCTAGTACAGACTCTTTCGTTATCTTTGCAACGTGTTGGAATATATTTATTAATCTAATCATATTAAACTAGTAAAACAACATGATTAAAAAGTTCTATTTGCCATTACTAATGGCTGTTATGTTCGTGTTCACCTCTTGTTCTAACAAGATGGGTGAGCTGTCATCAGAGTACTTCACATGTACCCCCGAGGTGCTGGAAGCAGTTGGTGGCCAGGTACCTGCTACTATCAATGGTACATTCCCCGAGAAGTATTTCAAGAAAAAAGCTGTCGTTACCGTTACTCCGGTGCTGAAATGGGACGGTGGTGAGGCTAAAGGCACTCCCGCTACATTCCAGGGCGAGAAGGTTCAGGGCAACGACCAGACTATCTCTTACAAGATGGGTGGCAACTACACAATGAAGACCACTTTCAACTACGTTCCTGAGATGGCTAAGTCTGAGCTCTACCTGGAGTTCGACGCCAAGATCGGCAACAAGGAAGTGAACATCCCGGCAGTGAAGATCGCCGACGGCGTGATCGCTACATCTGAGTTGGTGAAGAACACACTGGGCAACGCCAATCTGACTAACGCCGAGGACGCTTACCAGCGCATCATCAAACAGAACAAAGAGGCCAACATCATGTTCCTCATCCAGCAGGCTAACATCCGCGCATCTGAGACAAACTCCGACATCATCAAGGAGTTCAACAAGATGGTGGCTGACGTAGACGCTGACAAGAAAGGCAAAGCTATCGAGAACATCGAGGTAAGCGCATACGCTTCTCCTGATGGTGGTGTAAGCCTCAACGAGAAACTGGCCGGACAACGCGAGGACAACGCCGCTAAGTACGTCAACAAGCAGTTGAAGAAAGCCAAAGTGAACGCTACGGTTGACTCTAAGTACACCGCTCAGGACTGGGAAGGTTTCCAGGAGTTGGTTTCTAAGTCGAACATCCAGGATAAGGACCTTATCCTCCGCGTCCTCTCAATGTATCAGGATCCTGAGCAGAGAGAGACAGAGATCAAGAACATCTCTTCTGTTTACAAAGACCTGGCCGACGACATCCTGCCGAAACTCCGTCGCGCTCGCTTGACATTGAACTACCAGTTGATTGGTCGTTCTGACGACGAGATTCTGGCCGACTACAAGAGCAACCCGAAGGACCTCTCTATCGAGGAACTGCTCTACGCCGCTACACTGGTGAACACCGACGCTGAGAAAGAGGCTATCTACAAGAAGGCCGCTGAGCTCTATCCGAACGACTACCGCGCTTACAACAACCTCGGTGAGTTGGCTTACAAGGCCGGCAAGATGGACACTGCTGAGTCTTACTTCAAGAAAGCTCTGTCGCTGAACAGCTCTTCTAACGAGGCTAACACCAACATGGGTCTGGTTTCGTTGGTTAACGGACAGAAGGCTAACGCTGAGAGCTACCTGGCTAAGGGTTCTGGTTCTGAGAACATCAACGAGGCTCTGGGTAACTACTACATCGCTGCCGGTCAGTACGAGAAGGCTGTGAACGCATTCGGCGACACAAAGACAAACAGCGCTGCTTTGGCTCAGATCCTGACAAAGGACTACAACAAGGCTAAGAGCACACTGAGCTCAGTGAAGAACGCTGACGCTTACACAGACTACCTGAGCGCTATCATCGGTGCTCGCACCAACAACACATCCATGGTTGTCAGCGGTCTGAAGAGCGCCATCTCTAAGGATTCTTCTATCGCCAAGAAGGCTGCTACAGATGTTGAGTTCTCTAAATATCTGACAGACGCTGCCGTTTCAGCCCTGTTGAAATAAGACGAAGTCGTAACACGAAAAATCTTAGATAGTGAGAGCCGTCCTATTATGGGGCGGCTCTCTTGCTATATATATAATAAGGTATAGGAGACGGCCGCACGGGAAGTCCACACGCCAGGGACGAGGTGAAGCCACAGGCAGCAACCGTTCGGCACAGTCCAAGGCCAACGGACAGCAGGGAGCAGACGAAGGAAGATAAACCGGCAAAGCGACCAAAACCATGCGGAATCCACCCGAAAGAGACTCTTAAGAGCAAAAAAAGACCCATATCGAGCAAAAAAAAGTGGGGCAAATAGGTTCGTTATCAGAAATGTCGTATCTTTGCCGTTCAAAAGGCAATGTAAAGTAACGCGTTATAAGAGGTCTCCGAAAGCGATATGGGACATAAATATTCCATTAGCGGAGTACGAGACAGATTATAAAGAGGAATTTAAATAAAATAATATTGATGGTATTTTGCCAGTTAGGAAAATAAACGTGGTTGGTTATGAAAGATAAGAATTTCGACATAGTGAACCAAAAGATGGATGCCCGTGCGCTGAACAAGACAGCACGGAGAATCGGTGCATTCATGCTCCTGGCTGGCGGTATGCTTCCCCTCTCACTTCCAGCACAAGATGCCAACAGCATCAAGAATCAGCTCATACAACAAGGCTTCGAGAATGTAGGCGTGATGGAGAACGACTCCGTACGCACCTTCGTCATCCAACCCACGCAGTACAACGTGGTGCCCGATGGCGTGAAAGAGGCTATCCGGCTGATAGACGCAAACACCACCACGAGATCGAAGAAAACCAACCTCATCATCCTGGAGAATAATGTACCGCAACTTAGTGTGAGCCAGCAGCCCGGCAACGGTGCTTGGACTGCCAGCAATGAACTCGGTATCAGCCTGAGCGAGCTGAACCAGATAAAGAAAGAAAACCGCTCGTACGGGAAGATAGACCTGGTGTTCTACCCTGAGTTCTACTTCCGCAACATCCGTCTATCGGTGATGTACGAGGTGCTGCTCAACCTCAACCCCACCATCGAGGTCTCCCTGTGGAAAGGCATGAAGTTCACCGGTCAGTTGGTGTTGCCCATCATCAACGAGTACGGCTACCTCTACGAGAAAGTCCGTCCGGGCATCGTCACACTGTCGCAGTCGTTCCGTCTGCCCTACCGCACCAACCTGACGCTGACAGCCGGTTTCTTCAGCGACTTCCGCCATGGGTTCTCGGCATACGCCGAGCACTATCTGCCCCGCAACGCATGGGGACAGTTCTGGTTGGATGCCAGACTGGACTGGACCAAATACGGACGGTTCGACGGATGGGTCTACAAACACGCTGATGGCTCAATGGTAACTGGACAATTGGGTGTAAACTACTATTGGAAGAGGCACAACACCCAACTATCGCTACGTGGCCACCGTTTCCTACAAGGTGAATATGGTGTGCGCTTCCAGGCGATACGGCATTTCCGTATCGTCTCCATAGGATTGTATGCGACAAAGATACAGAAGATGCCTAAGTACGGACATCATGGTTACGATGCCGGATTCATGTTCGCGCTGAACTTTCCGCCACGCAAGTCGAAACGTCACGGATATTGGCCACGACTGCAGGCAGGCGACATGAGCTTGCGTTACAGCGCGGGCGGCGACAAGCGCTACGGGTTCAGTTTCATGACAGCTCCAGACGACAACTTGTGGCATAAAGTGAACAATAACTCGGAATTTATTCAATCATATATTAATTAATTAAACTTCATTTAGTATGAAAAAGTCATTTTTTAAAGTATCCGGACTTGCCGGATTGATGTTATTAGGTGGCCTGACTATGGTTAGTTGCTACGAAGGTGACGACAACGAGATCGATTACGTGACTCCGGTCACTCCGACTCCGACTCCTGCCAAGTATTTCTTGAGCGGTGCAGTGCTCGACAGCCATGGCAACCAGATTGCCGCTACCGTAAAGGTGAACGGCGAGACATACACCACAAGCGGTTCTTTCTCGAAAGAGGTATCTCTGACAAGCGACAGAAAATACAGAGTTGAGGCTACTTGCACAGGCTATGTATCTGTTACTCGTGACGTTTATATGACAGAGGTTAGCGATGGCCAGATCGGTACACAGTACGTTGAGATCACAATGACCAAACTGGAAGACGTGATCGCCGACAACCAGACTCCGACAGAGGTTAAGGTTGTTGAAATCTCTGATAGCGAAGAGGAAGCCATTGGTTCAAGCCTGCTCGATGAACTCACGAATAGCGAGATCATTGATATGGACGAGGTGAAGGATATGAAAGTTGAAACTGCAGCTCAGGCCGACGGTAGTATAGACGTTGCCATTACTTTGACAGCTAAGACAGGCGAAGCCGGTGACCCGAAACAGGGCTACGTAGTCGAGTGCCCCTACCCTGTAGTAACAGGTTTCAGCATCGTATCTAAGCCGACAAAGGCTGATCTGACTCCGGAGGACATGTGGGCTAAGCAGGTGTCTAACTTCCTGGGCGGTATGACTTACCCGAGCACAACAACATGGAAGACTGTGTACGCTACTGTAGAGGCAGGCAAGCTCCTCAAAGGTATGGTTGTCAACTTCACAATGGTTGAGAAAGAGTTCACATTCGCAGCAGGTGAGAACCTCGAGAACTACACCGGTACTGTACGTTACGTAGAGGGCAGCACAACTTGCACTCCGATTATCATCAGCGAGGCTCACGACGACTCTCACGATGACTCTCACACCACAGACAGCGGAACATCTTACGGTGGTGGAACGTCAACAGCAAACTAATTAATACATGATAGAGTAAGGACGGTAGCCATTAAGTCAATTTGAGAAACAGACGATAGGATGAAGAAGATTCTTTTGACACTCAGTTTGTGCATGTTCACGGGGATTAGTTCCTCATGGGCTCAGTTGACTTATGGCGTAACCGGACTGCTACATGTACCTTCGGCCGAGATGCAGCGAGACGGAACCATCATGATTGGCGGTAACTTCATGAACAAGGAGTTGACTCCTCCCACATGGTATTACCACACAGCCAACTATTATGTGAACGCCACACTGCTCCCATGGTTCGAGTTTTCCTACACGGCTACGGTATTCAAGATGTTGCAGCCCACAAGCGGAAAGTTGCGCTATTGCAACCAGGACCGCAACTTCGCCTTCCGATTCCGTCTGCTGACTGAAACGGCCAAGAGGCCCGCCATCGTGGCTGGCATCCAGGACCCGTTTGCCTTCAGCTCCGAGGAGGTGGCAAGCGAAGGGGGCAACGGATACTTCTCGCGCTTCTACCTGGCCGCAACCAAACATTTCAGTTGTGGCACGGCAGGCACGCTGGGAGTGCATCTCTCGTACCTGTACAACCGTAGGGACGACTACCCGCTCAATGGGGTGGCTGGAGGACTCACTTTCTCACCATCGTTCTTCCCTTCGTTAGAGATAATAGGGGAACACGACACGAAGGACTTCGCGCTAGGCGCGCAATGTCTGCTCTTCGACCGACTCAACGTGCTGGTGGAGATGCAGAGCCTGCGCTACTTCTCGGGAGGTCTGACATATAAAATATATTTAAAGTAAAAATCATTCATTAGCATATGAAAAACAAATTAGTAGTCATGTCTTTGCTGCTGTCAGGATGCTGCTCCGTTGCTTTCGCTCAAAGCAAGAAGGATCACTACTACAGCGAGCGTTTCCAAGACAACTTGTATATCAGCGTTGGCGTAGGCGGACAGACTTGCCTCAACCCTGATAACAAGGATTATGGTTATCTGAAGACCGTCACTCCGCAGTTGTCTTTGTCTCTGGGTAAATGGATCGACCCGGTATGGGGTATCCGTTTGCAGGGCGTAGGTGCCTGGTCCAAACTGCAACAACAGTGGAACACCTACGACGAAGCTACCGGTAAAACTACCGAGGAATACAATAAGGTTAAGAATACATTCATCCAGACCCGCATCGACGGATTGTTCAACATCAGCAACGCCATCGGCGGATACAATCCTAACCGTCTGTTCAACGTTAGCCTCTTCTTGGGCCCGGGCTTGACCTTCGCCAAGACATACTTGGTAGAGGCTCCTCAGTCTGCATTGGACGCTTCCTACGCAGCAGGCAACACAACCGAGAAGAACTCTAACCAGAAGAGCGACGTACGTGCACTCATCACAGGTGCCGTAGGTTTGATCGGTTCGTTCAACGTAAGCAAACACTGGGACATCAACCTCGAGGTTCGTGGCGATGTGTCTCCTTCTATCTTCGGCGAGAAGGGTGCAAAGACCGATGGTGCTTTGGCAGCAATGGTAGGCGCATCTTACTACTTCGGCAAGGGTAAGAACTTCACAAAGGCTCACACCCAGGACGAGATCGACGCCCTCAACGAGGAGATCAACCGCTATCGTCAGGCTTTGGCTGACCAGGAAGCTGAGAACAACAGACTCCGCAACCAGCCCGCTAAGGTGGAGACACGCACAGAGGTTAAGGAAGTGGTTGTTGACGGCAAGCACGCCTTCTTCTTCCAGATTGGCAAGTCTAACATCACAAGCAAGGACAAGGTTAACGCCAAGATGGTTGCTGACGTGATGAAGGCTAACACCAACAAGAAGTACAAAGTTGCAGGCTACTGCGACAAGGCTACCGGTACAGCTAAGTTCAACCAGAAGCTCTCTGAGAAACGTGCAAGAGCTATCGCTGACGCGTTAATCGCTGAAGGCGTAAGCGAAGACCAGCTCGAGATTATCGGTTGCGGCGGTACAGACAACATGTTCGGCTCTGACAGCTTGAACCGTGTTGTGATCGTTGAAGCTGAATAATAGATTCGGTACACTCGATACCCCCTGTTTACAAGGCAGAGGGATGCTAGTAGGGGCAGTGAAACAAATAGGTTTCACTGCCCCTATCTTTTATACGAATCACACCATTTGAGGCACTAACGGCAAATTCCTCACACAAAAGCGCATCGGTACGGACTATTTTCTGTAAGTTTGCAAAACATTATCACACAAAAGGAAAAGAATGAAACATCTATCGATACATGCCGTGGCCATGGTCTGTGCGCTGACAGCGACCCTGACCGGTTGCCACAAGTCGCAGAACCTGTTCACACTCAGCGGACAACTGAGCAACCTCGAGGGCAAGGAGGTTTACCTCTACGGGGAATACGACCCGTATGACCGCATCGACACCATACAGGTGGAGGACGGGAAGTTCAGCTACCAAGCGGAAGTGGACACCCTGACGCAACTGACCCTGCTGTTCAACCGCGACCAGACGCTACCGCTCTACGTGGACAAGCAGTGGCAGGTGACGCTGACTGGCGACGCACGAGTACCCGACTCCATCCAGGTGACGGGCGGAACAGAAAACGAGGAGCTCCATCAGTTCAAACAACTATTGGCTCACCGCGCCGACAGTGTGACGGAGGCTGCCGTGGCGGACAGCTTCATCACCCATCACCCCTTCTCACAGGTCAGCATCTACCTGCTCAACCGCTACTTCATCCGTCAGCCGGAGCCAAACTACAAGCGCATACAACAGCTGATAAAAGGCATGAGTGGTGTGCTCCACGACCATCCGTTGATTGCCGAGGCGGATAAGCAGACCGAACGGACATTCGCCGCCGACACGGGACGCTACATCAGCAACTTCCGCATGGACCGTCCCGGCAAGGAGGGCATCAACTCCTACAACTTCCGCGAGAAAGTAGTGACCGTACTCTTCTGGGCCACCTGGGACAAGCACAGCGTGGCCTTGCGCGACTCCCTCAACGAGATGCAGAAGAAACTGAAGAAAGACGACGCCATCCTCATAGCCTACTCCATGGACACCGACAAGGACAAGTGGAAGGCATCCGCCGAGGCGGACACACTCTACGCCATGCAATCCTTCGATGGAGAGGGTTGGAGCAGCATGACCGTGAAGACCTTCGACATAACGGATGTGCCCACCATCGTAGTGCTCTCCGCCCAGCGACGGATAGCCTTGCGCACGACGGACATCAGCGCCGTGCGTGCGAAGGTGAAGCAACTCATCCAGGCAGAGAAGGACAGAAAGAAGAAATTTAAAATCAAGTAAGCCATGTTGGTAAAGGTATTCGCAGCGGCAGTGCAAGGCATCGACGCCACCATCATCACCATAGAGACGAACAGCTCCCGAGGAATCAAGTTCTTCTTGGTGGGACTGCCCGACACGTCGGTAAAGGAGAGTCACGAACGCATCCTCTCAGCCCTGCGGGTGAACGGATACAAGTTCCCCACCTGCCAAATAGTGGTGAACATGGCCCCGGCGGACATCCGCAAGGAGGGCTCTGCCTATGACCTGCCGTTGGCAGTGAGCATACTGGCCACAGCCGGCAAGGTGGCCGAAGAGAAGTTAGACCAATACTTGATGATGGGCGAGCTGAGCCTGGACGGAAGTCTGCAACCCATCAAGGGAGCGCTGCCCATTGCCATCAAAGCTCGCGAGGAGGGATTCAAGGGATTCATCCTGCCCAAACGCAACGCCAGAGAGGCAGCCATCGTGAACAACCTGGATGTCTACGGGGTGGACAACATCTGTGAGGTGATAGAGTTCCTCAACGGCGAGCGCACCCTGGAGCCCACCATCGTCAACACCCGCGAGGAGTTTCGCGCCAAGCAAGAGACCTTTGAGTTCGACTTTGCCGACGTGAAGGGACAGGAGAATGTGAAGCGCGCACTGGAGGTGGCCGCAGCCGGTGGACACAATGTGGTGATGATAGGTCCACCGGGAAGCGGCAAGTCGATGATGGCCAAGCGCCTGCCCTCCATACTGCCACCCCTCACCTTGGCCGAGAGTCTGGAGACCACAAAGATACACTCCGTAGCCGGCAAGCTGGGAGCGGACAGCACCTTGATAGCGCACCGCCCCTTCCGCACACCGCACCACTCCACTTCGGCCATCGCCCTGGTGGGAGGCGGCAGCAACCCTCAGCCGGGCGAGATCAGTCTGGCGCACAATGGTGTGCTCTTTGCCGATGAGTTGCCGGAGTTCAACCGCAGCGTACTGGAGATGCTGCGCCAGCCCATGGAGGACCGCATCATCACCGTGTCGCGTGTGAAGTACACGGTCAATTACCCTGCGAGTTTCATGCTGGTGGCATCCATGAATCCGTGTCCCTGTGGATACTACAACCACCCTACCCGCCCCTGTACGTGCAACCCCGGACAGGTGCAGCGCTATCTGAACAAGATTTCCGGTCCGTTGCTCGACCGCATCGACATACAGGTGGAGATAACGCCCGTTCCGTTTGAGAAGCTGACCACCACCCAGCAGGGCGAGACGAGCGCACAGATACGTGAGCGTGTCATCCGTGCGCGCAACATCCAGGCAGAGCGTTACAAGTCCCATCCGGGCATCCACTGCAACGCCCAGATGACCCCGTCCATGCTCCGTGCCTATGCCCAGCTGGACGACAAAGGCCTGCAGTTGCTGCAAACCGCCATGACGCGCCTCAACCTCTCCGCCCGTGCCTACGACCGCATTCTGAAGGTGTCGCGCACCATAGCCGACCTCGAAGGTTGCGCCACCATCCAGCCTCATCACCTGGCCGAAGCCATCGGCTACCGCAGCCTCGACCGCGAGAACTGGGCCGGATAGAGAATGCTGACGACAAATGTATATAGCATATGGCACTATCCAATATAGAAAAGCATTATAACAAGCACCCGGAGGACTTGCGACTGCAGCGCAGACACGGCATTGTGGAGTTTGAGACCACTATGTACCATCTTCACCGATTCCTCAAGCCCGGCATGCGTCTGCTCGACATCGGGGCAGGCACGGGACGCTACACCTCGGCACTCATGGCGGAGGGATACGAAGTGAAGGCGGTGGAACTGGTGCGCCGCAACATCGAAGTGTTTCTGAAACGTGAACCTACGGCCGACGTGGTGCAGGGCGACGCACGCTCGATGCCCTTCCTGCCTACCGGCTCGGCCGACATCACCCTCCTGCTCGGACCGCTCTATCACCTCATCGGCGACGACGAAAAGGTGAAG
>CAYZVH010000010.1:32822-34977 GCA_964481755.1 uncultured Bacteroides sp. | reverse complement strand
ACGTTCGTTCACGGCAATCGGCGAGGTGTGCGCCCCCTGTCGTTCGCATAAATCAGACCCATCGTTCGCATGAGCCAAAACAATCGATTGTATGAGCCAAAACAATCGATTGTATAAGCCAAAACAATTAGATTGTTTTGCCCAAAACAAAGCATTGCGTTTCGCCGCGGCAAGGAAGGTGGTCATCGGAGAGCTAAGCAGGGTGCGAGCAAAGCAGTAGAGAAGAGAGGTTTCGGGAATCTAAGAGCGACACTTGACGTACGGACATAAAAAAAGGGTCAACGCCTTGACCCAACCTTTTGTTAACCTTAAATCTAATACTATGAAAAACACGTTGCAAAGGTACGCATCTTCGGCAACACTGCAAATAATCCAAGCGAAAAAGCATGTTATATAACACCTTTTAATAAATCATTCCTCGCAACCCCGCTTTTATTAAGGTTCGTTTTCGTTCGGAAAGGGAAATTTAATGGGACTTCCGCCCAGATTGTCCACAGAAGATGACCTCGCCTAAAGGGCGGAGAGAAGCGGGACGGAAGCATCGCCCTACCACCCACCGTCGAACACGACGAATAGAGGGGCGGCAGAGCGGAGAACCATCAGACCTCCACCACCAGACCGTCGTAGGCGAAGTGGACGTGGGGCGGCAGCTGGAGCTCCGCCTCGGCGTGGAGGCCGATGTGGTGACTCATGTGGATGAAGTAAGTCTCCTTGGCGCCGACACGGGCAGCGAACTGGAGGGCCTCGGAGAGCGACATGTGGGTCCAGTGTTCCTTGAAGCGAAGGGCGTTGACGAAGAGGCAATCGAGACGCTGCAGGTAGGGCAGCTCCTCGTCGGGCATGGTCTTCATGTCGGTGATGTAGCCCACGTCGCCTATGCGGAAGCCCAGGATGGGCATAGGGCCGTGCATCACACGCAAGGGGGTGACGGCGGTGCGGCCTATGTGAAAGGTCTCGTGGGGACGGATGTCGGTGAGGGTTACCTTGGGCGCACCGGGATAGCGCTCGGCGGCAAAGCAGTAGGGCATCTGTATGCGCAGGCGGTCGGCGGTGTGGGCCTCGGCGTAGAGGGGCACGTCGCCAAAACGGCTGAAGGGGCGCAGGTCGTCGATGCCGCCCACGTGGTCGTAGTGCTCGTGGGTGATGAGCACGCCGTCGATGCGGGCGAACTCCAGGGGCATAATCTGCTGGCGGAAGTCGGGGCCGCAGTCGACCAGAATGCGCTCGGTGCCGGTGTCGAACAGCGACGAGCAACGCAGCCTATGGTCGCGGCTGTCGGCCGACGTGCAGACGGCGCAACGGCACCCTATCTCCGGAACCCCCGTGGAGGTTCCACTTCCCAAAACATGTATTTTCATCTTTTTCTCTTTCTATCGTTTCCTCAGAACGATTTCTTCCTCCCCGGGAAAATCTTCCCCAAAGAATGGAGAACGTCCTTCCGTATTCTATAATCCAACGATTTCCTTCGGAAAGTTTCCATCCTCTTCCAAACGAAGGAATACGTCGTTTTTTATTATAAAGAACGCCCTCCTCGAGAGAGAAGTTCCTCTCCCCAAAAAAGAACATCCTTCTGTATTTCTTCATTCCAACGCATCCCTCTTCGGAAAGTTTCCATCCTCTTCCAAACAAAGAAAGTCGTCGTTTTATTTTACAAACGTCCCCTCCGAGAGAAGTTACTCTCCAGAAAAAGAACGTCCTTCCGTATTCTTTATTCCAACGCCTCCTCCTTCTGAAAGTTTCCAACCTCTTCCGAACCAAAGGAATACGCCGTTTCTTTATTATAAAGAACGTTCTACTCGAGAGAAGTTCCTCTCCAGAAAAAGAGCGTCCTTCCGTATTCTTTATTCCAACGCCTCCTCCTTCTGAAAGTTTCCAACCTCTTCCGAACCAAAGGAATACGCCGTTTCTTTATTATAAAGAACGTTCTACTCGAGAGAAGTTCCTCTCCAGAAAAAGAACGTCCTTCTATATTCTTTATTCCAACGCCTCCTCCTTCTGAAAGTTTCCATCCTCTTCCGAACCAAAGGAATACGTCGTTTCTTTATGATAAAGAACGTTCTACTCGAGAGAAAAGTTCCTCTCCCCAAAAAACGTCCTTCTATATTCTTTATTCCATAGTTCCAAGGCCTCTCCCAAACGGAACGCCAGGGGAATT
>CAYZVH010000010.1:0-32722 GCA_964481755.1 uncultured Bacteroides sp. | reverse complement strand
ATATTCTTTATTCCATAGTTCCAAGGCCTCTCCCAAACGGAACGCCAGGGGAATTTCCGAGGCGAGGAGCCTTCCCCTCACTCCCCGATTACATTCACTTCGGGACGAATCTCTATGCCAAACGTGTCGCGGACGCTGCGCACCACGGCTTCCGCCAGCCGCATCACCTCGCGGCCTGTGGCTCCTCCAAGGTTCACCAGCACCAGGGCTTGCGCGGCGTGCACCCCGGCACGACCCATGGACTTGCCCTTCCAACCGCAACGGTCTATCATCCACCCGGCTGGAATCTTCACGTGCGTGGGGTCCACCTCGTAGTGAGGGAGGTCGGGGAATCGCACCTTCAGCCGCTCGTAGACGGAGCGCTCCACCACGGGGTTCATGAAGAAGCTGCCGGCACTGCCCAGCTCGCTAGGGTCTGGAAGCTTCGCCTGGCGCACACGGATGACGGCCTGGCGCACCATGTCGACAGTGACCTGACTCTCGTCGGCGGGCAGGGCGGAACGCAGGTTGCCATAGTCGAGCCGCAGCAGGGGGCGCTTGTCGAGCCGATAGGTGACGTGGGTGACGATGTAGCGGCCTCGCCAGGCGCCCTTGAAATGGCTCTGCCGATAGCCGTAGCCACAATCCTGGACGGAGAACGTGCGGGCAATGCCCTGGCGGTCCACCACCTCCACACGGTCGATGAGGTCCTTCACCTCCACACCGTAGGCACCGATGTTCTGCACAGCGCTGGCGCCCACCTCGCCGGGGATGAGCGAGAGATTCTCCGCCCCACCCCATCCGCGGGCCACGCAGCGCGCCACAAAGTCGTCCCACACCACGCCGGACCCCACACGGAGCCACACGTGGGCATCGTCCTCGCGCACCACGGCCTCGTCCGCGATGCGGGAGTGGAGCACGGTGCCGTCGAAACGGGAGAGGAAGAGCAGGTTGCTGCCGGCGCCGATGTGGAGCACCCGAGCGTCCGGAGCGAGCGTGGCAAGCACCTGTCGGAGCTCGTCCACCGACCCATACTCTACCCACTCACGGGCCTCGACGTCCATGCCGAACGTGTTGTGGCCCAACAACGAGAAGTTTGTCTGTCTGTTTATCATGACGGTGATTCCTCCAGTGAAAGGCGGGCGGCCTCAGTTGCTCAGGTCGTCGAACTGCACCAGGCGCCAGCTGTCGCCTACCTTATTAAAATAGAGTGTATTGTTGAATCCGTTGCCAATGCCGCGCAGGTCGATGATGGCACGGCGCGCGTCGGCACGGTAGCTTTGCCCATAGTCGATGTTGGTCATGCGGGTGGTGGGCAGCAGGGGGCGGAAGGCGAACCATTGGTCGCGGTCGATGACGCTCTCCAGCACCTCGAACTCGTCGTCGGGGTCGGGCGAGACGAACTTCAGCGACGTGGCGACGTGGTCGCTCTGGAACACCGAGTCGTTGGCAAACTGGTAGAAGAACCGCAGGAAGTCGGCGTAGGGCTTCTCCTGGGTAGACTCCTGCACGATGTCGGTGAGCTTCCACAAGCCCTGCTCGCGGAAGAAGTTGTACTTGCGGATCTCGCTGTCCGCCAGGTAGATCCACTCCACGGACACGGAGTCGAGGGAGACGTCCTTCTCGAGGTCCATGTCCTCCTCGCGCTGATAGAATAAGGTATAGTAAGCCTCGTTGGTGAAGAGGGAGTCGTGCTCCCAATCCTTCTTCTCGATGAACTGCAGCTTGCCGTCGACGAGGCAAGGCAGGGGGAAGACGGTGCGCCGCTTCTGCAAGCGCTCGTTGCCGGCGTAGTTGTAGATGAAATCGTCGAACAACTCATCGGCATTCTGGGGAATGGCTGTGGCCTCGGCAAGGGAGTCGGCCACGGCCAAGGAATCGGCCTCACGCAGCAAAGTGGAGTCCGTGTCGGAGGTGACGCCGGACGGCGCTTTGTCCCTGCCCGAACGGCAGGCACAGCAACACAGTCCCATAAGGACGAACATGAATAAAGTTCTCATAACTCTCAAAATTGGCGCAAAAATACCTCTTTTATTTGAAATGAGATACATTATTCAGTTTAAATAACTACCTTTGCTCCGCTTTATTCCGCGCATGCGGCACAGGCACCGCCTGGAAGGCCCGCGAGAGCCACCGCCGCAGACCGTCGGAAGAGGGCGAGAGAACAGTGTAAAATAATAAATATCAATACGATAAATATGATTGAGAAAATTCAACAGCTGCTGGCAGAGGTGGACACACTCACTGCCAATAACGCAGAGGAACTGGAAGCGCTCCGCATCAAGTACTTGAGCAAGAAGGGAGCCATCAGCGAACTGATGACAGAATTTCGCAGCGTGCCGGCCGAGAGCAAGAAGGAAATCGGTCAGAAGCTGAACGTGCTGAAAACGAAAGTCCAGGACAAGATAGCCGAGCTGAAGGAGGCTTTCGAGAGCAAGGACAACCAGAACGAGGGACTCGACCTCACCCGCACGGCCTATCCCGTGAAGCTGGGCACACGCCACCCGCTCTCCATCGTGAAGAATGAGATCATCGACATATTCGCCCGCCTGGGATTCAGCATCGCTGAAGGCCCCGAGGTGGAGGACGACCTGCACGTCTTCACCAAGCTGAACTTCGCCGCCGACCATCCGGCACGCGACATGCAGGACACCTTCTTCATCGAGTCCAACGACGAGGACGTGACGAAGAACGTCATCCTGCGCACCCACACCAGCAGCGTGCAGGTGCGTGTGATGGAGAACGCGCAACCGCCCATCCGCATCATCTGCCCGGGACGCGTGTACCGCAACGAGGCCATCAGCTACCGCGCGCACTGCTTCTTCCACCAGGTGGAGGGACTCTACATCGACAAAGGCGTCTCCTTCACCGACCTGAAGCAGGTGCTGCTGCTCTTCGCCAAGGAGATGTTCGGCAACGACACGAAGATCCGCCTGCGCCCGTCTTACTTCCCCTTCACAGAGCCGTCCGCCGAGATGGACATCAGCTGCAACATCTGTGGCGGCAAGGGATGCCCCTTCTGCAAAGGCACCGGATGGGTGGAGATTCTGGGCTGCGGCATGGTGGACCCCAACGTGCTCGAAGCCAGCGGCATCGACAGCAAGGTCTACAGCGGCTACGCCCTGGGAATGGGTGTGGAGCGCATCACCAACCTGAAGTACCAGGTGAAGGACCTGCGCCTCTTCTCGGAGAACGACACCCGCTTCCTGAAAGAGTTTGAGGCCGCCAACTAAGCGGAGCCCTCGCCAGGACTCCCCTCCGCCACGAAATAAATCGGCAAAATGGCGAAACGTTTCCTCCAAAGAAGGAAGTTTTCCTTCGGGGAAGCTATTCGAAGCGGGAACGTTTCCTTAAACGGAGGTTCGCTGCCCTGAAGGACACCTTCCATAAACGAGGGAAAGTCCATAAGGCAAAGGAACGTCCGAATGAAACACCATTCCGGATATTCGGAAGCTGATAGAAAAAGGTCCGAGTATCCGGAATCTTCTTTTTCGGGAGAGGGCGAACATGCATGGTATTGCGCAAAAGCATGATGCGATACGAAGTTACAACGCGCCGTGAAGCATAATGCGTCGCGAAAAATCTCAAGAAGGATGAAGAAACAAGAACTTTACGACCGGGTGGTGGAACACTTCCGCACGGCAATGCCCGTGGCGGAGCCGGAGCTGACCTACAGCAACCCCTACGAGCTGCTGGTGGCGGTCATCCTCTCCGCCCAATGCACCGACAAGCGGGTGAACATGGTGACGCCGCGCCTGTTCCACGACTATCCCACCCCCGAAGCCCTGGCGGCGGCACAGCCGGAGGTCGTCCACGAATACATCAGCAGCGTGAGCTACCCCAACAACAAGGCGAAACACCTGGTGGGGATGGCGCGGATGCTCGTCAGCGAGTTTGGCGGCGAGGTGCCCGCCGACCTCAGTCAACTCACACGCCTGCCCGGCGTGGGGCGGAAGACGGCGAACGTCATCCAGGCCGTCATCTTCCACAAGGCGGCCATGCCCGTGGACACCCACGTGTTTCGCGTGAGCCACCGCCTGGGCCTCGTGACAGACCGTTGCACCACCCCGCTGAGCGTGGAGAAGGAGCTCACACGCCACATCCCCCACGAATATGTCGCCCAGGCCCACCACTGGCTGCTGCTACACGGACGCTACACCTGCACCGCCCGCGCGCCCCACTGCGCCGACTGCGGCTTGCAAATGCTATGCAAACATTACAAAAAGACGATGGGTGTGGCACCCTCGGCAACGAAATGACGAGAATTTTCCATAAAATACCATTATAAACACATTCCACTTGCAAGGTAATACAAATATTTTCCTAACTTTGCGCATAGAAAAACGATAGGTATTTTTTAAACATTAAAACATAACAATTATGCAAACAATTGACAACTTCAATTTTGCCGGTAAAAAGGCATTTGTACGTGTTGATTTCAATGTGCCCGTGGACGAGAACTTCAACATCACCGATGACACTCGCATCCGCGCCGCACTGCCCACTCTGAAGAAAATCTTGGCCGACGGCGGTAGCCTCATCATCGCTTCGCACATGGGTCGCCCCAAGAAAAACCCGGACCCCAAATACTCTCTGAAACATATCCTCGCTCACGTGTCTGAGCTGCTGGGCGTGAACGTTCAGTTCGCCGAGGACTGCCAGAAGGCACAGGCACAGGTGGCCGCCCTGAAACCGGGTGAAGCCCTGTTGCTGGAGAACCTCCGCTTCTACGCTGAAGAGGAAGGCAAACCCCGCGGCTTGGCCGACGACGCCAGCGACGAGGAGAAGGCAGCCGCCAAGAAGGCAGTGAAAGAGAGCCAGAAGGAATTCACAAAAGTGTTGGCAGCTTACGCCGACTGCTACGTGAACGACGCCTTCGGTACAGCTCACCGCGCACACGCCTCCACGGCCCTCATCGCCAACTACTTCGACGCCGACCACAAGATGTTCGGTTACCTCATGGAGAAAGAGGTGAAGGCTGTTGACAAGGTGATGAACGACATCAAACGTCCGTTCACAGCCATCATGGGAGGTTCCAAGGTTTCCACAAAGATCGAGATCATCGAGAACCTGCTCACCAAGGTGGACAACCTCATCCTGGCAGGCGGCATGACCTATACATTCATGAAAGCCCTGGGCGGCAAAGTCGGCAACTCCATCTGCGAGGACGACAAGCTCGACCTGGCGCTCGACATCATCAAGAAGGCTAAAGAGAAAGGCGTGAACCTGGTGCTGGCTACCGACACAAAGGCTGCCGACGCTTTCTCCAACGACGCCAACACACAGATCGTTCCCTCGAAGAACATCCCCGACGGATGGGAAGGCCTGGACATCGGCCCCGACTCTGAGAAGGCTTTCGCCAAAGTGATCGAAGGTTCGAAGACCATTCTGTGGAACGGACCTACAGGCGTGTTCGAGTTCGACAACTTCACATCCGGCTCCCGTGCCGTAGGTGAGGCCATCGTGAAAGCCACCAAAGAGGGCGCGTTCTCACTCGTGGGCGGCGGCGACTCAGTGGCTTGCGTCAACAAGTTCGGCTTGGCAAGCGGCGTGTCATACGTGTCGACAGGCGGTGGAGCTCTGCTCGAGGCCATCGAAGGAAAAGTGTTGCCGGGCATCGCAGCTATCAAGGGATAACATTTTAAATTAATAAGTAGTTTGAGAGACTGCCTCTACTTTTTTCGGGTTCTGGCAGTCTCTTTTTTCAACATCCCCTTCCGCCCCAGCGGGACTGTTTCCCTGTCGACGGAGGGTTTACATTATTATCAACAACAAAAACAGAATCAACTTTGAAAAATCATCTATCATCAACAACACACACATCTGAAAAAATCAGCATGAGACGCTTACCGTTTATAATCGTGGCCATCGTCGGCCTGACGCTGACAGTGGCTTGCCGGACCACAGACAAAGAGTCCGACACTGTGCCCGACAACGCATTGAAGATAGGCTACCTGCCCTCGGCGGACGCGCTGCCCTACATGGTGGCCGAGCAGATGGGCGTGTACGACTCGTTGGAGCTGGACGTGCGCTTCGTGCCCATGAGCGGCCCCGTGGAGCGCGACACCACCTTCATACACCACGGCACGGACGGCCTGCTGCTGTCCCTGGCGGAGAGTTGCCGCCTGCAGCAGGACAGCGTGGACATAGTGCCCGCCGCGGCCACCGTGAACAACGCCTACTTGATGGTGCCCTACGACTCCAACTTCGTCAGCCTGAAATACCTCTACGGGAAAACCGTCGGCCTGCACCTTTACAGCAGCGACCAACAGTTCATGGACCACGTATTGGAGCGCGGACAAATGACTGCGGAAGACGTGAACCTGATAAACATAGGCGACGCGCGGACACGCCTGCAGATGCTGCTGAACGGACAGTTGGACGCCGCCGTGCTGCCCGACCCGCAAGCCACCTACGCACGGGCGGACTCGTGCATCCTGTTGGCGGTGTCAGCCGTCTACGGCACGGAGCACGACGTGTTGGCATTCTCCGACTCCACCCTGCTGCAGCGTGAGGACGAAATCCGACGACTCATCATAGGCTACAACCGGGCGGTGGACTACATGAACCAACAGCCCGCGAGCCAATGGCTGCGCACCGCCTCCACCCGCATGGGACTCCCCGCCGACAGCCTCAACAAGAAGCGAGCCCCCTTCGCCCACATGACCTCCATCACGCCCCAGATGAAGGCAGACACGCAAGAGTGGATCAACAGCAAAGAACTGCTGCCCCGCAAACAAGGCAACTTCCGCACGGCGAACATCGAACTCGAGAACTAAGGTCCTCCTTCGAAGATAGGCCCCCGAACGAAAGAAAACCTCCGCCCGAGGAACGAAGATAGAAAGCTGCTCTTCTGAAGCGAGAAACCTCCTTCGGAGAAGCGGAAACAGAAAAAGCTAATAAATAACCAAATAAATAAACTAAAGTAAATACTATGAACGACGAATTGCAAAAGAGCTACGAAGACATCATCGGTTGTCTCGACAGAAATGAGTTGCTGACTGCCTTGGAAAAGATGGTCGAGCTGGCGGACAAAGCCGACGACCCCAACGCACAGGCCGACCTGAACGAAATACGCGCCACCTACAAGTACATGCTCAGCTACTACGGACAAGGCGTGGACGATCCGCAACGGACAAAGATATTCAACGAATTGATAGACAAAGCCGCCAAGCTGAGCGCCAAGCTGCTGCGCACAGCCGACTCGCGCATCCACTGGCAACAGTACTATTGGCAATGTGCCCGCCAACGCAAAGCGAGAAGTCTCAGCGACTATCAGCGCGCGCTGGAGGCGTACACCGAGGACCTCGCCCTGACGGAACTGACGAGCGCCAACGCCCTGCAGACCGACACCAAGCGCGGCAAACTGCGGACGGACCACGAGCGGACGGTGCAGGAGATGTTCACCGACGTGTGGACGTCGGACCTGTGGCAACCCAAGGACCTGGCGGAGGCACGCTCGCTGATGCAGTCCACCTTAGTCCCGACAAACGACATGGCCGTGCTGATGAGCGCCGTCACGCTGGGCCTGCTGAAGACCTTCGACGCACAGAAGTTCAGTTTCTTGATGGACACTTACTACAACAACGACGACCCCTTGGTGAGCCAACGCGCCCTGCTGGGCTTCGTCATGGTCTACTTCCACAGCAAACGGGAGGTGCAGCTCGCGCCCGAGCTGCAGAGCCAGCTCAAGCAGCTCAAGGACGATTACCTCTTCAACGACGAAGTGGGCGACGTGTTCAAGGAACTGTTGCGCACCCTGGAGATAGACAAGATAAAGAACATGTTGGAAAAGAAAGTTTACCCGAACTTATTCAACAACATGTGTGACATGTTCAACAGCACGGGAGCCGTAAACTTCGAAGACTTACTCATGGCAGGCGGCAACATGAAGCAGGCACCGAGCGACGACGCAACAAACCAGCGCAACGTCATGCGCAACTTTGGAAAAATGGCGAGCGATGGAGTGGACGTGAACTTCTGCAACTTCTCGCACCTGAAGAAGTACGACTTCTTCCGCGAGATGAGCAACTGGTTTCTCCCCTACGACCCTTCGCACTCGATGGTGGAAAGCGCCGTCAAAGGGGACAAGAACGGCCTAATGTCCTTCGCGAAAGCCATCGGTCAGAACCCCACGTATTGCGACTCGGACAAGTACTCGTTCATCGCGGTCATAGCCACCATGCCCGAAGATTTCAGGCAAGCGATTGTGCAACAAAACGACGTCTTCAAAGGTCCGTCCGTGGAAGACGACCCCGATGCACGCCACTTCGCCCTACGCCGCAGCGTGCTTGATTACTACCGCTTCTTCAAGCTCTTCCCCAAGCGCGACGAGTTCGCCGACCCGTTCTTGCCCAGCTACGGCAACTACAGCGCCTTCACAATGGATGAGCTCATCAAAGACTGGGTACCTATGATGGAAGTGGGCGATTATCTTCTCAAGAAGGAGCGTATCGAGGAAGCCCTGCTTTTCTACGACAATGCTTTGAAGCACAACGCCACGAATATAGAGTGCCTCGAGAAGTTGGGAACTTGCTTCGAACAGTTGCAGGAATACGACGAGGCGGCCGAGTATTTCAGCAAGGCAGAGCTTCTGGACTCCACCGGCAACGACATCCTCATCCGCAACCTGGCGTACTGCTACTTCAACAAGCCCGACTATCCGAAGGCCATCGAATACTACAACCAGCTGCTGCAAAAGGACCCCGACAACATCACCTACCTCGGGGAAATAGCCGAATGCTACGAAAACAGCGGACAGTTGCAGAAGTCGCTGGAGGCACACTACAAGACCCTTTACCTCGACGAGAACAACATGTACGCGCTCAGCTGCGCCGCGTGGTTCAACTTCGAGTGCACACAACCGGAGAAGGCGGAGATGTACTACGACCGGCTCTTTGAGCACTACGAGGATATATTGAGCTACATCGACTACACCAGAGCAGGGCTTGTGGCTTGGGCGCGAAGGAAATACGAGAAAGCCGTGTCGCTCTTCATCAAAGCCTGCAAACTATGCGACAACGTAGACAAGGACGATGAGGAGGACTACGACGACAACGGAACGGCAACAGTGTTCGACATCATACAGTCATTCGCCGGGGAGCTGAACGACAACGGCGTCAGCGACGAGGAATTCCCCCTGATGTACGACACCATCCTGCTTCGGCTCCAGGAAGAGGAGGGCTGAAGCCGCAGCCACTCCCCTCTCCTCCGGGGGACGTTTGGAAGACCATAATAAGACCGGAAGCAGATGACAAAGCCGGAACCTAGGAGCTGAAAGTCTATAATAAAAATGACCTATATACTCAACAAACAACGAGTAATCGAGTAGGAGGAAAACGAAGTGGTTTTTCTCCTACTTTCGTTTTCCGACCTCTCACACCACCATACGTGCGGTTCCGCATACGGCGGTTCCTATTTTGGGTGCCATTCGAGATATTCCCCCATTAGAGTAGCGTGCGGAACTTGAATAATATGATAAGGTAGGGAGCCAAAAGCCGATGAAAAACCTGGTACTGGAAACCTATAATAAAGCTCTGAAGCCGATGACAAAACTTGGTACTGGAAACCTATAATAAAGCCCGGAGCCGATGAACAAGACACCCATAAAAAAGAGAAGATGCCGAACTTCACAGTCCGACATCTCAAACCCAAAATTTACCATGCACTGTGGCATTTAAGCCACGATATCTTTAGCCTAAGTATGACTTCAATAATTTGCTCTGAGGGCTGCTACGGAGTTTACGTATAGCCTTCTCCTTAATCTGACGGACACGTTCGCGTGTGAGGCCGAACTTGTCGCCAATCTCCTCCAGGCTCATCTCGCGGTGGTCTATGCCGAAGAAGGTCTGGATAATCTCTTTCTCGCGCGGTGTGAGCGTGCTGAGCGTACGGTCTATCTCCTCGGAGAGTGACTCGCTCACCAACGTGTGGTCCGCCATAGGGGAATCGTCGTTCACAAGCACGTCGAGCAAGCAATTGTCCTCGCCCTCAACGAACGACGCGTCCACTGACACGTGACGACCGGAGACACGCAGGGCGTCGGAAATCTTCTCTTCCTCCAAGCCCAGCTCGTCGGCAATCTCGCCGGCAGAGGCACGACGCTCGTTCTCCTGCTCAAACTTGGCCAACGCCTTGTTGATACGGTTGATGGAGCCCACCTGGTTCAGCGGCAGACGCACGATGCGCGACTGCTCAGCCAAGGCTTGCAGGATGGACTGACGAATCCACCACACAGCGTAGCTGATGAACTTGAAACCGCGGGTCTCGTCGAACTTCTGAGCCGCTTTCACCAAACCGATGTTTCCTTCATCGATAAGGTCCGCCAGGCTCAAACCCTGATTCTGGTATTGCTTGGCAACGGACACCACGAAACGAAGGTTCGCGCGCACCAACTTGTCAAGCGCCACGGTGTCGCCCTTGCGGATTCGCTGCGCAAGGTCCACCTCCTCATCAACTGAAATCAGCTCCTCACGGCCTATCTCGCGGAGGTAAGCCTCCAGTGAAGCGGTTTCACGGTTGGTTATACTCTTGTTTATCTTAAGCTGTCTCATTATCTATTGGTTCAAATAGTTTGCAAAAGTACAATTTATTTTTCTATTAAAAGTTGCACATCTCAACAATATTTGTTAAAAGGCCGCAACTTCATTTTTAACCCCTTTCGTTACAAAAAGTGTACCAAACGAGGTCTGTCACACCCGCCGGACGGTTTGTCAGTCGCCCGGCAGGCGGAAGGACACCGCCCCCCCTTTACGAGGCGAGTATCAGGATGATGGCCTGCCCGGCAAGGATACGGAGGAACATCGAGAGCGGATAGACCGTGGAGTAGCCCACGGCAGGCGCGTCGTTGCCCGAGGTCTGGTTGGAGTAAGCCAATGCGGGTGGGTCGGTGTTGCTACCGGCGATAAGTCCCATCAGCGTGAAGTAGTTGAGCTTGTAGCGCAACCGTGCGACCACACCCATGATGAGCAGCGGGATGACGGTGATGAGGAAACCACAGCCCACGTAGAGCAGGCCGTCGCCCTCCACCACGGTTTGCACGAAGTTGCCGCCCGCCTTGATGCCCACGCTGGCGAGGAACAGCACGAGGCCTATCTCGCGCAGCATCAGGTTGGCGCTCATGGTGGTGTAGGTCACCAGCTTCACCTTGTAGCCGAAGCGTCCGATGAGGATGGCCACGATGAGCGGACCGCCGGCGAGGCCGAGTTTTATAGGAGTCGGCATTCCCGGTATCATGATGGGCAGACTGCCGAAGAGTATTCCGATGAAGATTCCCACGAAGATGGTGACGATGTTCGGATGGTCGAGTCGCTTCAGCGAGTTACCCATCTTGGCGGCCAAGCGGTCCACGGCGTCCTGCGGGCCTACCACCATCACGCGGTCGCCTATCTGCAGGGTGAGGTTGCGGCTGGCGAAGAGGTCCATACCGGAGCGGTTCACACGCGTCACGTTCACGCCGTACATGCTGCTGAAGTGCATCTGACCGAGGGTCTTGCCGTTGATGTCGGGCTGGGTGACGAGGATGCGTCGCGACACGAGGGGCGTGTCCTGCTTCTCCCAGTCGACCTCAATCTTGGGTCCGATGAAGGCGATGATGGCCTCGGCGTCGTCCTCGGCGCAGACCACGAAGAGTTGGTCGCCTACGTGGAACACCGAGTCGCTCTTGGGGATGCTCACGTGCCCCTCGTGGAGCAGGCGGGAGCATACGAAGTCGCGTCCCAGGAAGCCGCTCACCTGGCCCAGTGTCTTGCCCTCGAGGGCGGAGTTGTGGAGTTCCAGGTGCATCATGTATGGTTTCAGGTGCGGATTGGCTTCCTCCAGTTTCTGCAGGTCGGCCTCCTCCTTCTTCAAGTTCACGCGGCAGATGTAGCGCACGGCGATGATGGAGCCGATGATGCCGATGACACCGAGGGGATAGGCGCAGGCGTAACCCATGGCAATCTCGGGGCCGTGGTAGTGGATCTGCGTCAGCGCCTCGTTGGCGGCACCAAGGCCCGGGGTGTTGGTGACGGCACCGTAGAGGATGCCGACCATCATAGGCAGTTCTACGCGTCCGCCCAGGATGTAGTAGAGGGCCAGCGCCACGGCGATGTTGAGCAGGATGATGCCCACGGCAATCAGGTTCATCGTGATTCCGCCCTGCTTGAAGGACGAGAAGAACGACGGTCCCACCTGCAGTCCGATGCAGAAGACGAAGAGTATCAGGCCAAAGTCCTGGATGAAGTTCATGATGGGCACGTTGCCCGTGAATCCGAAGTGACCGGCGAGAATGCCGGCGAACAGAACAAACGTTACACCCAACGACACACCGCCAAACTTGATTTTACCAAGCAACACACCTACAGCTATCACAAAGGAGTAGAGCAGCACGATGTGGGCGATGGAGTCCGGGTTGAATAGCAGATTTTGCAGCCAATCCATAGAAACAATCTTTTATCTTTACACTTTTTTGAAATCGGGCGCAAAGTTACTGAATTTCACTCACACGCCACCATATTTATAAAAGATATTTTTCATAAAAAATTAAGCCTCCACGACTGTTTTTTATCGTCTCTGCGCCTAGCGGGAGACGTCCTCCACTTTCAATTTGACACCACAATCTCGGGAGGCGCGCCTCCGACCATCGTTTTCCGTCAGTCCGCCGCCCCCGTGAAGCCCAAACGGCAGCCATCCGGTGTCAGATTGAAAGCGCCCTCGGTGTGGTAAAATCTGAGGCGAGAACAAAAAAATGTAGAAACGGGTTGCGATTCTCAAGTAATTACTAACTTTGCCACAACATATAGTATGAAGAGCACGCGGGCAGAGCGGCTCTCCCGGCACCGCCATCGGCCCTACCACGGGATGGACAGCGGCGGGAGGTCACGAGTCTGCCTCTTCGCATGGCAAAAGACTTTTATTAATCTAATTGTACAATAAACTATGGCAGATAGTAAAGAAAAACTCTTTTCAGACTTCGGACACGTGACCACCCAGGAGTGGATGGACAAAATCACGGTGGACCTGAAAGGAGCCGACTATGAAAAGAAACTCGTCTGGAAGACCAACGAGGGATTCAAAGTGAAGCCTTTCTACCGTCAAGAGGACCTGGAAGGACTGAAAACAACCGACTCACTGCCGGGCACCTACCCCTACGTGAGAGGCATCAAGAAGAATGACAACACGTGGTTCATCCGCCAGGACATCGCCGTCGCCGACGCCAAGGAGGCCAACGCCAAAGCCCTGGACATCCTCAACAAGGGAGTCGACTCGCTCGGCTTCTCCATCAAAGGCAAGGACGTGAACACACCCTTCGTGGAGACGTTGCTCGAGGGCATCCTGCCCGAGTGCGTGGAGCTGAACTTCAGCACCTGCCCGCGCCACAGCGTGGAGCTGGCACACATCCTGGTGGACTATTTCCGCCGCAAGGGATACGACCTCGGCAAGCTGGTGGGCTCCATCCAGTACGACCCCATGGAGAAGATGATGAGCCGCGGCAAGGACCTGAGCGACTTCGCCGCCACCGCCAAGGAGCTGGTGGAGGCCGTGCGCGACCTGCCGCAGTACCGCTGCATCGCCGTCACCGCCCTCTCGCTCAACAACGCCGGTTCGTACATCTCCCAGGAGCTGGGCTACGCCTTGGCTTGGGGTAACGAGTACATGAACCAGCTGACCGAAGCCGGCATCTCAGCCGACGAGGCCGCCAGCCGCATCAAGTTCAACTTCGGCATCAGCTCCAACTACTTCATGGAGATCGCCAAGTTCCGCGCCGCCCGCATGCTGTGGGCCAACATCGTGAAGGAGTACGCTCCCGCCAGCGACGAGGCCTGCAAGATGATAGCCCACGCCGAGACCTCATCGTTCAACCTCACCCTGTTCGACGCCCACGTGAACCTCTTGCGCACGCAGACCGAGACCATGAGCGCCGCCCTGGCAGGTGTGCACTCCATCACCGTCACACCGTTCGACAAGGCCTACGAGACTCCGGACGACTTCGCCGAGCGCATAGCCCGCAACCAACAGCTGCTGCTGAAGGAAGAGGCACACTTCAACCAGGTGGTGGACCCCGCAGCCGGCTCCTATTATATAGAGAACCTCACCGCCTCCATCGCCGCGCAGGCCTGGAGCATCTTCCTCAAGACAGAGGAGGAAGGCGGATTCCTGGAGGCCGTGAAGGCAGGCCGCGTGCAGGCGGACATCAACGAGAGCGGCAAGGCACGCCACGCCGCCGTCTCCAAACGCAAAGAGATACTGCTGGGAACCAACCAATATCCTAACTTCAACGAGCTGGCAGGCGAGAAACGTCCCGCCGACAAACCCTGCTGCTGCGGCGGACACGCCGAGGGCGAGGCTTGCGAGAAACCCATCGCCACGCTCAACTTCGACCGCGAGGCAAGCGAGTTCGAGGCACTTCGCCTCCAGACCGAGGCATCCGGCAAACGGCCGAAAGCCTTCATGCTCACCATCGGCAACCTGGCCATGCGGCAGGCTCGCGCACAGTTCTCGTGCAACTTCCTGGCCTGCGCAGGCTACCAGGTGATTGACAACCTCGGATTCAAGACCGTGGAAGAGGGTGTGGACGCCGCCGTCAAGGCCGGTGCCGACATCGTGGTCATCTGCTCGAGCGACGAGGAGTACGCCGAGTACGCCGTGCCCGCCTTCAAGGCCCTCGCCGGACGCGCCATGTTCATCGTGGCCGGAGCTCCCGCTTGCATGGAAGAGCTGCAGGCAGCCGGCATCGAGAACTTCATCCACGTCCGCGTGAACGTGCTCGACACACTGAGACAATACAACGCCAAGTTAGGAATCAAGTAAGAGAATTGACACACACTATGAGAAAAGATTTTAAACACATCGATATCTATGCCGGCATCCAAGCCACCGACGGCAAGGAATGGCAGAAAGCCAACGGCATTACACCCAACTGGAAAACACCGGAGCACATCGAAGTGAAGCCGGTGTACACGAAAGAGGACCTCGAAGGCATGGAACACCTCGACTTCGTGGCAGGCATCCCGCCCTACCTGCGCGGACCGTACTCCATGATGTACACCTTCCGCCCCTGGACCATCCGCCAGTACGCCGGATTCTCCACCGCCGAGGAGTCCAACGCCTTCTACCGCCGCAACCTCGCCTCCGGTCAGAAAGGTCTGTCCGTGGCCTTCGACCTGCCGACACACCGCGGCTACGACCCCGACCACGAACGCGTGGTGGGCGACGTGGGCAAGGCCGGCGTGTCCATCTGCTCGCTGGAGAACATGAAGGTGCTCTTCGACGGCATTCCCTTGAACAAGATGTCCGTCTCCATGACCATGAACGGAGCCGTGCTGCCTATCCTGGCCTTCTACATCAACGCCGGACTGGAGCAGGGAGCCAAGCTCGAGGAGATGGCCGGAACCATACAGAACGACATCCTGAAGGAGTTTATGGTGCGCAACACCTATATCTATCCGCCCGCATTCTCCATGAAGATCATCTCCGACATCTTCGAGTACACCTCGCAGAAGATGCCTAAGTTCAACTCCATCTCCATCTCGGGCTACCACATGCAGGAAGCCGGAGCCACAGCGGACATCGAGCTGGCCTACACGCTGGCCGACGGACTGGAGTACCTGCGCGCCGGAGTGGCCGCCGGCATCGACATCGACGCCTTCGCACCGCGCCTCTCGTTCTTCTGGGCCATCGGCATGAACCACTTCATGGAGATTGCCAAGATGCGCGCCGCCCGCATGCTGTGGGCCAAGATCGTGAAACAGTTCAACCCGAAGAACCCCAAATCGCTGGCCCTGCGCACACACAGTCAGACGTCCGGATGGTCGCTCACCGAGCAAGACCCCTTCAACAACGTGGGCCGCACCTGCATCGAGGCCATGGCGGCTGCCCTGGGCCACACCCAGTCGCTCCACACCAACGCCCTCGACGAGGCCATCGCCCTGCCGACGGACTTCTCAGCCCGCATCGCCCGCAACACACAGATCTACATCCAGGAGGAGACCTACATCTGCAAGAACGTCGACCCGTGGGGAGGCTCCTACTACGTGGAGTCGCTCACCAACGAGATTGCCCACAAGGCGTGGGAACACATCCAGGAGATTGAGAGCCTGGGCGGAATGGCCAAAGCCATCGAGACAGGCATCCCCAAGATGCGCATCGAGGAGGCAGCTGCCCGCACACAGGCCCGCATCGACTCGGGCGTGCAGACCATCGTCGGCACCAACAAGTACCGTCTGGAGAAGGAAGACCCCATCGACATCCTCGAGGTGGACAACACCGCCGTGCGCATGGAGCAGATAGAGAACCTGCGCCGCCTGCGCGAAGGCCGCAACGAGGAGGAGGTGCAGCGCGCCCTGGAGGCCATCACCGAGTGCGTCCGCACGAAGAAGGGCAACCTGCTGGAGCTGGCCGTGGAGGCCGCACGCGTACGCGCCACACTGGGCGAGATTTCGTACGCTTGCGAGAAGGTTGTAGGAAGATATAAAGCTGTCATCAGAACTATTTCAGGCGTGTATTCATCAGAAAGTAAGAAGGACTCAGACTTCGCAAGAGCTTGCGAGCTGACCGAGAAGTTTGCCAAGAAAGAGGGCCGTCGTCCGCGCATCATGATTGCCAAGATGGGTCAGGACGGACACGACCGTGGCGCTAAAGTGGTGGCCACAGGCTACGCCGACTGCGGATTCGACGTGGACATGGGCCCGTTGTTCCAAACCCCGGCCGAGGCCGCTCGCGACGCTGTGGAGAACGACGTCCACATGGTGGGCGTATCCTCACTGGCCGCCGGTCACAAGACCCTCATCCCGCAGATCATCGAGGAGCTGAAGAAGCTGGGCCGCGAGGACATCATGGTGGTTGCCGGCGGTGTGATTCCTCCGCAGGACTACGACTTCCTCTACAAAGCCGGCGTGGTGGCCATCTTCGGCCCCGGAACGTCCGTAGCCAAGGCCGCCTGCCAGATTATGGAGATTCTGCTGGACGAGGAGTAAAACAGGCCGCGGTTCCTTTGAGGGGCTCACCGGAGGGCGCTAAGAGCCCCCACCTTAAGCCTCAAAAGGTTTTCCCGACCGCCTCACGCTCAATAGCTGAGAACCTTATCAAAAGCCGCCCCTGGGGACAACAATCGTTCCCCGGGAGCGGTTTTTTGCGTATACGGGAGATTTTCGTTACCTTTGCGGCTCACATTACCAAACAAAACAAAAGACGAAAGCTATGACGAAAACCCGCATTCTGACAGCCGCGATGGCACTCTCCGCCATCACCGCCACCGCACAAACCCACAACGCCCCCACCATGGGATGGAGCTCGTGGAACACCTACCGCGTGAACATCTGCGACAGCCTCATCCGCCACCAGGCCGACTGCATGGTGGCCACGGGACTGAAGGACGCCGGCTACACCTACATCAACATCGACGACGGATTCCAGGGCGGACGCGACGCCGACGGAAACCTCAAGATAAACCTGCGACGCTTCCCCCGCGGACTGAAGCCTGTGGCGGACTACATCCACTCGCTAGGACTGAAGGCAGGCATCTACTCCGACGCCGGACGCAACACCTGCGGCAACTACTACGACAAGGACACCCTCGCCGTGGGCGTGGGATTCTATGGACACGACGACACCGACGCCCGCATGTACTTCCGTGACCTGGGCTTCGACTTCATCAAGATAGACTTCTGCGGGGGCGACGCTCCGCAAAACACCGAGCGCCTGCAGCTCGACGAGCAGACGCGTTACACCGCCATCCGCCAGGCCATCGACGCCACCGGACGCACCGACGTGCGCATGAACGTCTGCCGATGGGCCTACCCCGGAACCTGGGTGAGCCGCGTGGCCGACTCGTGGCGCACCACGCACGACATCAGCAACTCGTGGCGCTCCGTGGCCAAGGTGCTGCGCGAGAACCTCTACCTCTCGGCCTACAGCAGCGACGGACACTACAACGACATGGACATGCTGGAGGTGGGACGCTCGCTGACCGACGAGGAGGACCGCACGCACTTCGGCATGTGGTGCGTTATGGAGAGCCCCCTGCTCATAGGCTGCGACCTAGGCCGCATACGTCCACAAGCCCTCGCCCTGCTGAAGAACCCCGAACTCATCGCCCTCTCGCAGGACGCTCCTCACCAACAGGCCTACCCCGTGGCGTTCACAGACGGCACCCACGTACTGGTGAAGGACGTGGATGAGCTGAACGGACTGCGCAGAGCCGTGGTGTTCTACAACCCCACGGACACAGCCACACAAGTCTCGCTCCACCTCAGCGACGTGGACCTCTCGGGAGTCACCGCCGTGCGCAACGTGATAGACCGTAGCGACGAAGCCCTGCCCACCGACGACCGCCTACGGGTGACCGTTCCACGCCACGGTTGCCGTATCTACCTCCTCACTGCCACCCGACGGCTCGACCGCCGGCTCTACGAGGCCGAGGCAGCCTACATCACCGCCTACCAGGAGCTATGGAACAACCAAGCCCGCGGCACCGGTGTCTACGAGTACGACCCGCAATGCTCCTCGGGCATGAAGGCCACCTGGCTCGGCCGCTCCCCGCAGAACGACCTCCAGTGGCGCAACGTCTACGTGAGGAAAGGCGGCAAGCGCACGCTCACCTTCCGTTGCCTCTCGTCCGGGAATCGGGAGTTCACCCTCAGCGTCAACGGCCGTGACGTGAAGACCTGCCGTGTGGAGGGCAACGCCACTGTGAGTGTGGAGGTGAAGATGTCCCGCGGCAACAACACCATACGTCTGCACAACGACACCGCCCCGATGCCCGACATCGACTGCATGACTATGGAATAAACATAGGCTGAAGGGCTTTGTAGAGTGAAGCGAACCGCTAACGACAAGCCGCAGGGTTACAGTTACAGTGGTTACAGTTCTATTTCGAGGTCATATTCACTTCGGACTCTTCCTCTCGCCCCTGCTTCTATTCCTATATAACTATTTAATAATCAATATATTATAATATATATAATATATAATATATAAGGATAGACTGAGGTTGGATACCTCTTTTAATACAACTGTAACCACTGTAACTGTAACCATCACTCTTAATCGCTACTGCCTATCGTCAGTACATCTCTCTATAAAGCAACACTTTACGTCGTTAACAGTCATCGAGTAAGCCCACTCGTCAGCCTCTCAACCACCTCTGTACACCCCTTGAAGGCACCAAAACGACCCCAAACGAACCCGCAAAAAGCCCCGAAATCGGGTTCATAGGGTCACGTTCACCACCGAGTCCCCTCATAAAGGGTGATTTTACACAATGTTAAATCCGCCCGTTAACGATGCGTTCGGGCCTCTCAAGAAGCCAATCGCTTGCCCATTTCTCCAAATCGGCAGGCAAACCGGCGATTTCTACACAGAAAGTGTGATGTGAATGAATACCCCTACTAAGCCCCCTGCCGGAGAAAATCATCTCCCCACTCAGAGAAAAAGATTTTCCCAATCGGGCATTTATATTTACAGGAATCTAGGGACGATAGAGGCCCGATGAAAGCCCTCAGCTTAATAAAACACGCCCCCTTCCACCCCATCCGCAGGGCGCAAAACAGATTATTTTGCGGAATGTTGAAAAAAGATGGCTCTGAGATTTGGAGCTTTCGAAGAAACACCATACCTTTGCGCCATCTTTTAGCGAGACAGGGGCGTAGCCCAGCTGGTTTAGAGCGCTGCAGTCACATTGCAGAGGTCATCGGTTCGAACCCGATCGTCCCTACTCACTAACTTACAAATTGACCCTTTAGGACGGAGCTTTGTCGATGAAGAATCAGCAAAGCTTTTTTTATAGCCGTTAACCGGAATACTTTTTTTTATTTTACAACCATAAGACTATGACAACAAAACGAACCCTCATCGGTGCACTGACGCTCTGCTCGCTACTACTCTGCGGCACTGGCGCCACGGCACAGGAACTGACAATCGAAGCCCCGGCGGCGGACAACACCACCAAGGGACAAGTGTTTCACCTAGGAACAGCCGTCCGACCCGACGGCAGAACCCTCTACTGCGACTCGAAGAGCCTGATTTTCGACGGCAAACCCACCGTGGCCGTCATGGGCGAATTCCACTTCACACGCTACAACGAGAACGAGTGGCGGCGCGAACTGCTGAAGATGAAGGCAGGAGGCGTCACCGTGGTGGCCACCTACCTCTTCTGGATTCACCACGAGGAGGAGAAAGGCATCTTCGACTGGAGCGGACAGCGCAACGTGCGCCGCTTCGTGGAGATCTGCAAGGAGCTGGACCTGCCCGTCATCCTGCGCATGGGACCCTTCGCCCACGGCGAGTGCCGCAACGGCGGACTGCCGGAGTGGGTGGTGGACGGCTCATATAAGTACCGCACCACAGACCCTGCCTTCCTGGAGCTCGCGCGGCTGTGGTACGCCAACGTCTACAACCAGGTGAAAGGTCTGCTGTGGAAAGACGGCGGCACCATCATCGGCATCCAGCTCGACAACGAATACCGCGGCCCGTGGGAATACCTAAAGGCACTGAAGGACCTGGCCGTCGAGATAGGCTTCGACGTGCCCATCTACACCCGCACGGGATGGCCCGAGCTGACGACGCCGGCCGAGTTCGGACAGATAATACCCCTCTACGGCGACTATCCCGACGGATTCTGGGACCGCTCACTGGACGAAATGCCCGGCGACTGTCCCAACGTCTACCTGTTCCGCCCCTCGCGCATCTCCTCCGTCATCGCCTCGGAACAGTTCGCCAAGGACGAGCAGAAGAAGGTGGAGAGCATAGCCTACCCCTACTTCACCTGCGAGCTGGGCGGAGGAATGGCCTCCAGCTACCACCGCCGCATCAACATCGAGCCCAAGGACATCCACGCCCTCTGCATCGCCAAGATAGGCAGCGGCAGCAACCTGCCGGGCTACTATATGTACCACAGCGGCACCAACCCCGAGGGACTGCACTCCACGATGAACGAGCAGCAGGCCTCCGTCTACATGAACCACAACGACCTGCCCTGCGTCTCCTATGAGTATCAGTCGCCCCTGGCGGAGTTCGGACAGACGAACGAGCAATACCACTGGCTGCGGCGGACGCACCAGTTCCTGGCGGACTTCGGCGAGGAGCTGGCAGGCATGGACCCCACCTTCCCCAAGGACAACGTGACGGACGCGCGCGGCAAGGACCGCCTCCGCTGGAGCGTGCGCAGCAACGGACGGAGCGGCTACGTGTTTGTGAACAACTACCAGCGCCTGCGCCAGCTCTCCACGAAGAAGGGCGTGCGCTTCAAACTGCACTTGCCGGGCGAGGACCTCACCTTCCCTAAGAAGGCCATCAGTGTGCCCTCGGGTGCTTCGTTCTTTCTCCCCTTCAACCTGAAGGCGGGCAGTGCCACCATCAAGTACGCCACCGCGCAGCCCTTCGCCACCATCACCGACCGCGGGGTGAAGACCCTCTTCTTCGCCGCCATCGACCAGCTGACAGCCTCCATGCTGATAGCCACCGACGGTGAGGTGACGAGCGACCAGAGCTTCACCAAGAGCCGCGAGGGATACCTCTTCGGCGACCTGCAGGCAGGGACGGACTGCGTCATCAACATCACCGGTGCCGACGGACAGACCACCCGCATCGTGGTGCTCGACGAGAAACTGTCGTTGCAGAGCTACAAGGTGAAGACCGGCGGACGCGAATACCTATTTATAACAGAGAGCGGACTGAGCAGCTGCGGCGACGAGCTCTACCTGGAGCAATGGAACAGCGAGGACTTCAGCGGCATGGTCTACCCACGGCTGACGCTCGCCGACCATGGTCTGAAGGTGCAGACCGAGCAGGCAGGCCTCTTCACCCGCTACCATGTGCGGAAGGCTCTGGCGAAAACCAACATTCCTGTGGCAAAGCAACTGCGCCTGGAGAAGGACTTCTCGCGCATCCAGATAGGTCCCCGCAACGTGGCTCAGCAGCCCGCCGACTCGGTGTTCGCCCACGCCTCCGTGTGGCGCATAGAGGGGTTTGAGAAGGCCAGCGATGTGCGGAATCTCTTCCTCCGGATAGACTATGAAGGCGACGTGGCGCGCGTCTATGCTGGCGACAAGCTGGTGGAGGACAACTTCTACAACGGCAAGCCGATGTACGTGCCCCTCTCGTGGTTGGCAGGGTCGGAAGCCACACTGAAGATACTTCCCCTGCACGCTGACTATCCCATCTACACGCCCCAAGCCATCCGCGAGCGGCTGCAGAGTGAGAAGACCCTGCTCGGCGTGAAGAGCCTCAGCGTGGAAGAGCGCCTCCTCGTCACACTGAAGATGGAGGAATAAGTTCGCTGCGGGAAAGCCCCAAACAGCGATTTCCCCGAATAAGATAGCCCTGCGGGGCAAAAAAGATGATAAAGGTTTCTGAGTCTGCTCGGAAACCTTTATCTTTGTCAGCTAAAAGCGTAAAACTGAATACCATGAAACTGACAAAGATTCTGATAGCTTGCCTGTTGGGTAGCACCACACAGGCTCTGTTCGCCCAAAAAGGGCAGAAAGAGATTACCGTAACAGTGGAGAACAGCTGGACGAAAGCCAAGGCCAACGAGCCGGTGGTAGTCCGTCTGAGCGACGTGAGCACGGACTTCGACATTGAGTCCGCCGTGGTGCGCGACGGCGACACCGAAGTGCCCTCACAGCTGGACGACCTCGACCGCGACGGCCGTGCCGACGAGCTCGCCTTCGTGGTGGACGTGCCTGCCCGCACGACCAAGACCTACAAGGTGACCCTCTCCGACACACCCCGACAGACGGAATATCCCGCCAAAGTCTACGCCCAGATGAAGCTGAACGACAAGGGCAAGAAAAACCCCAAGATAGAATATCTGACCGTGCCCGGCACCACAGCGCCGAAGGAAATCTACGGTGCACTCTTCCACCACGGACCTGCATTTGAGTCGGAGCTGGTGGCCTATCGCCTCTACTTCGACAACCGCCAGTCCATCGACATCTACGGCAAGAAGTTGCAGCAACTGGAGCTGGCAAAGAGCGACTACTACAGCAGCCCCGAACTGCGCAAGCAGGGCTACGGCAACGACGTGCTGTGGGCCGGCAAGACGGTGAGCGTGGGCTCCTTCCGGGGTTGGGAGAACGACCAACCGCAATACGTCGACAAGGTGGCGCACCGTAGCCTGGGCATCCTGGCCTACGGCCCTGTGCGCACGGTGGTGGAAATCCTCGACCAAGGCTGGGAGTACCAAGGCAAACAGATGGACATGAGGCAACACTACACCCTCTACGCCGGACACCGCGACGTGGAGGTGGACGTCGCCTTCCGCGGTCCCAAAGTGCAGGAGAACACCTTCTGCACCGGAGTGATGAAGGTGGAAGAGCAGAACGTGGGATTCCTGCAGAAGGACGGTCTGGCAGGCTCCTGGGGAACCAACCTGCCCGAGAAGACCGACACCATCAACAACCCCCGCGAGACGGTGGGATTGGGCGTGTGCGTGCCTCAGAAGTATGTGAACAAGACCGTGGAGAACGATGCCAACTACCTCGTGGTGATGGACACCGACAAGGGCGAGAGCCTCTCCTACCACCTCACCTTCTGCGCCGCCAAGGAGGACAAAGGCTTCAAGCAGAGCGCCGCATGGTTCGCCTACCTCAAGGAGTGGCAAGCCGAGCTGCAGCACCCCTGCCGCGTCAGAGTGAAATGAACCAATTATTCTATTACCCCTAAATAACTATTGAACAAAATGAAAAAAGCAACTATGGCTTTGGCCCTGTGCGCCCTGTTCGCCTGGCAAGGCGCCAGCGCACAAGACAACTACGTATCCAAAGTGTGGGTACCCGACCTAGGTAACGGACAATACAAAAATCCCGTCCTCTACGCCGACTATTCCGACCCCGACGTGTGCCGCGTGGGCGACGACTATTACTTCACCGCCTCGAGCTTCAACTGCCTGCCCGGCTTGCAGATTCTGCACTCGAAGGACCTCGTCAACTGGAGCTTCGTGGGCGCCGCCGTGCGCTACGCACTGCCGCCCGTTGACGATCCGCGCCCCGAGCACGGCAACCGCGTGTGGGCACCCAGCATACGCCACCACAACGGCGAGTTCTACATCTTCTGGGGCGACCCCGACCAGGGCGTGTTCATGGTGAAGGCCAAGGACGTGAAAGGTCCCTGGAGCGAGCCCGTGCTGGTGAAAGAGGGTAAAGGCATCATCGACACCTGCCCCCTGTGGGACGAGGACGGCAAAGTGTACCTGGTGCACGCCTACGCAGGCAGCCGCGCCCAGCTGAAGAGCGTAATCGCCATCTGCGAACTCAACGAGACGGCCTCGAAAGCCATCACCCAGTCGCGCATCATCTTCGACGGCCACGAGGGACACCAGACCTGCGAGGGCCCGAAGTTCTATAAGCACAACGGATACTACTACATCTTCCTCCCCGCCGGCGGCGTGGCTACGGGCTGGCAGCTGGTGCTGCGCTCGAAGAACGTCTACGGACCCTACGAGGAGAAGACCGTGATGGCCCAGGGCAAGAGCCCCATCAACGGCCCTCACCAAGGCGGATGGGTGGACACCCCGACGGGCGAAGACTGGTTTATGCATTTCCAGGACGTAGGCGCATACGGCCGCTTGGTACACCTGCAGCCCATGAAGTGGGTCAACGACTGGCCTGTCATCGGCATCGACAAGGACGGCGACGGATGCGGCGAGCCTGTGCTGAAATACAAGAAGCCCAACGTGGGACAGACCTACCCCATCTGCACCCCGCAGGAGAGCGACGAATTCGACGGCTACACCATCGGCCTGCAGTGGCAATGGCACGCCAACATCAACGAGAAGTGGTTCTACTGCGCCGGCGACAAGAGCCTGCTGCGCCTCTACGGCTACCCTGTGCCCGAGGATTACGTCAGCCTGTGGAACGTGCCTAACCTGCTGCTTCAGAAGCTGACGGCTCCGTCGCAGACCATCAGCACGAAGATCACCTTCAAGCCGACCGAGAAGTATGTGGGCGAGCGCTCCGGCCTCGTAGTGATGGGCAGGGACTATGCCGCCCTGGTGATGGAGAACACCAAGGAGGGCATCGTGCTGTCGCAAGTGGAGTGCAAGAGTGCCGACCGCGGCGGAAAAGAGGCCGTGAACGCCTCGGTGAAGCTGACGGACAACACCGTCTACCTGAAGGCCAAGATCTACGCCACCAGCAAGAACATCAAAGAGAGCGAAGGTGGCAGCGACAAGTTGGTGTACTGCGAGTTCAGCTACAGCCTCGACGGCAAGAAGTACCAGTCGCTGGGCAACAAGTTCCAGGTGCGCGAAGGCCAATGGATAGGCGCCAAGACCGGCGTGTTCTGCACCCGACCCCACATCGTGACCAACGACGGCGGCTGGGCCGACGTGGATTGGTACCATGTGGAGAAGTAATCGCGGACAATAAAATACGCAAAGGGAGTGAGAGGGAAATCCCCCACGACCTACAAAAAATCTCTCTGTGCGAAACGACCCTCGCACAGGGAGATTTTTTCTTCTGTCACATTGATATTCAACAGATAATAATTACTTTTGCACAAAATAACAGCTGAGATATTATGTGCAAAAACAGTTATTACATAAAAGAGACCGCCTCCTACTTCAGCGACATGTTGGGGGAAAGCATCGACTTGAAGCCTGCAAGAAAGAGTTTACAAGACACGATACCCATAGCCGTCTCCTCCAATTTTGATTTTTATGAAGGCCGATTGTTAGGCGAGTCGGTTTTGCTGGCTTACATTCCAGACGGCGACTCAATCTCTCCTGTCCAAATGAAAAGGCAGGCAGAAATCGTGAGGAGGCAAACCGGTCTTGTCGTTATAGTGACGACCCCGAAGATTGCCTCATACAACAGAGCGAGACTCGTTTCGCAAAAAGTGGACTTAGTCGTTCCGGGCAAACTGATGTTCCTGCCGTCTCTTCTCATTGAAATTAAACGGGAGCGAACGAGCAGGACGGACTTGAAGGAAACAATGCCCCCATTTGCCCAATGCCTCTTGCTCTATCATTTGCAAGTCTCCCCCATTGCGGAAGCCACGTGCCATGAACTGAGTAACAAATTCGCAGTCTCTTATGGAACCGTCAACGTAGCGGTACGATGGTTGGCTGCCAAATCATTGATAAGGTTAGACGGTACCAAAACGAAAACGATAAAAGTCGACTGTGGGAACAGAGACCTTTGGAACAGAGCGTTGCCGATGCTCGTTTCACCCATCGAGCAAGTGTATTACACGGACGATGTTCTCGAAGGGCAACTGATAAGCGGCACAAACGCCCTATCGGTCTATACAATGATAAACGAAGACCAAAATCAGTGTTGGGCCCTGACGAAGAACGAAATCAAAGCACTTCCTGTCGAGCGCGACAAAAAGTTCGGTCAGAATGAAATACAGGTGTGGAGGTACAACCCGCGGATTCTCAGCACAGGAGAGGCCGTGGACAAGCTCTCGCTATACCTATCCATGAAGGACAACAAAGACGAGAGAATACAAATGGAGTTGGAACGATTAATCGATGAAATGCAATGGTAAAAGGATTGGATACATTCAAACAGTTCTTCAATGGATTTGAAGAAAACTACGTCATAATAGGCGAAACAGCTTGTGAAATTCACGAGGAGATATATGCCCAGACGCCACGTGCGACCAAGGATATCGACATCATCCTTGTAGTGGAAGCCCTGTCGTCAGACTTCGTGTCGAAATTTTGGGACTTCGTCAAGGCGGGGGACTACACACACCGAAACAAGGGCGTCAATATTTGCCTGAAAAGCAAAGCGTTTCTGGACTTGACGCAACGGAGGTCCAAAGGAGAGAATGTCGACCTCAAGCATATTGCCAAGCATAAGAAGGACGTTTTCAGGCTTGCGGCTATGCTCACACCTGCAAGCAGATACGACCTGCCGGAGACATTAAGAGCGGACGTAGCCTGCTTCTGCAACACAGTGTCAGCAGACTTACCGAACGGGGATTTCATCAAGGCAGCGGGAATTGGCAAAGTGACAAGTGAACAAATTATCGCTCAACTACGACAATCAATGCTCTGAGTTACTACAACACATGCATACACCTCACGAATGAGATTGACTTGATCCTCTCCACTCTTTGGGGACATATTGAACCCTACGATGCTTTTATAACCGAGCGTTGCGTCAACGACTTCTATCGCATCAAAGCCGACGGACTGACATTTAGCAGCGAGCGCTTCAATGCAGAGAATGAAAGATGCAAGGCTTTCATAGAGAGGTCCGTCAATGAGAGCAAAGCCAAGCACCTGATAGTCGCCACACACCATGTTCCGTCCTACGAACTTGTGTCGCGCGACTTCATAGGGAGTCCCATCAATGGAGCCTTCACTTCTGAAATGGGCAACTACATCGCCGACAGCCGCATCGACTACTGGATATACGGGCATTCACACCGCAACATAGACAAAACCATCGGCAACACGGTCTGCCTTTCCAATCAATTGGGGTATGTACACAGTGCCGAGAACGAATTCTTTGATTCTCAAAAGTGCCTCGTGGTTGACAAATAATAGTAATCCGGATGACACCGGCCGAGGTCACTGCGACCAAGGTCCGCATCATCCGGATTTTCTATCACACTACAGACGGTTGTCTTGCCCACCTCTTATGCGGCTCTATAAGCGAAGTGGTGCATGGTGAGGTTCCCGTTCGGGAGAGTGACACGCATTATTCTGCTTCCTTCCGCGCCACTTTTCCTTTCTTTCAGCATTACTTCTTTTCCTCTATATTCGGTTGGGCAGAGGGTTCGTCAACCAGGATGTCATGAAGATTCGGTTGGGCAGAGGATTCCACATCCATGATATCCTGAAGAGAAACCCCTTCTCCATCCTCGAGACCAGAAAGGTCGGCAGCGTCGAAATAGGAGTCAGACGATTCATCCATACAGTAATCATTTGCAACTATGCTTTTATTGTAACGAATCCTGCAACTGCGTTCCATTGCAAACATCCGCTCCGTAGAAGCAGAATCCTCGCAGAAGGCGAAGTGATTATTGATGTCCATAGATTGTGCCATTCCCTTCACGTCGAGGTCGTCCGTGCCGATGAGGGTGAAGGTCCAACCCTGCTCCTTCAGCTTTCCGATAAGCCGCTTCACCATCGTCAGGTTATACTCCTTCGAAGCGTTTTCACACCCGTCGGTAAGGATGGTCACCAGCACGGCGTCTCCCGGCTCGGTCTGCGCGTTCATCTTGGACACTGCCTTGCCAATGGCGTCGTAGAGCGGAGTGGCGGCATGGGGGTCGTACTGCTTGGTGGTGAGTTCCGTCACCTCGGTAGCCAACATGTTGTCGTAGTGCACTTTGTAGTGTCCGCTGTCGAAGGTCACCAGGGTGATGCGCTGCTCCAGCTCGGGATGCAGGCGCTGCAGCTTCTGGCAGGTGGTAATGGTCTCGTTGATGCCAGCCAGGGTTTCCCGATAGATGACGCTCATGCTTCCTGACTCGTCGACGATAAGCAGGTTGTTGACTCTCTTGATGGTTTCTTTTTCGTTTGCCATAACTTTGTAGATTTTAGTGTTAAACATTTCCAAGTTGTTTCTGAAGACCTCCTTGCCTTTGTTCTTGAAGAAAGTCTTCACTCTTATAGAAGACAGTTCGAAGGGAAAAATTAAGCACGGGAGCAAAAAAAATTGTTTTTCTCTCTCCAGCGGCCCTTCATACCGATAGAATTGCCTATATTTGTGAGCTTTATTAGGCGAACTTCGCCTGACAAAGGTTTCATCCAACAAAAAAAACAACAAACATGACGGACGAACTCATCATAGAACGTCTGCGCACCTTCGACGCGGACTCCACCAAACGCTATTTCTACGGCTATTGCCGCAAGGCCTACAACATCTTCGACCACCGCTACCAGCTCTCCCAAAAAACGGGGATGGACTTCTACTCGCTGGCCCACGAGTATTACATCCACCTGTTGCTCCACGAGTTCAAGCCCTTGCTGGACAAGCCGGCGGAGCAGAAGCTCTCGTCGTGGATGATACAGGGCTTCCACTTCGTGGTGCTCGACGCGCTGAAGGCTTACAACAAGGAGTTTGAGCACCAGGCCGTGGAGGTGTCCGACGCGGTGCTCGACTATCTGCGCTCCACCGACCGCGAGGAGGACATGATGCTGCAGATAACCGACGCCGTGGCCTACTACTACAAGAACAGCACGATGGAGGCAATAGCCCGCAACATCTTCTACCTGGGCTTCAAGCAGAAAGACGTGGCCGAGCAGCTGGGCCTGACGCCCGCCGCCGTCAACCAGCGCTACAAGAAGATGATGGACGAAGTGGTGGTTCCCTTCGTCATCGAGAACTACGGTTCGGGGCTCTACTATGGACGTTCGAGCTACCGGATGCCAGGCGACATCTGCGAGTCCAAACTCGCAATCAACAATTACGCTTTCGATGAAGACGCTTGTCGCGAAGCATCGTCCGTGGAGCTCTCTGCCCATCATCTGTCTATCGTTCCTTCCCACAACAGAGAATCCGGCTTCGAAGACTTCATCTGGAATTCCCCGGACGCGCCTATTGCCAACACATTCGACCTGCCGACTTCCGACCTCGAGGGCGCTACCCAGGCACCTGCGACCGAGCCCGAAGCCAACGAATCCGCGCCGTCGCGACCGTCGTACTATGTGGACCGCAAGCGCATCACTCCCCGCCTCGTCCGTTCGCTCAGGGCCAACGAGATATTCGTGTTCGGCACCAATTTGGCAGGCGTCCACGCCGGCGACACCGCCAGCAGGGCATTGCAGATGTTCGGAGCGGAGAGCGGGAAAGGCGTGGGTCCGCAAGGACAGTCATACGCCATTCCCACCATGCAAGGCGGCGTGGACACCATTCGCCCCTACGTGAACGACTTCATCGAGTACGCCACGCAGCATCCGAAGACGCGTTTCCTCGTCGCCCCCATCGGATGCGACATCGCCGGCTTCGAGCCCCAGGACATCGCCCCGCTGTTTGAGGCCGCAAGGGAGGTGAGCAACATCACCCTGCCCATCAAATTCTGGAGGGCGATGTGAAAGCTGACTGCAAAGACAGGCTTGCGTAACTCTTATATATAGAATAGATAGTCGTGTTGTTGTCCATGCGAGGAAAGTGAAATCTTCGGCGAAGGTTGAACTGATGATGTTTCACGAACGAAAGATTTCCCAACATTTGGAGATTTCACAACACATCGCTAACTTTGCGACCTCTAGAAAACATGAAAAACATCAGACTATGAAACGTAATTACCTATTCTATAGCAGCCTGTTCGCAACACTGCTGCCCTCTACGGTGAGCGCGAACCCCAGCGCCGACGGCGATAAGCAAAAGGCTACGCCCGACCGCCCCAACATCATCTTCATCCTGGCCGACGACCTCGGCATGGGCGACCTCTCCTGCTACGGCAGCCGCTGCATCCGCACCCCCAACATCGACCGCCTGGCACAGACCGGCACCCGCTTCACACAGAGCTACGCCGGATCGGGCATCAGCTCACCCTCGCGCTGTTCGCTCATGACGGGCAAGAACACCGGCAACACCACCATCCGCGACAACACCTGCACGGCTGGCGGACTCCTCGGAATGAAGATTTCACCCAGGGGCGACACCACCTACGTGCGCCGCGCCAACATTCTACCGACCGACACCACGCTCGCTACCGTACTAGGGGCAGCAGGCTACAAGACGTGCCTCGTTAACAAATGGCACCTGGACGGCTACGACCCCAAGGCCTCGCCCATCTACCGCGGCTTCGACGAATTCCACGGATGGCTCATCAGCACGGTCGAGTCGAACTCACCCTATTACTATCCGTACAACCGCTTCGACAACGACCGCCTCATCCACATCAAGGCCAATGAGCACGACAAGCGCGTGCGCCACAACACGGACATCTCCACCGACGATGCCATCCGTTTCATAAAGCACAACCGCAAGAACCCCTTCTTCCTCTATCTCGCCTTCGACGCTCCCCACGAGCCGTACATCATAGAGAACACGTCGTGGTACGACGACGAGACGTGGGAGATGAACGACAAGCGCTACGCCTCGCTCGTCACACACATGGACGCAGCCATCGGCCGCCTGCTCGACACGCTCGAGAAGCTGCATCTGCGCGAGAACACACTCATCATCTTCGCCTCCGACAACGGCGCCGCGGTTCAGGCCCCACTGAAGCTCTTCAACTGCAACGCCGGCCTGCGCGGACGCAAGGCACAGCTCTACGAAGGCGGCATCCGAGTGCCGTTCATCGTCAACCAACCCGGCAAAGTGCCCTCGCAGACACTGGACAACATCATCTATTTCCCCGACGTGATGCCCACCTTCGCCGCCATCGCCGGAGCTGAGAAGGCATTGCCCCGCGGATACAGCGGCATCAACATCCTGCCGCTCTTCTACGGCCGCACGTCCTACGCCGACGGCACGCCCGTCAACACCGACGACCGTCTCCTCTACTGGGAGTTCCCCGGCAAACAGCGCGCCGCCCGAAAGGGTGACTGGAAGTGTGTCACCATCACCAAGGGCGCTCCCCTCGAGCTCTATAACCTGCGCGAGGACCCCACAGAGAGTCACAACCTCGCGGCGGAACACCCCGAGATGGTGGAACAGTTCGACCGTGAGATGAAAGCCGCCCGCACCCCTTCACCCAATTGGCCGCTGGAAGATGACTGACGCCGACCGCCCCACACCAGCTCTGACCATCGCCCCCTTCAGCATTCCGTTCAGCATCATGCTAAAGCCTGTTGGGGCGAGGTGCAATCTGGCGTGCGACTACTGCTATTACCTCGCCACGCCCCACACGGCACCGCGCATGTCGGACCAATTGCTCGAGCGGTTCATCCAGGAGTATTTCAACATGCAGACGGGAGTGGAAGTGCCCTTCACATGGCACGGCGGAGAACCGCTCCTCCTGCCCGTTACGTTCTACGAGAACGCCGTCCGCCTGCAACGGAAGTACGCCAACGGCCGACCGTTCGTCAACGTCATTCAGACCAACGGCACACTGCTGACGGACGAGTGGTGTAACTTCCTCAAGCGCAACAATTTCCTGGTGGGCATTTCCATCGACGGCACGGAATCCATGCACGACCACTATCGGTGCGCCACCGACGGCACCCCATCGTGGCACCGGGTGATGCGCGGCATCGGTTTGTTGTCACGCTACGGAATCGAATGGAACGCCATGGCCACGGTGAACGCCTTCAATGTGCATCATCCTGCGGAGTTCTACCAATTCTTCAAAAGCATCGGCGCGCACTACATCCAGTTGTCGCCCATCGTGGAACGTCTGCCGGACGGCACCATGACACCAGAGAGCATCACCGCCCGTGAATGGGGAGATTTCCTCTGCACGATATTCGACGAGTGGGTAGAGCACGACCGCGGGGAATACTACGTGGAGACCTTCGACTGCATCCTTGCCAACTGGGTGGGACAGGCTCCGGGCATCTGCGTCTACGCCAAGGAGTGCGGCAACATCGGCATCATGGAGTCCAACGGCGACATCTACTGTTGCGACCATTTCCCCTTCCCCGAATACAAGGTGGGCAACGTGCTCCAAACACCGCTCGTGTCGCTACTGTACGGCGCACGCCAGAGGGAGTTTGCCCGCAAGAAAAGCCAACTATTGCCCCGTGAGTGTCGAGAGTGTGAGTACCTCTTCGCCTGCCACGGCGAATGTCCCAAGAACCGCATCCTCACCGACCGCTACGGAGAACCCGGCCTCAACTGGCTCTGCCAAGGCTACCGTCAGTTCTTCGCCCACGCCACCCCCTACATGGAATGGATGAAACGCCAGCTGTGAA
>CAYZVH010000009.1:0-35348 GCA_964481755.1 uncultured Bacteroides sp. | reverse complement strand
GTGGTATTAGAAACTCATATTTAAACCGAAAGAAAATCTCTTGGCAACAGGTGTGGTGGCCGAGTCGATGGCCAAGTTATCCTTAACGGATACCTCAGGATCCTGTCCCGTATAGTCTGTCCATGTGAACAGGTTGTAGCCGGTGGCGAACACACTCAGCGAGCTAATGCCTAAGCGGTTGCAGGTCTTCTTGTTGAAGGCGTAGCTCAGGGTCACAGTCTTCAGACGTACGAAAGAGGCTTTCTCCACGAAACGGTCGGAGCCCAAGTAGTTGCGTCCTTCGTTGTAAAGAGCACGCGGGATGTCGGTAATGTCACCCTCGTTGCGCCAGCGACGGAGCACAGCCTTGCTCTGGTTGCTCGATCCGTACATGGCCTCGTTGTTCATTCGGGCCTGATTGACGATGGATTGTCCCAGACGACCATGGAAGAAGGCGCTCAGCGATACGTTCTTGTACTTCACGGTCAAGCCGCCACCGCCGGTTACCAGCGGCTGGGTGTTGCCCAGGTATACAATGTCGTACTTGTTGATGACACCATCGTGGTTGATGTCCTCGTACATGGCGTCACCGGGGTAACAGGTGTACGAGCCATTCTTCATCACGATGGGGTTGCCTTGCAGGTCGGTCATCACGTTACCCTCGGCATCACGAGCGTAGGTAGCGTCCTTGTTCTGATAAACGCCCTTGTAGCGGTATCCGTAGAAGGAGCCGATAGGACGGCCCACTTCGGTGAGGTAGGCATACTCGCCGTTCTCCACTTCGTCGGCATTCTTCACGCCCTCGGTAGCACCTGCCTGCAGCTCGGTAATCTTGTTGCGGTTGCGGGCCAGGTTAAAGTAACCGCTCACGCGCCAATCCTTCTGATTGAACAGTACGAAGTCGGTACGGAACTCCCATCCTTCGTTGCGGGTGGATCCAGAGTTGTAGTAGGCGATGGACGAGAATCCTGTGGTAGAAGGTATCGTGAAGTTCTTCCGCAGGATGTCGTAACGGTTACGGATGTAGTAGTCGAACGTGAAGCGCAGGCGGTTGTTGAAGAAGCCCAGGTCGAGTCCGATGTTGTACTCTTTCAAGGTCTCCCATTTCAATTTGTCCAACTGCATGCGGTTCGGCGCGATGGAGGTCATGTTCATGTAGTTGTCGCCCGTGGCCTTGAAGGCACCCATGTAGACCGAGTTGCCTCTGGGGGCTGTACCACTCTCACCATAGCTCAGGCGAATCTTGGCCTGATCGAGGAACTTCTCTTTGAGAGACCGCATGAAGGGTTCGTCCTGGATGTTCCAGTTGAGACCGAAGGAGGGGAAGTAGCCCACACGCTCATCGCGACCCATGGCAGAGCTGCTCTCCATGTTGACCAAAGCCTGTGCTACGTAACGACCCAGATAGGTGTAGTTGACCATGGCCATACCCGATACGCTGCGGCCTTCGGAAGTACCGGAGCCCATACTCTGTACAGTAGTTCCTACAACAGGATCGGACAGACCCGAAGAAGCCATACCGGAAGTCTTGCTGGCGTAGCTGGAGCTAGAGGACTGACTGGTGTTCCAACGGAGGTTGGCAATCAAGTTGTGCTTCTCGTTCCAGTTCTTGATGAACTGCAACTTGTTCTCGGTCTGTATGGAGAGGCTCTCCGACGTTCCGTCGTAAGCCTGGTTGGCATAAGCGTTCATCCATACGGCTCCTGTCACTTCCTGAGGCAAGAACTTGGAGGTCTTGGTATCATTCATCTTGATGGATACGTAGGCGGTCCAGGTCAACTCGGGCAAAATCTTGTAGCGTGCGTCGACAACAGCACGGAACTCACGTTGCAGGGTGTTGTTGGTAGACTCTTTAGCCATGGCTACGGGGTTGTAGTTGGAGGCATTGCTACCGCTGTCGTTGCTTTTGAACACACCTTCCCAGTCAGAGGTCTGGCGGGTGAAGTATTGGTCGAGTTGTTCGCCCGTGGCGTCGTTGATGACGTAAGGCGATTTGTTAGGCATCTTCTTGAAGGCTTCCGAACGGACTGTGCTAGCCCAGTTGGCGTCCTTGTCAGTCTGCGTGTAGGTGACGTTGGCACCGAACTTCAGTTTCTTGGAGAAGTTGTAGTCGATGCGAAGTGCCGTATTGAAACGGTTCATCGAGGTTCCGATGGTCGTACCATCCTCAGTAGCGTAACCCAAGGCCAGGCGGTAGGTTGCACGGTTACCACCACCACTCATTGAGAAGCTATTGTCGGAGGTGAGTGCCTGCTGACGTACAAGGTCGAGCCAATCGGTGTTTTGATTATACTCGTTATAGTATTGCCAGCTAGGGTCGTCACCGATTTCAGGTGTGTCGAACAGTAGGCGGAGGTAGTTCGAAGCCTTGCTCACGCCCACGTAGTTGGCACTGTTCCATATGGCATCCTGCATAAGGGCCACATATTCGTCGCCGTCCAGCATCGGGATGGTCTCCGGCTCAATCTTCGTGGTCCATTTAGAGGAGAAGGAGAAACGTGTCTTCCCCACTTTACCTTTCTTGGTGTTGATGATGAGCACACCATTGGCACCTTTGGTACCCCACACAGCGGTGGCGGACGCATCCTTCAGCACCTCTACGGACTCGATGTCGTTCGGCGAGATATTGAGGAGTGATCCCAGGTCTTCCTGACTGGCGGTAGCGAAGTCGAAGTCGTCCGTATTGCTGTCAGAATAAGGCACACCATCGATAACAATCAACGGGTCGGCATTGGCGTTCAGGGTGCTGGCACCACGGATGAAGATGGTGCTCTTGGCTCCTGGGTCACCGCTTAGGGTGATATCCACACCACCCAGCTGGCCTTGGAGCACCTCCTCCACAGAGGTCACAGGGGCTGTAGCCACCAAGTCTTCCACGTTGACCTTCTGCGTGGCGGAGATTTGCTCACGCATGCCCACGCCTAAGTCGTTGCGGTCCTTGCGCTCGGCCACCACTTCCACTTGACTCATGCTCATCGATTCGGACTCCATCGTCACGTTCAGTGTCTTCTGTCCGGTATACTTGAAACGCTTAGTCTTCATACCGATGTAGGAGAAGACGAGCGTCAGGTTTTTCTCGTCCTTAGGAATCGCCAACGAGTATTGGCCGTTCATGTTGGTGATGGCACCGCCCAATGAACGTTCCTGCGAGTTCATGATGTTGATGTTGACACCTATCAACGGTTCCTTGGAGCCACCGAAGAGTTCGGTCACCGTACCGATGATGACTTGCTGTGTCTGTGCCACCGCTTCCCCCACAGAACAGAGGAGCAGGGCTACAACTATGTAAATATTAGTTAGCTTCATATTGGTCAATTTACAGATTACTTAAGAAGAGACTCTATGAAATGGAAACAACCATCGCCGTAGCAGAAGGGGAAGAGATCATATTTGTCCGACACCTTCACCACGTTCATTCCATCCTTCAGTTTGATGGAGAGGGAAGTGCCACCATCGGTATAGACAATGGCCTTTCCATCATAGTTGGTATAGTCGCCGCTCGCCATCTTAGAACCAGGGTAGCAGGCAGATGCGATGGAAGTAGCCACCACAAAGTAGTTACTGAGGTATTTCTTCAGCGCTATCTTCTCAGCCTCAGTCAGCGGATTGTTGGCGTTCACCAACTCCACGGCATAGTCGTCATAGATGGTCAGCTTGGCAGCCTCGGGAATCTCGTTGGCAGCCAACGCCTTCCGCAAGGTCTCGTTAGTGGGGATGAAGGCTACGGAACGTCCGGAGAGTCCGGCGATGGTCTTACCGGAAATCATGCCTGCCTCACGAAGCAGCTGTGCAAAACAGTAATAAGGGTAGCGTGAATCCTGACAGGTAGCCAGTTTCTCTTGCATGCTGCTGCCCGTGCCGTCCTCGGTCTCTGCCATGAACAGACCGTCTTCAGTGGATGTCTTATAGGTGTAGGTCTTTCCGTTGGACCATGCCTTACCGTTATTGGTCACCTCCTCGAACTCCACGAATGGGTCGTAGGTGCTGCCCGGGTCGAGGATATTGTTATACTGGGTGCTGCAGGCAATCTTGCCGTCCTTCACGAACCAGTAGCAGAACGACGACTGGATGGGAACGACCTGCGTGCCGGTGGTTTGTAGGGTTACCTCCTCGCCCATCACGGTGTGGGCACGGATGATGCGTTGCAGCTCGTCGGAACCTACAGATTCCCAAGCGTCATCTACCTTACGCTCCAGCTTGTTGCCTTCGGGATAGACATTCAGATAGATTCCCTCGTTCTCGAAGGTAGAGTTCTCGGGGATAAGCAGGGTGTACTTCTCATTCTCCGATCCGAAGGAGGAGAGCAGTTCAGAGCTGTTCATCGCATAGAGGAAGTCAATGAAGCGTTTCTCGTGGAATGCCGGTCCGGATACGGAGTTGAACAATATCGGAGTCTGTATCTTGTTGAGTCCGTAGAAACTACCATTGACACACATCTTGCGTACCACGTCCGAAGCGAAGGGGTCGAAGCTGTACTTCGTACCCGATGCGGTAGTCACCTTTCCACTCTCAATTTCCTCGGGGAAAGCCACTGATCCGCTGTAAACATATTCGTTCAGGAAGAGGGTCTGAATCAGCGGGTCGAGCGACTCGAAGTCATCGTAACCGCTGTTCTTCCAATAGGAACCAAAGAAATCCTTCAACGCTTCATTGTTAGGAGCGAAGAGACTGTATGCACGATAAGCCAGTGTATCGAGCCGGCGGTAGTCATATTTATACCACTCCATGGCGATAGGCGCCAACGGGTCGCGGTGGCTATGCAGATAGAGCGTATCCACACCCAATGCCTCACCATATTTGGTGGTCAGTTCATCGTCCGCCGTATAAACAGAGAATTTGTCATAGATGGCCAGAAAGTCCGAATAATCGGGATTGTTCTTCAGTTCGTCGTAGAGAGAGCCCAGCGGCTCCAATACCTTATTAATAGTATAGACGTAACCATTCTTGGCAATCAGCCCATACTCATTGACCGTAGCCTCGGATACGTTGAAGCCATCGTCGCCCGTCCAAGTGGAGTTGGGGTAGAATGCCTCGTAGTTCTTCTTCGCATCAATCTTCTTGGAAGAGAAGAAGTAGTGGGAGAAGACCGGGACGAAGCGTTCCAGATGGTAGACAGTCACCGTCTTGCCGGTCTGCGGTTCCACTTCTTTGGTAGGTGCCGCATTGCTGCGCGTACGGAACTTGTAGTACATACCCGGGTCGAGAATCTCGGCACCTTCGTCGTACGCACCTTCGCCCTCGGGACGGAAGTTCTCTAGACCACTCTTGTTGTACGAGTAATAGAGGAGGTGGAATCCGATAAGTTCTTTCAACTCTGATGTCGGGATATCCTTCACGGCAGAATAGCCGTGTTCCTTCAGGTAAGCGGAGAACGCATCGTTGTCAGGCGCCATCACCGTCATCAGTGCACGACCCTGCATGATACTTTTGTAACCTCCGCGCTCGGCAGCTTCTAGAAACATGGAGTACTTTCCTTCCATACTCTCGTCAGAAAGCAGTTCCCATGCGCTACCTTTAATCCACTCGGGGACTTCATAATGTTCGTCCATCTTATCCTGACAGGACCAGAGGAAGAACGGAATGAAAAAGAGCCAATGTAGCCCTCGCATAATCGTTAAGTTTCTCATAATACTAAATCTATAGTTCTTACACTAACAAAATTTGCTCATTCAACTTGGAGTGCTGCCTCGCCAGCGTCTATACCCATTAAATATAAGCGTCCTATATCTATTTATATATAGCGATGACGGCAGCGAATTCTTGCCCTGAGTCCACACTACTGCGTACTCCATGCAAGTTTCCGATGCGAAAGTAGATACATTATTTAACAGAGGGAATGGAATAAACTACCAAAGGATAGAATATTCGTTTTGGCTATAATCAACATTGATTATCAATCGTTTTACAATATGGAAAAACTGGTCATTACAAGTATTATATGGTCAAATCTCTCGTTTTAGAGTGTCAGAAGCTAAGAAAAAGAGGATAAAAAAGGAGTCGAAAGTGATGGAGAGGAGGGTGATGTGGAGACAACAAGTAGGGTCCACTCCAGGATGACTATAGGTCCTCGTCCCGAGACCCTACGGTCATCCTACGGGGACCTATGTTCATCTACGAGTGAGCCCTACTTGGTTTATACCTTATGTATGTTAGAGGCACCGAAGTGCGACCTAGTGGTTACTTGTTCAAGCGCCAAACAGCTCCATCCTTGGTATCCTTAATCTCGAAGCCGAGGGCGGTGAGTTCGTTGCGAATCTTGTCGCTCGTTGCCCAGTCCTTGTTGGCCTTGGCGATGGTGCGCTGCTCGAGCAGCATGTCCACAGCCTTGCCGAAGGCTTCCTCGCGGGCAGCGTCGGCCTCGCGCTCAGTACGCAAGCCCAAGATGTCGAACACAAACAGGTGGAACACCTCTTTCATCTCCTGCAGGTCCTCGGCACTGATGGTGGCCTTCTTGTCGAGCACGGTGTTGATGATGCGGCAAGCGTCGAACAGGTGGGCAATGACGATAGGCGTGTTCAGATCATCGTTCATCGCATCGTAGCACTTCTGGCGCAAACCTTTCACGTCTATGGTGGAAGCAGCTGCCGGTTCTATGCGATCCAGATTAGCGACAGCCTCAGCCAAACGTTCGAATCCCTTCTGGGCAGCTTGCAGGGCTTCGTTGCTGAAGTCCACCGTGCTGCGGTAGTGTGCCTGCAGGATGAAGAAGCGGATGGTCATCGGACTGTAGGCTTGCGCCAGCAGTTTATGCGATCCAGTGAAGAGTTCGTCCAGGGTGATGAAGTTGCCCAGACTCTTGCCCATCTTCGTACCGTTGATAGTAATCATGTTGTTGTGCATCCAGTAGTGCACCATGTCGTCGCCCTGCGAAGCCACGCTTTGCGCAATCTCGCACTCGTGGTGGGGGAAAATCAGGTCCATGCCGCCTCCGTGGATGTCGAAGTGCGAACCAAGGTATTTGCGTCCCATGGCTGTGCACTCGCAGTGCCATCCGGGGAATCCGTCGCTCCAGGGGCTGGGCCAGCGCATGATGTGCTCGGGCTGAGCCTTCTTCCACAGAGCGAAGTCGGCAGGGTTGTGTTTCTCCTGCTGACCGTCCAGCTCGCGGGTGGTATTGAGCACATCCTCTAGGTTACGACCGGAGAGTTTGCCGTAGTGATGGTCCTTGTTATACTTCACCACATCGAAGTAGACAGAGCCTTCGCTCACGTAGGCATAGCCGTTGTCGAGGATTTCCTTCACTAGCTGAATCTGCTCGATGATGTGACCGGAGGCGTGGGGTTCGATGCTAGGCGGCAACACGTTGAGGGCCTCCATCGACTTGTGATAACGGTTCAGATAGTACTGCACCACCTCCATAGGTTCCAATTGCTCCAGACGGGCCTTCTTCCCAATCTTGTCCTCACCCTCATCGGCATCGTGCTCCAGATGGCCCACATCGGTGATGTTGCGCACATAACGGACCTTGTAGCCCAGATGCTTGAGGTATCTGAACAACAGGTCGAAGGTGATGGCCGGACGGGTATGACCCAGGTGGGCATCACCATACACCGTAGGTCCACAGACATACATGCCCACATTAGGAGCATGCAACGGCCTGAAGGCCTCCTTCGTGCGGGTCAATGTATTGTAAATAACTAATTGTTGTTCCATATTCTCTAACGTTTTAGTTGGATACATTTCTCTCTTTTCCTCGCTGGGTTTTGCATAAAGGCTCCCCTAACAAGGAGTTGCAAAGTTACACCAATTCCTTGAATACCCCACAACGAAAGGACAGAAAACATTTCATTCCGCCTCTTTCTCCGCCTCGAACTGCGACATGTACTCGGTGGGCGACATGCCATACTGCTCGCGGAAGGAGTTGCTGAAGTGGGAGAGGTTGGTGTAGCCCACCGCATACGCCACTTCGGAGACGGGCATCTTCTTGGTCAGCAGGGAAGCGGCCTGTTGCAGACGGATGTTCTTGATGAAGTCGTGCGTGGAGAGGTTGGTCAGTTCCTTCAGCTTACGATGGAGGTGCACACGACTCAGGCCCACCTCGGTGGCGAGCATGCCCACGTTGAGCTTCGGGTCGTCCAAGTGTTGGTTGATGACCTTCATGATGCGTTCCATCAGTTGCTCGTCGCTCGACTTCATCTCCAGCTTCTCTATCTTGTCCTCCTGCAGCTGGGCACCGCTGAACTTATTGCGCAGTAGTCGCCGGTTGGCTATCAGGTTGGCGATGGTACTCTTCAGCAGTTCCATGTTGAAGGGTTTCACGAAGTAGGCATCGGCTCCTATACCCATACCTTCGAGTTTGTCCTCGGGACGCGACTTAGCGGTGAGGAGCACGATGGGGATATGGTTGATGTTGGCATTCTGCTTCAGTTTGCGACAGAGGGTGAGTCCGTCCATATTCGCCATCATGATGTCGCTGATAACCAGGTTGGGCATCTCCTTGAGGATGGCATCGTAGGCCTCCTTGCCGTCGCAACAGGTGAACACGCGGTATTCGGAGGATAGTTCTTGCCTCAGGTAGTTGCGGATCTCTTCCTCGTCCTCCACCACCATCACCGTCTGGCGGCTCTTCGAACGAGAAGCGGTCTTTTCCTCGGTCTCCTCTTCAAAGGTCTCGTTGGTGGTGGCCATGCGCAGCGGAGCTACCGGTGCGGCATCGACATCCTCCAGTTCCTCGGTACGCAGATGGTCACAGCCTAAGGGGATGCGTATGATGAAGCGGCTACCGGAAATATCCTCGCGGTTCTCGGCGTAGATGACTCCGTGGTGGAGCAACACCAGCTGGCGACACAGATGCAGACCGATGCCGGTACCGAAGTTGGAGTTGGTAGCGTCGTTGTCTATCTGGTAGAAGCGTTCGAAGATACGCTCTATCTTGTCCTTGTCGATGCCGATACCGCTGTCCGTCACCACAATCTCGAAGTAGTCGCGCAAGGCGTCGCGGCGCGACTCATCCCTTCCGGTGGTGAGGCTGACGGTAATCTCTCCCTCGTTGGGAGTGAACTTGAAGGCATTGGAGAGAACATTCATCAGCACCTTATCGAAGTTGTTCATGTCCACCCACACGTCAAGCCTAGGCATGACATGGTCGAACTCGAACCGTATCTGTTTCTTCTGTGCCAGCGCCTCGAAGGGTTGCATCACATTGGCGATGAAGCCTACCATGTCGGTCTGGCGAAACTTCATGAACATCTGTCCCTTGTCCAGCTTACGGATGTCCATCAGTTGGTTTATCAGCCGGAGGATGCGTTGCGCGTTGCGGTAGATCATCAGGTAGGTCTTACGTCGGTCGGTCTCGCCCTCGTTGGCAAGTAACTTCTCCAGCGGATTGATGATGAGCGTCATCGGGGTGCGTATCTCGTGGGAGATGTTAATGAAGAACTGCAGCTTGGCTTCGTTCAGTTGTTCCTTGTGTTCGCGCAACTGTATCTCACGCCGATGGCGGACGCGCGCCAGCACATAGCCCACCACGGCAAATGCCAGCAGTGCCAGCAGGCCGGCATAGATGCAGAATGCCCACCAGGTGGCGTACCAAGGTGAGGCAATGACGATGCGAACACTCCGCACGTCGGACAGCTGGCCATAGTTGGAAGCCCGCACCTGGAAGGTGTAGGTGCCCGGGGAGAGATTGTTGTAGGAGACACGGTTGGTGCCCGGCTCGGTGGTGGTCCACTTCTCACCCAGTTCCTCTATGCGGTATTGGTAGCTGATCTGTCCGGGATTGTTATACTGCAGTGTGGAGAAGGCGAGGCTGAAGGAGTTGTCCTTGTAGGCGAGGCGAAACTCCTTGGCATCAATGATGACCCCATCCACCACGGGCGACCCACCCGAGAGGGTTTCGGAGTTTACCTTATTATTATATATGTAGAAGGCGGTGACGTAAACCGACAGCGGGGTGAAGGGAATCGTTATCCAGTCGGGATCGAAAGCGGTCACGCCGTCGATGCCTCCGAAATAGATTTTGCCCGAGGCGTCGGTGTAATAGGCTCCGTGGGTGAACTCGTTGCCCTGCAGTCCGTTGTTGGAGGAGAAGTTCACCACGGACTCCTTGTTCTTATCGTAGTAGCTCACGCCCTTATAGGTGCTCACCCATATACTGTTCTTTCCGTCCTCGGCCACACCGCAGATGACGTTGCTTGGCAGTCCTTCGCCCATTCCGTAGCGGCGCACTTCGCCAGAGAGTTTGTTGAAGTAGTAGAGCCCGTCGTTGGTACCCATCCAGATGTTCCCGTTGTGGTCCTCGGCAAAAGCGTAGCCTACACAGCCGGGTACCAATAGGTTGGTACCCTTATAGACGAGGAAGTTGCGAGTCTTAGGGTCGAAGCAACTCACGCCTTTGTAATGGCCCATCCACATCTTTCCCTCGCTGTCGCAGAAGAGTTTGTGTATCCAGTCGTTCGGCAGTTCATTGCGGTCGGTGTCTCCGCTCTCGTCCTTGGACGATTCGTAGTGTTCCATCTGCCCCGTCTTCGTGTCGTAGCGGTAGAATCCCGACCCGAAGGCGGCAAAATAGACTTGGTGGTCGAGGTCCTCGGCGACATCGTACACCACCGTCTCCTTGATGGCCGCGAAGTGTTCGTAGCTGCCGGTCCGCCGGTTGAGTCGTCCCACGCCCTGTCCGTAGGTGCCCAGCCAAAGAGTGCCGTCAGCATCCTCGTGTACGCAGAGGACGGTGCTGGGGAACGAGGGGTTCTGGGCGTTAGCGCAGTAGTGATGCAAGCGCTTGCCGGTAGCGTCGAGCTCGTAGAGTCCTTCGTTGTCGGCACCCACCCACAGATGGCCGGACTTGTCCACAAAGACCGCCATCACGCAGCCCTCGCCGATGGGGTTGTAGTAACTCGACTGGTTGCCATAGTATTCGAAGGGGTTCTGCTGTTTCTTCAGCAGCACGATGCCTTTCTGGAACAGCCCTATCCAGACATTCCCGTCGCGGTCTTCCTGAATGGCGTGCACCTTGGCACGGGAGAGGTTCACGGGCGACGCGTTCACGTTGTGGTCGGCCAGCTTGCCTGTCTGTGCGTTGTACACCTTGATGCCCTCGCCATCAGTACCTACCCACAGGCGTCCATCCACAATGGCCAGACAGGAGATGGCGAAGGCAGAACGGCCCGACTCGGAGGGGACGGACACCATGCGGTCCGTCTTCTCGTCATAGCGGAAGAGTCCCTGTTTGATCTCTCCCGCAAAGACATTGCCGGAGGCATCCTCGTGAAGGGAAGTGATGACACTGGCCGGCGCAGTAAACTCCACCTTGGAGAGTTTCTTGGTAGCGAAATCGTAACGGGCCAGTCCGTTTCCGTCGGTGCCCAGCCACAGGTGGCCCCGACTATCGATGAGGAAGTTGGAGAGAAAGGTGCAGCCCGTCTGGTCCAGCAGGTCGTCCACCGACCGGGCACAGGTCATGGTGCTGTCCATACGGAACAGGCCGTGTCCGCTGGTGCTCATCCACACCTCCCCTTTCGACGTCTCTTGGAAGAAGGATACGTGGGCACTCACTGTACGTCCGGCACGCACCATCGGCACCTCGCGGAAGTGGTTGGTCCGCTCGTTGTAGACCATCAGTCCATTGATGCAGCCTATCAGCACATGCCCCCGACTGTCCGTGTAGACAGCGCGCACATAGTCGTTTATTAAAGAGGTAGAATCACCGGCAATGCAGCGGTAATCGTTGAAGGTCTGTCCATCGAAGCGGTTCAGTCCATACTCGGTGGAGGTCCAGATGAACCCGCGACTGTCCTGACACATCTGGGTAATCAGACTACTGGAGAGTCCGTCTTCGGTAGAGTAAAACTCCCCGGACTGAGCCACAAGGCTCTGCCAAGGCATGAGCAACACCAGCAACAGTGCGATGATACCACTATAGCTTTTTTGGATACGTGTCTTCATAATCTTATCGTCAGGGTATAAAGAAGTGGAAGCAAAAGTAGTAAAATCTCCATCCATCAACAAGAAAACGCAGGCAAAATCCACGCAAACAGAGGCATTGTACGATTTATGCAAGCTTATGTATCATCCCGGAGGAGCCATGACCATATTCTGCCATTTTATGAAACATATTTCGGACACATTCACAAGCTTGTGCACTACCTTTGCAAACAGAGATTCCGGACGTGCAGCGCCGTGGCCCGACTTCGACCAGGACAATCATCGGCACCGCATCCTCCGGCACTCCAATACCAACGTCAAAAACACAAGAAACATGTTTAGTGATTATATTTATATTAAGGTTAGTAAATTGTTAGGTTGGACAGTTACACTTTGTCTTTGCGGCGCCGTGACGGCGGGAGCAAAGACAAAGTTGCCCGCCTACTCAACCTCCAACGCGGCGCAGAGTGCTCTTTCCCCCGAAGAGAAGCGGCCGTCCGCGGAAGACGGCAGTCGTCTTTGGCTACGCCAAGACATAGGAGCGAACGCCTCTGTCACGCTGTCGTTACGTCACCCTACAACCACAGCCACCCTTGCTGCGGACGAGTTGCGCCACGCTTGGCGCGGAAAGCCCGTCACACTCGCCCTCCACAAAGAGAGAGGCCTCAGCCCCGATGGATTCAAGATTCTGTGCAACGAGAACGGCATACTGCTCTCCTCGCCTACCGAGGCAGGGTTGCTCTATGGAGCTTACCATCTGCTGCGCCTGCAGGCGAGTGGCGAACCGGTACGCTCGGTCACCGAGAGCCCCGCCTACACGTTGCGCATCCTCAACCATTGGGACAATCTGAACGGTACCATCGAGCGCGGCTATGCCGGACAATCGCTGTGGGACTGGGCCACACTGCCGGCCGCCACAGAGCGCTACACCGCCTACGCCCGCGCCAATGCCTCCATAGGCATTAACGGCACCGTACTCAACAACGTGAACGCTTCGCCCCAGATGCTCTCCACCGAATACTTGCAAAAGGTGAAGGCACTGGCTGACATCTTCCGTCCGTATGGCATACGCACCTATCTATCCGTGAACTTCGCCTCGCCCATGCAACTGGGTGGACTGGCAACAGCCGACCCGCTGGACAAGGCCGTCGTCCGCTGGTGGAAGCAAAAGGTGCGCGAGATCTATCAGCTAATACCCGACTTCGGCGGCTTCCTGGTGAAGGCCAACAGCGAGGGACAACCGGGCCCGTGCGACTACGGACGGACACATGCCGAAGGGGCAAACCTGTTGGCCGATGCCCTGAAGCCCTACGGAGGCATCGTCATGTGGCGGGCATTCGTCTATAGTCCCTCGGACGCCGACCGGGCAAAGCAAGCCTACCAAGAGTTTGTGCCACTGGATGGGCAATTCCGACAGAACGTCATCATACAGGTGAAGAACGGTCCCGTGGACTTCCAACCCCGGGAGCCTTACAGCCCGCTCTTCACCGCTCTGAAGCAGACACCCACGATGGCCGAGTTTCAGATTACGCAAGAGTATATGGGTCACGCCAACCACCTGGTCTATCTAGCACCGATGTGGAAGGAGTTCTTCTCCTTGGTGCCACCATCGTCGCTTAAAGCCATTGCCGGCGTGTCCAACATCGGCAACACCACCAACTGGTGCGGCCACCCCTTTGCCCAAGCCAATTGGTATGCCTTCGGGCGACTGGCGTGGAACCCTACCCTCTCGGCCGAGACCATTGCGGACGAGTGGCTGAAGCAGACCTTTTGCTCCACAGAGGAGTTTGTGAAGCCCGTCCGACAGATGATGATGGAGAGCCACGAGGCGCTGGTGAACTACATGATGCCGCTCGGACTGCACCACATCTTCGCCTGGGGACACCACTACGGGCCCGAGCCTTGGTGCGACGTGCCGGGAGCGCGCGAGGACTGGTTGCCACGCTACTACCACAAGGCGGACAAGAGTGGCATCGGGTTCAACCGTAGCCACACGGGTAGCGATGCCGTGGCTCAGTACCCCGACTCGCTCCGCCTCAGCTACGACGACCCGGCGACCTGCCCCGAGAAGTACTTGCTGTGGTTTCACCACCTACCCTGGACTTACCGCATGGCGGATGGGCGCACGCTGTGGGAAAACCTCTGTAGCCACTATGACCAAGGCGTGCGTCAAGTGCGTCAGTTCCAAAAGGTGTGGGACCAAGCGGAACCGTACGTGGACAGCTTCCGCTTCCGGGACGTACAGTCGCGCCTACGCATACAGATGCGCGACGCCATTTGGTGGAAGGATGCCTGTCTGCTCTACTTCCAGCAGTACGCCGGCATGAACATCCCCGCAGACATCGACCGCCCCGTACACTCGTTGGAGCAGTTGCAGCAGATAGCACTGCCCATCACCAACTACGAGTGCCCATCGGACAGCCTGCTGAACCGCAACAGATAGATAACCCTATAACTCTACTCTATGAAGACAACAAAGATTCTAACGATTTGGGGACTCCTCTCCTTAGCACAACTGCCGGTGCAGGGACAGAACCCCATCATTCACGACCAGTTTACGGCCGACCCCACGGCAAAGGTGTTCGAGGGGAAAGTGTACCTATACCCCTCGCACGACATACCCAGCCCTATCGACCGGCTTAAGAACTGGTTCTGTATGGGCGACTACCACGTCTTCTCGTCGGACAACCTGACCGACTGGAAGGACCACGGGGTCATCGTCGACCAAAACCGTGTGCCTTGGGTAGAACCCAACTCCTACGCCATGTGGGCACCCGACTGCGTGGAGAAGAACGGACGCTACTACTTCTTCTTCCCGGCATCACCGCGCGGCGGAAAAGGATTCGGTGTGGGCGTGGCCGTGGCCGACCGACCGGAAGGTCCCTTCTTCCCTATGCGACAACCCATCGAAGGAGTGAATGGCATCGACCCGTGCGTACTGACCGACAAGGACGGACAGAGTTACATCTACTGGGCCGGTGCTGGCATGTGGATGGCGAAACTGGACGACAGCATGACCGCCCTCGCTTCCGAACCTATGCCCGTGCAGGGACTTCCCGAAGGATTCAAGGAAGGACCTTTCGTTTTCGAGCGCAACGGCATCTACTATTATACGTTCCCCTGGGTGCGCAAGGATACGGAGACACTGGCATACGCCACCGGCAAGAGCCCGATGGGGCCGTTCACCTTCCAAGGAACCATCATGGACGAATCCCCCACAAAGTGCTGGACCAACCACCACTCGATTATCTCCTACAACGAACAATGGTACCTGTTCTACCACCACAACGACTATTCGCCGGAGTTCGACAAGAACCGTTCGACACGGATAGACTCGCTCTTCTTCAACGAGGACGGGACCATACGCAAGGTCATCCCCACCCTGCGAGGTGTGGGCATCACCGACGCGCGCACGCAGATACAAGTGGACCGATATAGTCAGATAGACACCACAGGCGTGGCCATCGACTTTCTGGACCCGGACAATAAGTTCTGCGGATGGAAAGCCAACTTCCACAAGAAGGGCGCATGGCTACGCTACAACCGGGTGGATTTCGGCGTCGAACAGGCCGGCAGACTGACCTTGCGATACCGTTCCGCCACGGGAGGAGCCCTGCAACTGAGCGCCGACAACAAGCCGATAGCCGCCGTGACGTTACCAGCCAGCAAAGAGTGGACAGAGCACAGTGTAGCGCTGAAGACCGCCCCGCTGGGAGTGAAGGACCTGTTCATCACCCTGCGCAAAGGACAGTCGGTAGAGGTGGACTGGATAGGATTCGACTACTTACCATGGGACCAAGGAGCCTTCGAGACCCGCAAATACCGCAACCTGTTCGCGGAGATGGGATACAAACAAGCGGACATCGACGCCAAGCTAAAGGAAGTGTTCGACGGAGTGTTCTATGGGCCAAACAAAGTATACTTCGAAGTGGGCGACTCTATGGCCTACATCTCGGACCTCAAAAACCACGACGTGCGCACCGAGGGCATGTCCTACGGCATGATGATCGCTGTGCAGTTCGACCGCAAGGACATCTTCGACCGCTTGTGGCGATGGGGCAAACGATACATGCAACACGACACCGGTCCACTAAAAGGATACTTCGCCTGGAGCTGTAAGACGGACGGCACACGCAACTCGCAAGGCCCCGCCTCGGACGGAGAGCTCTACTACGTGACCGCGCTCATCTTCGCTTCCAACCGATGGGGTAACGACACGGGCATCGACTACCGGGCTGAGGCACAGAACATCCTCGACTGCTCGATGCAGAAGACCGGCATGGACCGCGTGGCACCCTTCATCAACACCGAGCAGAAACTCATCACCTTCACCCCCGACAACTGGGGTGGACGGTTTACCGACCCCTCGTACCATGTGCCTGCCTTCTACGAAGTGTGGGCCCGATGGGCTGGCGACGGGCGCTCTGCCTTCTGGCGGGAGTGTGCCCAACGCAGCCGCGAATACCTGCACCGCTGTGTGCACCCCGTCACGGGACTCACACCCGACTATAGCAACTACGACGGCACCCTAATGGACAGCCACTTCATCATCGGTAACACTTTCCGGTTCGACTCGTGGCGCGTGCCGATGAACATCGCCCTCGACTACTCGTGGGCCTGCGCGGACGCCGCATGGCAACGACAGTATGGCAACCGAATACAGAACTTCCTCTACAGCCAAGGGATAGACACCTTCGTGGACCAATACAACGTGGACGGCACACAAGTGGAGCAGGTGCTGGAGGCGGGTGAGTACCGCCAGCTGCGCCACTCACTAGGACTGGTAGCCACAGCCGCCGCCGTCTCCCTGACGACTACCCACTGCAAGTGCCGCGAGTTTGTGGACCGGCTGTGGAACGCACAACATGTGCCATACGACGACGGCTATTTCGACGCCTACTACGACGGATTACTACGGCTGTTCGCCTTCATGCACCTGAGCGGCAACTATCGGATTATCTTCCCCGAGCATGAAGAGACGCCCCTACAACCAATGGACAGACCTCAATTTTAACCAAAATAACTAAGATCATATGAAGAAGACATTACTCTCCTGCCTGTTACTGACAGTGCTCTGTCTGACAGGAACACGAAGTTATGCACAAGACCCTAACTTCTACATCTACCTATGCCTGGGCCAGTCGAACATGGAAGGCAACGCTCCCTACGAGCCACAGGATACCGTGACCGTGGACCGCTTCCTGACGATGCCCGTAGTAGACAACCCCGCACTGGGCCGCACCCACGGGAAATGGTACCCCGCACGCGCCCCGCTCTGCCGACCCAACACCGGACTCACCCCGGCGGACTACTTCGGCCGCACGATGGTGGAGAACCTCCCCGCTGACGTGAAGGTGGGCATCATCCACGTGGCCATAGGCGGCTGCCGCATCGAGCTCTACCAAAAGGACGCACGCGAGGCATACGTCAAGACCGCCCCGGACTGGATGGTAGGAATGCTGAAGAACTACGACAACGACCCCTACCAACGACTGGTGGAGACCGCGCGCATCGCCCAGAAGGACGGTGTGATAAAGGGCATACTGTTGCACCAAGGTGAGTCGAACACCGGTGAGAAGGATTGGCCCGAGAAGGTGAAGAACGTGTACGAACGATTGCTGACCGACCTCAACCTGAAAGCCGAGGAGGTGGCGCTGGTAGCCGGCGAAGTGGTACATGCCGACCACCAAGGCCAGTGCGCCAGCATGAACCCCATCATCGACACACTGCCACAGGTGATAAAGAACTGTGCCGTGGCCTCATCCGAGGGACTGAGCTGCGCCGCCGACCATCTGCATTTCGACGCGGCAGGCTACCGCATACTGGGTCGCCGCTATGCCGAGCAGATGCTGAAGCTGATGGGCAAGAGCCTCCCCACCATGGAGGATGTGCTGAAGTCCACCACAGCTGCCAGCAGTAACATGCACGGGTGCGAGTTCCCGCGCCTGGACAGCGACAACCGCGCCTACTTCCGCATCTTCGCGCCACAGGTGAAGCGCCTGCAGGTGGATGTGTGTGGCAAGAAGTACGATATGAACAAGGACGTGGCCGGATGGTGGACCGTGAAGACCGACCCACTGGTGGTAGGATTCCACTACTACTTCCTGTTCGTCGACGGATTCTCTGTGATCGACCCCATGACGACCACTTACTTCGGCTGCAGCCGCATGGCAGGTGGCATAGAAGTGCCCGAAGGTCCGGAGGGTGACTACTACCGCACGCAGGACGTGCCGCACGGACAGGTGCGCACCGTCACCTACTACTCCAACTCACAAGAACGGTTCCGCCGCTGCGTGGTCTACACCCCGGCAGACTACGAGACAAAGAGCAAGAAACGCTACCCCGTGCTCTACCTGCAACACGGCATGGGCGAGGACGAGACAGGCTGGAGCACACAGGGCTACATGTACAACATCCTCGACAACCAGATTGCCGCCGGCAAGTGTGTGCCGATGATTGTGGTGATGGAGAGCGGAGATGTAGAGGTAGGCTTCCGTCCGCGTCCCGGCAAGGATGTGAACGCCGAGCGCGAGCTCTACGGCAGCTCGTTCCGCCGTTTGGTGATAGAGGACCTAATACCGATGATTGACAAGACCTTCCGCACCTATACCGACCGCGAGCACCGCGCCATGGCAGGACTCTCGTGGGGAGGCAAACAGACCTTCGACATCACACTCACCAATCTGGACAAGTTCTCCTACATCGGCGGGTTCAGTGGAGCCATCTTCGGTCTGAACGTGCGTGACGCCTTCGATGGTGTGTTCCGCGATGCCGAGAGCTTCAACAAACGCGTGCACTACCTGTTCCTGGGCAGTGGCACCGAGGAGAACATGGGCACCAACCAGTTGGTGAAGAGTCTGCGCGACTTGGGCATCGACGTGCACCAGTATACCTCGCAAGGCACCGCTCACGAGTGGCTCACCTGGCGTCGTTGCCTCAACGAGTTCATTCCGCATCTGTTCAAGAAGTGATGCTCCACGCCTAGACAAGCAAACACACGCTATCAAGAGACTAGTTCTGAAGGACAACAAAAGTTATATGAGGCTTCCCGGGAACGGGAAGCCTCTATTATGTATATCCACATCATCGATTCAAAGTTCCACTACTATAGAAGGCAACTGAACGAGCTAAAGGCAGCTTGCTAAACGAGCCGGATACTCGTGCGTAAAAGACCTATATACTCAAGTGCCGATGAGTATAGTACTCGTTGGCTGTTGAGTATAATACTCGTTGCCACTTGAACTATATACTCGTTTATAGGCGACCAAATACTTGTGTGAAATGTCCTCGTATGGACTGACGTGACTTGAGTTAGTTGATTGGTATGCGACCATCGGTCGCAGAGGAAGATTCAGTCCAAATAGGCAGCCTCCATGGCATCGTTGATGCGCGACTCTCTGTCCTGTCGGGACAAGGGTACGGTGTCCTCAACCTCTTCAGACGAACGGCACTGAGAGTTGCTCTCCGACGGTTGCAAGGGCTCATCGGATGAAGGTTGCATGTCCATTGACGAAGATGAAGCCTCAGCGTTCTGCGGTTCTTGCTCTGCAGAGAAAGATTCTTCGGCTACTGACAGCATTTCTTGCTCGTCAACACAAAGAGCCAACTCCTCGGAGAGAGATAGAGGCATCTCATCCTCAGATGGGATTTGCTGTTCTGCTGAGGCAGTATCTTGCTCCACTATTCCCTGCTCTGCAGCAGAGCGTTGCTCCTTGGCAGCGTAGACGGAATCGAGGAAGGCGGAGTCCTTCAGTTTCTGCATGGCACGCTTGGAAGCCACCTGCTGGCTCTCCTTCTTGGAGTAGCCGGTGCCCTCGCCTGCCGTCAGCCCTTCGATGCGCACCTCGGTGTGGAACACGGGACTGCTGATGTCCGACGATTGGTCCACGAGGACATACTCCACTGACACCCGGTTCTTCTGTCCCCACTCGATGAGCTTCGACTTGAAGTTCACCTCCTTGTAAGCGGTCTTGTTGAGGTTAATGTGTTGGCCCAGGATGCGTTCCTCCATGAAGCGCATGCAATAGTCGTAACCACGGTCGAGGTAGATAGCCCCTACCAAGGCTTCGAAAGCGTTACCATAGATGTAACTGTTGTGGTTGCTGCCATGGGGCGACTGCGAAATCATCTTGTCGAGACCGATGGCCACAGCCACACGGTTGAGCGTGTCGCGCTGCACGATTTTGGAGCGGGCATTGGTGAGGAACCCTTCGTGTTTGCCCTCAAAATGTTTGTAGACGATGTCCGCCACAATGGCGTCGAGGATGGCGTCGCCAAGGAACTCAAGCCGCTCGTTGTTGACAAGGTGGCCCTTGTCGCCACGCACGATGATGGACTTGTGGAGGAAAGCCTCCTTATAGTAGCGGAGGGTATGGGGATAGAACCCAAGGATTTCGTATAAACGAAGATAAGACTCCCTCTCCTTACGGAAAAGAAGTCTTACCTTTTCTATATAATCTGTTCGAAACACAGCTTATTCAGCGTATTTCTTAACGATTAGACATGCGTTGTGACCACCGAAACCGAATGTGTTCGAGAGGGCGGCATTGACAACACGACGTTGCGCTTTGTTGAAAGTGAAGTTCATGTTATAGTCGATGTTCTCGTCATCGTCACCATCGGCATGGTTGATTGTCGGAGGAACGATGTCGTTCTTCACAGACAATACACAGGTCAAGGCCTCAACAGCACCTGCGGCACCGAGGAGGTGACCGGTCATAGACTTGGTGGAGCTGATGTTCAACTTGTAGGCGTGCTCGCCGAAGAGGGCCTTGATAGCCTTGCACTCGGAGATGTCACCTACAGACGTGGAGGTACCGTGCACATTGATGTAATCGATGTCCTCGGGCTTCATGCCGGCATCTTCGAGAGCATTGGACATCACCAGACGGGCACCCAATCCTTCGGGATGAGAAGCGGTGAGGTGATATGCGTCAGCACTCATGCCCGCACCAGCTATTTCGGCATAAATCTTGGCTCCACGAGCCTTGGCATGTTCCAGTTCCTCAAGGATGAGGCATCCAGCGCCCTCGGCCATCACGAAACCATCACGGCTCGCACTGAATGGACGGCTGGCGCCTTTAGGATCGTCGTTGCGGGTAGAGAGGGCATGCATAGCATTGAAACCACCCACACCACCTTCGAAGATGGCTGCCTCGGCGCCACCGGCTACGATGGCGTTTGCCTTGCCCAACCGGATGAGGTTGAAAGCGTCGGCAATGGCATTGGACGAAGAAGCACAGGCCGAAGAGGTGACATAGTTGGGACCATGGAATCCATACAGGATGGAAATCTGGCCAGCGCAGATGTCAGCAATCATCTTCGGTATGAAGAAGGGGTTAAACTTGGGGCCCATATCTTTGTGTACAGCGTAGTTGCCTATCTCATCTTGGAAGGTCTGCATACCGCCGATACCGACGCCATAGATAACACCGATTCTGTTCAAATCTTCTTTCTCCACATCCAGCCCAGAGTCAGCGACAGCCTCTTTGGCTACCACCACCGCATACTGGGTGTACAAGTCCATCTTGCGAGCTTCCTTACGGTCGATGAAGTCGTTCACATTGAAGTTCTTCACCTCACAAGCAAACTGGGTCTTGAACTGAGATGCGTCGAAATGAGTAATAGGCCCTGCTCCGCTGACTCCATTAATCAAGCTGTTCCATGTCTCAGAAACAGTGTTACCAACAGGTGTCAACGCACCAAGGCCTGTTACTACAACTCTTTTTAATTCCATACTTATGAAATGGATTTACTTAGTTTTCTTAAATCTTAGCGTTTGCTTCGATATAAGAAACGGCGTCACCTACAGTTGAAATCTTCTCTGCTTGATCGTCAGGAATAGAGAGACCGAACTCTTTCTCAAACTCCATGATCAATTCTACAGTATCCAAAGAGTCTGCGCCAAGATCATTTGTGAAGCTAGCTTCTCTTGTAACCTCTGATTCTTCTACGCCTAATTTATCAACGATAATTGACTTAACTCTTGATTCAATTTCAGACATAATTCTAGATTTTTAATTAATAATTGATTTTTATTCTATATTTTTGCGGTGCAAAGTAAGAAAGATTCGGTGGACTAAACAAATAAATGGATAATTAAATGCACTTGGGTTGCACAATTTTAAGACACCTGTGCATTAAATCAGCGATTTATGAGCAAGAACATAGCAATTTTAGCCTCGGGTTCGGGGACAAACGCGGAGAATATAATCCGTTACTTCCAGCAGAAAGATGCCAATGTCGAAGTGAAATGGGTGCTGACCAACAAGCAGGACGCTTACGTGGTGACAAGGGCCAAGGGGCTGAACGTCCCGTGCCGTTTCTTTCCCAAAGAGGCGTGGAAGGATGGAGAGGAGATAATGAAACTGTTACAGGACGCGCACGTAGACCTCATCGTGTTGGCGGGTTTCCTGCTGAGAATTCCGGACTGCATAACAGAGGCATTCCCGCAACGCATACTGAACATTCACCCCGCGCTGCTGCCGAAGTTCGGCGGCAAGGGGATGTACGGCATGCACGTGCACGAGGCCGTGGTGGCCGCGGGCGAGAAACAGACCGGCATCAGTATACATTATATAAATAAGGAGTACGACAAGGGGCACATGCTGTTCCAGGCGGTCTGCGCAGTGGAACCTACGGACACACCGGAGGATGTGGCCACGAAAGTGCACGCGCTGGAGTACGAGCATTATCCGCAAGTAATAGAGTTGGCGCTGGAGATTCTGGAGCAACAATAACGAAACCTACAACAATACACATTCGACTAAATGGAAGGTAGAAACTTGACCCAAGGGGGCGTGATGCGCAACATCGTGTATTTCGCCCTACCTTATATGTTATCCTATTTCCTACAGATACTGTACGGACTGGCGGACCTATTCGTCATCGGACAGTATTGCGGGGTGGATAGCACAACGGCGGTGTCCAACGGGGCACAGGTGATGCACATGTTCACGGTCATCATCATCGGTCTGGCCATGGGAACCACGGTGCGCATCGCACACACGGTGGGAGCCAACGACCGGGAGCAGACCTCGCGGACAATAGGCAACACCATCACACTGTTCATGGGGCTGTCCGTCGTGCTGGCCGTCATCCTGCTGTTGGCCTGCAACGGCATCGTGCGGATGATGGACACACCCACCGAGGCTATCACTGAGACGGTGGCTTACCTCACCATCTGCTTCATCGGCATACCGTTCATCGTGGCCTACAACATCATCGCTTCCATCTTCAGGGGGTTGGGCGACTCGAAGAGTCCGATGTACTTCATCGCCGTCGCCTGCGTGGTGAACGTCGCGCTCGACTATCTGCTCATCGGCCTGTTCGGCATGGGAGCCGCCGGTGCGGCGCTGGCCACCACCTTGTCGCAGATGTGCAGCGTCATCTTCGCCTACGTGGCCATCCGCCGACAGAAGTCGATGCTCGCCATCACACGCAAAGACCTGAAGCCCCACAAGGGGACCCTGTCGCAGATACTGAAGATAGGCATCCCGGTGGCTATGCAGGACGGATTCATACAGGTGGCGTTCATGGCCATCATGATTATCGCCAACGGACGTGGACTAAACGACGCGGCAGCTGTGGGCATCGTGGAGAAGTTCATCGGACTGCTGTTCATCATCCCGTCGGCCATGCTCTCTACGGTGTCGGCCATCTCGGCACAGAACATCGGAGCCGGCAAGACGGAACGGGCGCTGACGACCCTAAGGTATTCCATCGGTGTGTGTGTGGCGTACGGAGTGGCGGTTGGTGTCATCTTCCAGTTCATCCCCGAGGAGGCGGTGCGACTATTTACCGATGACGATAAGGTGATTGTTCTCGGTGGGGAGTATCTGCAGAGCTATTCGTGGGACTGTCTGTTCGCCGGCATACACTTCTGCTACAGCGGACTGTTCACAGCTTGTGGTTACTCCATCATCTCGTTCTGCCACAACTTCCTCTCCATTGTATGCGCCCGCATCCCGTTGTCGTACTTTGCCTCGGAAATGTACCCCGACACACTGTTTCCCATGGGTATAGCCTCGCCGGCAGGTTCGTTGGTTTCGGTCATCATCTGCATCGTGGTGTACAGATGGCTGATGAAGCGCAATAAGTTCAAGATAAAGAAGTAGTCCCCCGGGAACCGACCGGTTACCCTTTCCGCCCGAAGTCGGCAGGCACCTCGCCCCATTGGTCGGTCTGCCACTTCAGCAAGGGGTTGGCGTAGGTGTGGGTGCGCAGCCACTTCTCGGCACGCTCGATGAGTTGGAACAACTCCTCGGTCTTAGCCGTGCGCTCCAGTTTGGTCTTGCACTTCTTCTGACGCACCCAGTTGATGGCGTTGCGGCTGTCGGAATAGACCGGCATAGCGGTGAGGCCTTTCTGCTGGAGCAGGGCGAGGCCGTGCACGATGGCCAGGAACTCCCCGATGTTGTTGGTCCCATACATAGGCCCGAAATGAAAGATTTGCTGGCGGGAAGCGATATGCACACCACGGTATTCCATCTTCCCGGGGTTGCCGCTGCAGGCAGCGTCCACGGCCAAGGCGTTGTCGCAATAGGTTGCCGCACCGGCAGGTGCGGCAACCGTGGGTTCCTTCTCGGCGGACTTCCCGATGTATTCATACGGAGAGGACGAGTAAGCCAGCTGAGCCTCCGCTTCGCTGGAGAACGACTTATAGAGCGCGCCGGCAACACCATTGATCTGCTGTTGGCACTCCTTCCACGAGGCGTAGACACCCGGCTCCACGCCCTTCCACACGACATAGTATTTCTGCTTGCTCTTGTTCATGCCTACTGCTCGGGATTACGTGTCTTGGCTTTATAGCCGATTACCAGGTTGCGCACATAGGCAAGGAAACCGAAGGACTGGCCCAATATCAGCACGGGGTCGCTACGGTAGATACCATAGGCAATGATGATGCCCGAGCCGACAAGACTGATGATCCAGAACCCGGCGGGGAGTACGGACATCTTCAGGCGCGACGACACATACCACTGGTAGACGAACCGCAGGGTGAAGATGATCTGTCCCATGGAGCCGAAGAGCAACAGCCACAGAGGCACCTTCTCGTTTTGGAAGAAGTCCGCCACGAAAGCGGGCACGTTGTGGAGCACCATGCAGAGGGCCACGGCGGGCGTTGCCAGCAAGAGGCATCGGAGCAAGAGATGCAGCTTGGCCCAGATGCCCTTCTCCTTGAGGTTCCACAGATAGATGTAGTAGGACACGAGCTGTCCCAGAATGATGGCGAAGTCGTCGCGTATCCATCCGTAGATGAAGAGCAGGTAGGCTCCGAACAGACTCAGCACCCAATAGATGGAGGGTGAGACCACCCGCTTGGCCTTCTCCGAGAGCGCCCACTGGAAGAGGATGCGGGCCGAGAAGAAAGCCTGGGCCAGGAAGCCTATGGCGTAGGTCAAGTATTCGTTCATGGTCAGTCGGCTTGCGGAGCCACGTTGTCAGAGGCGATGGTATAGTTGATGTAGCGTTTGGCCATCCAGCGGTAGGCGAAGCAGTCCTTGAAGGGAGAGATTAGGCGGTTCCACAGGTGATACTTCGACACACCCGCCACACGCGGGAAGTGGCGGACGGGAATCTCCTTGAACTTACCACCGTCCTGCAACAGTATCAGCGCCGGGATGAAGCGGTGCATGCCCGTGAAGAAGGGGATGCGCTTGGCATAGTCGGTGTGAATCACCTTCAGCGGGCAGCCCGTGTCGGTGGCCCCGTCGTGCGTCATCATGCGGCGGAAGCCGTTGGCTATCTTCGACTGCAGGCGTTTGAAGGCCGTGTCCTTGCGGTTGGCACGGATGCCTATCACCAACGGATACTCCTCGATGTACTGTAGCAGGGCGTTGAAGTCCTCGGGCGTAGTCTGCAGGTCGGCGTCGATATATCCCACGTATTTCGACTGGGCCACATCGATGCCGGCTTTGATGGCGGCACTGAGTCCGGCGTTCTTGGCGAAGGAGATATAATAGAAGTGCGGATTACGCGCACAGATTTCGCGGATGCGCTCGCCACTGTTGTCCTTGGAGCCATCGTTGACGAAAAGCACACAAGCCGGGCAAGCGGCTGCAGGCAGGTAGGACTGAAAGGCCTTTTCCAAAGCGGCCATATTGTCCTCCTCGTTGAAGATGGGGACAATGATAGTCAAATCGTAATCGGCGGTCTTGTTCATAGTCTATTTGAGTTTCAGAATTGTTACGTTATAAAGGAAATTATCGCTGTACCGACGGGTATTCTTGGGACGACGGTTGTTGTCGTAGCGTCCCACCCACACGGTGTCTATCCGGTTGAACAGACTGTTGGGGAGCACCTCTCCTACCCTCTGGTGGGTAAGCAGGGCGCAAGGCAATGCGCGGAGCACGGCCGTGGTATCATTGATGTCCAGCGGACGAATCTTCTTGTTGGCCTCGTAGACCAGTTCGATGCGGAGCTCCTCACCGGCCACGGAATAGAAGGGCAACGGACGCAGGGACTCAATGTCGCGTGTGGCGCTGATGCTCTTGAAGTCGGGGTTGTTCACCAGGCCGCCGATGTAGGGCATGCAGACAATCTCGGCGAAGACGAAGAGCACGACCACCCCAGCCAGGAACCGCCAGGGGCGCATGCGAGTGAGCGAGGTGACCATGAAAGCGGTCAGTGCCCACAGCACCACGGCCAGCACAATGAGCAACGTCAGGGAGATGATGCCCTTCTGATAGAGGAAGAGGTAAGCCGCCACAGGCAACAGGGCCACGATGACGGTCATCAGACCGGCATTGGCGTAGTAGAGTCTGCGGCCGACCGCATCCATCCGCTTAGTTTTCAGCTGCTCAAGCCAAGTGGCAAAGAGGAAACTGACGGTGTAGGCGGCAGGGATGAGCACAGGCAACAGGTAGCGGTTCTTCTTCTCGGGGAAGCACGAGAGACACACGACCAGCAGCAACATCCACGAGAGGCCGAACAGATACTCGCGCTCCTGCTTCGCTTGTCGTTTCCAATAGGGAACCAGCAAGGCGGTGAGCACCATCAGCGCCCACGCCCCGGTCTCGAGGAAGAAGGTGCCGTAGTAGTACCAGGGCCGCACGTTGCGTTCCACCCAAGCCGTCGACTCTTTGTGAAGCACGTACTGTGCCTCTTCGGCGTGGAAGAGGTAGATATAGATGTACCACCAGCTGCTGATGAGCAGGCAGAGCAGAATCATACAGAAGAGAGGCCACCCTTTACCCTTCATCGGGCGCCGCATGAACAGCATATAGCTGAGCAGAAACGGGAGCAGCAAGGCATAGAACGACACGGGGCCCTTGCCCATGAAGGAGAGCCCGAGGAAGAGCCCGGCACCCAGGAAATTGCCCCACTGCGGGCCCTGCTGCTGCAAAGCCTTGAAGAGGAAGTAGATGGCACCCATCATGAAGGCGTGGCAATAAATGTCCCACGAGGCGGTGCGGCCCATCAGAATCAAGTTGTAGGAGGTGCAGAGCACGAGCGATGCGATGAGGGCTTGGTTGCGGTCCTTGGTAGAGGTGCGCACGAAGCCGTAGAAGAAGAGTACCAGCAGCGTGGCGGCCAAGCCGGCCATGGCACGTTGGGCGGACATATTGTCGGGGCTGACGATCTCGGCCGCAGCGGCTATCCAAGTTGGCAAGGGAGGTTTCTCCAAGCGCAAGTCGCCGTTCATGGTGGGCACTAGCCAATGTCCGTCGTAGACCATCTCACGGGCGGTAACGATGTTGCGAGACTCCATGATGTCCGTGTGTATCACGCCGTTGTTGATGAAAAACGTGAAGAAACAGACTACCAACAACAGGATAACGTAGAGTTTGTTTGCTCTCATGCCTCAAAGATATTATATGCCTTGTTCGTTAATGAGGAACAAAGATAGCGCATAATCTTGAATGAAATTTGTATCAAGGAGAATTTTCACCACTTTTATAGTTTCCGGTTCGCCCTCTGACACCCAAGCATGCGATTATTACGCGGTAGAGTGTTCCGTTTCTTACATTTTTCATACTTTTGCAGCCAAATTGTCCAACACACATAGGATGGGTATCGACATGAACGAAAAGGCAAAGACCAGATACTGTTATCTGTCGCGCAACTACAATCGTACGGAGAGCGCCGGCGGCAAGGCTAAAATGGATATCGAGAACATCGTGGAGAGCATGGGATTCCACAACGTGGGACTGCGACGCACCACGGCTCAGCAACCTATCTTTCACTTCGTCCTCACGCTGAGCGGAGTGCTGAAGGCCGCGTGTTGCTTGCGGAGGGGAGACGTCCTGTTGCTGCAGTACCCGCTGAAGAAATACTACGCTTTCGTGTGCGACATGGCACACCTGCACGGAGCGAAGGTGGTGACGGTGATCCACGACTTGGGAAGTTTCCGCAGACAGAAGCTGACGGCCGCACAAGAGGTGAAGCGCTTGAGTCACTCCGACTACATCATCGCGCACAACAGCCGTATGATCGACTGGTTGAGTCAGCAGGGATGTAAGACGCCGATGGGAACCTTGGAGTTGTTCGACTTTCTGTCGGAATCGCGCCCCAAGTCTTTTGACGATACGTCGAGCGCATACCGCATCATGTACATGGGAGCGTTGAATCCCCGCAAGAACTCGTTCCTCTACGATTGGATAAAGGACTTGGCCACAAAACCGCAAGCGACTTACAAGCTGAGCCTCTACGGGTCGGGATTCCCCACGGACAAGGTGCCGGTGACCGACGCGTTCGAGTATAACGGCTTCGTGCAGGCCGACCAACTGATAGCCGAGGCGCAAGGCAGCTTCGGCCTCGTGTGGGACGGTGCCTCCCTTGATGCCTGCACGGGCAACTTCGGCGAATATCTGCAGTACAACAACCCGCACAAGACCTCGCTCTACCTACGCTGCGGACTGCCGGTCATCATCTGGAACAAGGCCGCGCTGGCAGAGTTCGTCACCCGCAACGGAGTGGGCTTCAGCATCGGTTCGCTGCGTGAGCTGGACGATGTGCTGCGTTCGCTCACCCCAGAGCGTTACGCCGAGATGCGCAAGCGAGTGAAAACCGTAAGCGAACGGCTAGCCAACGGCGAGTTCTTCCGCACGGCAGCCAATGAGGCCATCGCCCATCTGGAGAGCCCTGAAGGCCGATAAACAAGCCATTCACATCCTTTCTATATGTTGTAAGAATCCCTTCAATATGTTGTAAGGCTCCCTTCTATATATTGCAAGAATCCCCGCTCGAACATTGCACGGCAATTGTCAAACGGGTGTATGGCAACTGCCATCCACGTGTACGGCAATTGTCAAACACGTGAACGGCAATTGTCAAACACTGGACATGTTGATATTCAAACACTTACAGACGTACATCTTTACATCGTCAAAAGCGCCTGTTTACACCGTTAGGTATGCAGAATGCACAGTGTACGACAGCACGTCGTCACCTACGGGTAACGCTGCGAACGATGACAACAGCCAACAAAATAAGGATTCGCTAGCCTGCAAGCCAGTGAAATACAGAATTATTCGATGAAATATGCAGTGAGGATTAAGCCTTGTTCAACCCCTCCTTCACCCGCTGTTCGTACTGTTCCTTGGTACGTTTCCAACGGTCGTGGCTCCACAGCCAGATGGACGGGGTGCGGCGGACCATCTCTTCCAGACGGGCGGCATAGAGGTCGGTGAGATTGAAGTCAGGGGCCGACTGAGGGTCATCGACCAACTTCTTGAACTTACAGTGGTAGTAACCACGCTTGGGACGAGTCACCTCGGCATAGTAGACGAGGGCACCCATCTTCTTGGCCATCTGCTCGGTGCCGGTGAAGAAGGCCGTCTCCCGATGGAAGAAGGGAGTGAAGTGATGAATGCTGCTCCACTTGGGCAACTGGTCGGAGATGAATCCGATGATGGTCTTCTGTTTGTCGCGCTTGAGCTCGATGATGCGACGGAGGGTAATCTTCATCGGGATGCTCTCGCCACCATATTGGTTGCGGACACGCAGGAAGAGCTTATCGAAAGCCGCATTTCGTAGAGGGTGATAGATCTGGGCACAGAGCACATCCTGTGGAGTCCAGTATGGCAAGGAAGCTATCCACTCCCAGTTGCCGAAATGACCCAGGTAGACGAAGCAGAGTTCCTTGTTCTGCGCGCGGAGTTCGTCCACGATCTCGTCCACACCTTCGAAAGTCATGCGCCGGCGCAGCTGACTACGCGAGATGGAAAACAACTTGATGGTCTCCACGGTATAGTCGCAGAAGAAATGGTAATATTCCTTCTCGATGCGCAGAATTTCCGACTCACTCTTCTCTGGGAAAGAGCCCAGCAGGTTCTTACGGACTATCTTACGACGATAGCGGATGCAGTAATAGAGCGGATAGTAGAGCAGGTCGGAAAGTATGTAGAGCACGCCCAATGGCAGGAGCGACAACAGGTACCACGAGCAAAAGACCAAAACGTAGAAAGGATTCATAAGTTGCGTATTTAATAGGTAAAAGAGGTTATTCGTCGGGCTCGGCCACTTGGGGAAGGTGCCGCTTCAACTGTTCCACCACACGACTGGGGGCAATCCCGTTCAAGCAAGCATAATCGCCTCGCAAGCAAGGCTTGTTGCCGTAGACGGAACAGGGGCGACACGGCATATCCAGCTGTACGGCGTCCTCGGCGCGCTGTTGCCAACCCATGAAGCCGGCGAAGGGGTGCGTGGCACCCCAAATGGAGACAACCGGAGTGTGAACCAACGAAGCTAGATGCATGTTGGCAGAGTCCATGGTAAGCATCACATCGAGCCAGCTCATCAGCACCAGTTCGCGGTCCATTTTCATCTTGCCGATGACAGAGGCCACCTTCGTAGGGTATCGGTTCATCCACCCTTCGGCCACTTGCCGCTGAGCCTCACCGGCACCGAAGACAAACACACGCAGACGGGGCTCGCCGGCCAACATCTCGACAACCTTATCGAGTTTGTCCTGCGGATAAATCTTCCCGGCATGGGCGGCGAAGGGAGCTATGCCCACCCAACGCTCATCGCCTTTGGGGCCGGTGATGTCGGCAACCAAGTCGAGGTTCCCCCGATTCGGACTGAAGATTGACTGGAACGTGGAGTGCGACTGCAGTCCGAGCCGGGCAAACACCTCGGCATAACGTTCGAAAGAGGTCTTCTGTTGCACCTTCACCTTGCCCTTGGCCTTTACCAACAAACGTTTGCCTCTACGGCCCTTGTCGATGCAAGCCACCCGCTTGCCGGCTAGCCGAAACCGGAGGCAGAGGTATTTGCTGCGCAACACATTGTGAAGGTCGGCAACGGCGTCGAAGCCCTCTTGCCGCAGTTCGGCATAGAGTCGGTTCAGACCGCTGATGCCCTTGTACCGCTCCGCCTTCAAGTCTACACCTTTGAAGCGGACATTGGAGGGCATGTGGTCGAACAGCGGTTGCAGGAAAGAGCGACTCAGCACGGTAATCTGCAGGTCAGGATTGTCCACAGCGAGCGAGGTGATGACGGGAATGGTCATCGCCACATCGCCGATGGCAGAGAACCGTATGATGAGTAACTTCTTCAATCTATTGGAGTTGTGATTTACTTTTTGTTTCCGTAGAGGACAGGGTTCAGCGATGGGTCGTTGTACATCTTCATCTGCTTGTAGACCTTCATGTACTTGCGGCCTGCCTCGATGTCGGCAATCAACTGGTCGATAGCGGCGGAGAGGTCCTTCTGCTGCTCCAACAGGATGCGCAGTTTAGTCTCGCACTGCTGATGATGAGCCGCGTCGGTGTCGGTACGTTCCACCTCCTTGCGCATGTGATAGATCTTCAGCGCTAAGATGGAGAGGCGGTCGACAGCCCAGGCAGGACTCTCGGTATTGATGGAGGCATCGGGCAGGGCTTTCACCGATTTATATTTGTCGAGGAAATAGCTGTCGATAAGCTCCACGAGGTCGGTGCGGTCCTGGTTGCTCTTGTCGATGCGACGTTTCAAGGCCAAGGCCTCCACCGGGTCAATCTGCGGGTCGCGGATGATATCCTCGAGATGCCACTGAACGGTGTCAATCCAATTTTTGAGGTAGAGATAATACTCGATACTCTTCATCTCAAAGGGGTTCTGAATGGGCGTATCTACATTGTCCTTCAGGTGATAATCGCGTATCGTCTGTTCGAATATCGGGTTACAAAGCTCGGTAAATGTCTTCATTTCTTTCTGTCATTTAGTTTATAAGGATTGCAAACATAACTAAAGTTTTCCGATTCAACAATAAATATGACCTAAAAAGACTACCTTCGCAGAGTTTTAATCCAAGTAAAGATGATAAAGGTTATAGTCGACGATAAGATTCCATACATAAAAGGCGAGATAGAGAAGCTGGCCGATGAGGTGGTGTATGCCGACGGGAAAGACATTTCCGCCGCTATGGTGAAGGATGCGGATGCGCTGATTATACGTACGCGCACGCATGTGAACCGGCAGTTGCTCGAGGGCAGCAAGGTGCGGTTCGTGGCGACAGCTACCATCGGGTTCGACCATATCGATACGAAATATTGCCAAGAGGCAGGCATCGAGTGGCGTAACGCACCGGGTTGCAACGCGACTTCGGTGCTGCAATATGTACAGTCCTCACTGATACTGCTGCACCAGCAGTGCGGTCTGGCGCTGGAAGGGGGCCGTCTGGGAGTGGTAGGCGTAGGTCACGTGGGAAGTCAGGTAGCGGATACCGAAGATGCCTTAGGCCTGGAGATATTGCGATGCGACCCACCGCGAGCCGACAGGGGAGAAGAGGGATTCGTTACATTGCAGGAGCTGTGTGAGCAGTGCGACGTCATCTCGTTCCACACACCGCTGACGTACGACGGTCCCTACCCCACTTGGCACTTGGCGGACGAGCGGTTCTTCCAGTCGCTGAAACGCCCCATCTATCTCATCAACACCTCCCGCGGGGAAGTGGTGGACAACAACGCGCTGTTGCGGGCATTGCAAGAGGGTCGTGTGAAGGAAGCCGTGATAGACGTGTGGGAAGATGAACCGAACATCAACCGAGAGTTACTGGAACGGGCGTTCATAGGGACACCCCACATAGCAGGCTATTCAGCCGACGGCAAGGCCAACGCTACCCGTATGGCGTTGGATGCGTTCTGCAAATTTTTCCATCTGAAGGGAGATTACGTCATCACCCCACCCGCCCCGGCACAAACCTCACTAGAGGCGAACTCTAACAACGAGATACAACTGATGGTTTACAATCCGATGGAAGACAGCCAACGGCTGAAAGCAGCTCCGGAGACATTCGAGTACCTGCGCGAACACTATCCGCTGCGACGTGAGTGGCGGGCATACAATCTCAGAATAAACTTTGGCAAAAACTGCCACTTAGAAGTTCCCAGCCATTAGTATCCGGTAGAATACCAATGGCTGGGAATCAATTGCTGCCGGTCGAAGGACGGGCCCTCGGCTAGAAGTGTGTTAGTCGATAAACTTCACTTTGGAGACATCGCGAGGTTTAGCGGCTGGAGTCTCGGCAGGATAGCCGAAGCCAATGCAGTAGAGCAACTCATAGCCTTCGCTGAACTCCAGTTTCTTCATGTATTCCTGTGCCTCGGCATTGGATTTCAGGAATCCGACCGGGCCACCCAGACATACCGAACCGATGCCCATGCTCCAGGCAGAGAGTATCATATTCTCACCCATCAGTCCGCAATCGATGGGAGACATGGCGTACGAAGGATCGTTGGCGATGAAGACCACCGTAGGCGCATTGCGGAACATGTTGACAAACGTGGAGTCCTCGGCCATCTTGGGGTTCACCTTCTTGAAGATAGCCGTCAGACCGTTGATAAACTCGGGATTGTCCACCACACGCACTTCCCACGACTGGCGGTTCATGCCATTGGGGGCATTGATGCCACAGTTGACAATCACTTCCATCTTCTCGCGCTCAACAGCCTGCGGCTGATACTTACGCACGCTACGGCGCGAAAGGATTGTTTCCATTACGACAGCGCTGTCCGAAGGAGCGGCAGCCTGCTGACAAACTTCCTGTTTGGTGCAGGGTGTACATCCAATCAAGGCCACCAGGCACACAGAGGTGATAATAGATTTCATTGCATTCATGATTTATTGGATTTTAGCTCCCAAATATACGCATTCCATCGGAATCTGCAAGCAATAGGCGGATACTAATCGCATAGTACCATCAAAAAAGGCATGTGCTGCAAGGGTATCACCTGGATTTACGGGAGGAAAGACCACCTGGAATTCCCGAATATCCTAGATTCAACGAATAGTATCGCTTAGATTTTGGCAAGACAAACCCATCGCCACAAATAGCCAAACGATAGCAACGGAAGTGTATCTCTTTAGAATTTATGCAGGAAACACCCACATCATTACAGTAGAATGGAACTATTCAACCCGCTGAAAGACCTTCTTGAGGTAAGCCACATTGGTGCTGTAGTTCTTCTTCACATTGTGCACGTCGGCATTGTCGCGCGAACGTTCTACCACGAGCCAACCGCTCCAGTGCATCTTATCGAGTATCTTCTTTATCTTCTTCATGTCGATACGAGGGTTGTCGGGCAGATTAACCCCATCTGTATCCGAGGCATGTATCTGACAGATGCGTTTAGCGCCGAGCTTCTTCAACTCCTTATATAAATCGCGTCCGTTCTCCAAGGGATTCTGGAACTTGAAGTAAATCTTTATGCCATCGGAGTTGATGTCCTTCAGCAAGGCTATCTCTTCCTTTGCGGAGAGGGAGGTCTCTATGCCGATGACAACACCTTCTGCCACTGCCAGTTCACCGGCCTCATGCAGACGTTTCACTAGCTCGGGGCGGAGCTCGGGATGCTTCTGCAAGTCGCAGTTGATGCCCAACGGGAGGAAGGCAACCTTCACCTGCATGGCCTTCATTGTCTGAAGGCAGTCTTTTACCAAATCGATGAAATTGGCGCGTCCGACGACGGACTGGGCATAGAAGCCGGACATGGCGATGGAGGCTATCTCGATGTTGTATTCAGCGGACTTCTCTTTGAAGAGCTTTTGGAACTCGGGGTCGCGCAGCTTGTTGTCGAACATCTCGCGATTGCCCAAGCTACCCATATCCAACTCGATGCCGTCGCACCCAAGCTCACTAGCCAACTGGAACTCGCCAATCTTTTGACGTTTCAATATCATCCAGTCGCACACGGCAACCTTATACGTTTGGTCATTGGACGATTTACGCGACTGAGCGACGGAAGGGACTACATCCGCCAAGGCCACAAGGGCCAACAGCAACAGAAGAATTTGTTTTCTCATGATTTCTAGATAATGTATTATAAAATTGGTTTCTGTTGCAAATGTAGTCTTTTCCTACGGTATTGCAGACTTGACGAGATTAAATATAGTGAAAAAGGGAGGATGGCGATGATTCGGAGGTAATATACGAATAATCTAGCGGGCGCGGCTGGTCCAGGTTGAAAATAACAGGGGAACCATTTAAACGAAAGAAAGCTGTCCATATTTGGTGGACAGCTTCCCGTATGAAGTGAATAATATATCTGATTATTCAGCCTTAGGAGCCTCTTCTGCAGGAG
>CAYZVH010000008.1:1359-35365 GCA_964481755.1 uncultured Bacteroides sp. | reverse complement strand
TTTACCAATGCGGTTATCTGACCATCAAGCAGTATGACGAGTTCGGCTACATCCTGGGCTTTCCCAACGAAGAGGTGAAGCAGGCACTCAACGAAGTGGTGCTCCCCGCTCTGACTATGCGTCAGCAAGGAGTCATCGTCTCTCTGCAGTCAAATCTCTATCGTCAGTTAGGTACGGGACAAGTGCCAGAGGCCATGAAGTGCCTGAAAGCCCTCATCGCCGATGTGCCCTATAGCAACAAGAAGATGGCCTCCATGGACATGGAGGAACGCTATCGGCTCATCATCAGCACGGTGCTCAACGCTATCGGCTATCGTGTAGAGGTGGAGCGTATGCTCTCCCGTGGTCGTATCGACATAGTGGCATGGACCACCCGCTATGTCTACATCATGGAACTGAAACTGCAGAAGAACGGCGGACTTGCCGCCGCAGCTCAGCAGATACGCGACAATGGCTATGCCGAGCCTTTCAAGGCGGACACACGCACGCCTATCTGTCTGGCCATCGAGCTGGACGACCTCGGCAAAGGCCTGCTCGACTGGCAGGAAGTGAAGGCGTGAGATAAGACCTCGATGACTTTCGAGTCAGCTCCCTTCCTATGTATAATAAGGTAATGCGGGCCCAAAGAAGTTCGTTTCCTTTGGTCCGTGTAAATATTGCTCAGAGTTAGTCAACGGATATGCTCCGCTTTCTTCAAGGCGGGCTGGGGGTGACATTTCATACAATAAACCACCCATTTCATACAACGTTCAATCTTTCCTTTGGAAACGTATTTGGTCGCAGGTTATCTTTGCTGCAAACAAATAAATCATTCAATTCGATAACTTATGGCTACTGTCATTTCTTTATTTCTCCTTGTGCCGATAATGGCAATTATTATCGGGACCTGCTGCTTATTGACGTACATTGTGTTTAACCGATGTCTCGGTAAGAGGTATCCCAAGTGCCGCATGTTCTCCGTGTATGCCATCTCTTGGTTGTCAATGCCTTTCAGTCTGCCAGGGGAGATGAAACGAAATGGCGTCAAACGGTGGTGGTGGGGTATTTAAAAGGAAATCCGAAATGGAAAGTCTGCGAAGACGGGGCTCTTGAATATCGCCTTATGTTCCCGAATGAGAATAGTGATGTAACAATCCGCTTAACTCCGGATAACGGAATTGTGAATGTATCATACGGAAGCTATTGACATCGATAGAATTTGTTTTTATGAGTATCTTACACCCTTACACCTTAGTATGTTATTATGAAAAAGATTAAGATTTTCGCTTGCTGCCTGATGGTGGCGATATTGGGAATCTATGTTTCCAGATTATTCGTGTCGAAGCCGAAACTTCCTGATATGGACAAACTGCATCAGTATTGCGCTTCACACAACTACAGTACCGACTACTGTATTCTGGTCGACTTCTCCCGGCCTACTGGCATAAACCGCTTCTTCATCTACGACTTCTCCAAGAAGAAAATAGTCGAGAGAAGCCTGTGTGCGCAAGGACTCGGTAAGAACTGGAACATCTTTGGGCCTTCGAAGTTTAGCAATGTTCCGGGCAGTAATTACTCCAGTCTGGGCAAATACAAGGTCGGTGGTCTGAGGAAAATGTCAAAGGCTTTCTTTGGAAAAGCATACACTGTATACGGATTGGACTCTTCCAACTCGAACGCTCTTGCACGTGGTATATTGATTCACCGAGGCAACCCGGGATTCCAAACGTATCCGCTGCCTTGTGTGCCTGCCAGCAGAGGATGCTTCGCCGTGTCCGACGGGATGATGCGCAGCATTGAGGTGTATAAGAAAAGCACCCGTAAGCCCTTGCTGCTTTATGCTTACAATTAGAAAACAAAACTAATGTAGGGTGTTATCGGAAAAAATTTTCCTCTTATGGAAATAGGCTTATCTTCGTCATTGGCTTTTGGACTAGTTTCATGAAATAGTGTAACTTTGCCAACGAATTAGGATAAATATTTATGACTAAAGATACAGACATACAATCGATAACAAATGACAGACAGATAGATGGTTTTCACAACTACGCCGCATTGTTGCGACAAATTAAAGAGAGGGTGTCGCTTGCCCAACAACGGGCAATCTATTCTGCCAATGAGGAAATGCTTAGGATGTACTGGGATATTGGCGGAATGTTGCAACAGTGCCAAAATGCTGACGGTTGGGGCAAGAAGACTTTGCAACGATTATCTGTGGACTTGAAGAACGATTATTCTGAGATAAAAGGATTTACTGTGCGCAACATGCAATATATGGTGCAGTTCTTCAACGAGTATAATCAGGAATTGACCATGATAAAAGATGGCAGTTCAATACAGCCAACAATTACGAAATCGCTGATTTCGCAATTGGATGGACATAATTTTACTCTTCCTATCAAGCATTTGGACTGGACTCATAATCTTGTACTGATGAAACAGGTTAAAGACATCCGTGCACGCTATTGGTATATGGTACAAAGTATCACTAACCATTGGACGACACGTTATCTGCAAGAGGCAATCAAACTTGATGATTACGGCAAACACGGCGCATTGGCTAACAATTTCATGGAAACCTTGCCTGCGTCCGATGCTGACGAGGTGAAATCGTTGCTAAAAGATCCGTACATATTCGATATGCTAACCTTCACTGACCAGTATAACGAGCGTGATGTGGAAATAGGCCTTGTCAAACATATAGAGAAGTTCCTTGTGGAAATGGGAGCCGGATTTGCCTTTATGGGAAGGCAATACCACTTAGAAGTGTCTGGTGATGACTATTATATCGATATGTTGATGTACAACACTTTTCTGCATAGGTATTTGGTAATCGAACTAAAAGATACTGAGTTCAAGCCCGAATACATAGGCAAACTCAATTTCTATTGTTCTGCGGTTGATGACGTTCTTTGTCGAGAGGGTGATAATAGAACAATCGGTTTATTGCTGTGTAAAACGAAAGACCGAATTAAAGCCGAATATGCTTTGCGGGATATACAGAAACCTATCGGAATATCCGATTATGAACTTGGACAAGCCCTGCCTAAGAATTTCCGTGGCAGCCTGCCCACGATTGAGGAAATCGAGAAAGAATTGGAACAAGGTTGAAACCTTAATCGGCAGAAAGTGAAGTCGTGAGATAACATCTTGACTCTCGAGGCGGTACCTTCCTATATATAGTAAGGTAATTGTAGATGGTATAAGGACAACGGCTAAATGACCTATATACTATATACACGTTGTTACTTGACCTGTATGCCTTCGTTAAACCATTTCATACAATAAACCACCCATTTCATACAAGCTGTGCGCTCTCATTTGGATTCTCGTTCTTGAGTCGGTTATCTTTGTGGTAAATTATAATTCGGGATTATGAAACACTAATCCCCACTCTAAACCACAAATACCGATGATTAAAAAGATTGTCATAACAGCGGCCGGACTTGTGCTGGCGATAGTGCTTAACGGGGTGTTCTTCCTGTTTAGCTATCAATATAAGACGGTGGAGAAAATCGACCGGGGTGGAGACACGAACCTGTATGAGAAGTTCAGCATCCTGACTCTGCACGCCGGGCTCTACACGGTCGGCAGTCTCTATTGTCCCGATGCGGCGTACGCTCATCTGAAAATGCTGACGAGCCGACAGGACACTGTCTATTTGCATAGCGACCGATGGCTCACCCCTAGAGTGAAGGCACGCTTTGCGGCGAACCGGTTAGGGCGGATAACATGGAACGGAAACGTCGCCTATGCCATCGACTCCAAAGAGAAGAATGCGGCAATACTGCTGAACCCCTGTTACTTGAGTACGGAGGTGATTAACGGGAAGCCCTGCTATACCGCCACCTGCCCGTACACTTGGAGGCAACAGTCCGAAACGAAGTTCGACCTGGGATTTATGACCATCACGGTCTTCGAGCAGCTGTTCTATGAACTGGAGAAATGTGGCATTCTACACCCTTACACCTTAGTATGTTATACGGAAAAATAATCAACTTAAATATATTGTATTTATGAAGAAGATAAACTTTAGTCGTTTGCTGGTGCGGACTCGCCAGCTGGTTTGCGATAGTCCGGTGGAGGTGCTCACGTGCCTCGTAACTTATATGTTCGTCGCGTTTCTGCCCCAAGATGAGGCCGTTCGTGTACTGCTTATGCCGTTCGTGTTCGGCATTGCGTATACCGTGAACAACCTGACCCGAAAGTCCTCGTCCCGTAAGAGGTGGATTTACTATGCTTGTGTGCTGCTGATAGGCCTGGCTTTAGTGGCATCGGAAATATTTCTCTATTGTTTCCCTGATGGTAAAATCGAAGTTTGGTTTGCTGGTGGTATTGCCTGCATTATGGCCTTCTTCCTGTTAGTTCCTATGATGATGTTTGTCACCGAACCCGGTTGTGAGGACGAGGATGTCGCCAGCAATTTCTTTAACCTGATGCTGTCCATATTGATATGCTTCGTGATTGGTTTGGCTCTGACAGCAGTGGTGTTCCTCATTCTTGTTTCGGCCGATTACATCTTCGGCCTGAACCTAACAGAAAATATTGGTAAATACCTCTTGCTGTTCGTGTGGATAGTGATAGTGCCGTGTGCATTCCTAATGTCGATGTCCTCCTTGCGCGGCACTCACCTGCGTCACACCCGTTTCCTCGATGTGATGGTCAACCATATCGTTGGTAGTGCGGCAATCATTTACACGGGCATCCTGTATGTCTATCTGCTGAAGATTGCCATCACCGCTACCTTGCCGCTGGGAAACCTCACGGCTATGATTGCCGCGTTCTTCATCGTGGCGTTCATGTGGTTGCTGATGCACAACTATGAAGAGAACTGCCATTACCGTTGGTACTCCCGCTATTTCGGATACATCGCGTTGCCCTTGATTGCGCTGTTTGCCGTTGGTTTAGGCTACCGCATCCTGCAATACGGATTTACCCTGGAGCGTGTGTACATGGCCTACGTCGGTCTGCTGATGCTGATAACCTCGGCGGTGCTTATCTTTATGCGTCGCCGCCGTTTCAAGACCATTCTCTATGCTACCGTCGCACTGATTCTTCTCAGCACGTATGTCCCCTATATCTCAGCGCGCGAGATAGGTATTTACAGTCAGCGTGCCCGACTGGAGAAGCTTGCCCGTCAGGTGGGTGCCTACGAGCAGCTGACGGGACGCATCAAGTGGAAACAGAGTCCAACTGCCGAAGAGGCCGACATCTACAGGGAGATGGAATCGATACATCGATACTTGGTACAAACTTCTTCGGATGAGGAGGTGCGGAAGATGTTTGGTGAAAAGACGGAGGTGGATTATTCGGCATCGAAACAATTTGAATCGTGGACGTGTACGCAAGATGTGCCAGTGCGAGAATATACCCTTTGGGTACCCGAATATCGAACTCGAGTGGAAAGTGAGAACAACTGCGTGGTGGTGTATGTCGACGACAAAGAGGTTCTCTGCGAAGAACTCCGTGTGCCTGAGGCTGGCCAGACGCAAGCTGATACACTTCCCGTGAAGTGCTTTGTGTATACCAATAGCAAGTATATGGTTGTGCTACCGCATCTATATCGTCACGGAGAGTACGTCACGTGCTCGACTTATGGATATACGATTCTGAAGAAGCCGGGGGTAAAACAATAATGGCGATGTAAAAGCTAGGGGTTCATTGGCTCGCGGACGATGTGTCCGTAGGCCGATGAACCCCTAAAATTTTATCCCCACGAACCCGTGCTCATGGGAGCATTTACCCGCTATAGATTACGAGAGTATGGCAAAGTAGTGCAGGCTCTCGTAGATGGTGCTGCACAGTCCGATGAGCAGGATGCCTGCCGTGCAGACCAACAGGCTGACGCGGGTGTAGTTGTCGCTGCGGAAGGCGGCGATGGGCTGCTCGTTGGGTGTGATGTATATGGCCTTCACTATCTTCAGGTAGTAGAAGAGGGAGATGACCGTGTTGAGCAAAGCGATGAACACCAACCAATAGTTGCCGCCGTTGAAGGCTGCCGCGAACACGAAGAACTTGCTGAAGAATCCGGCGAAGGGCGGGATGCCTGCCAACGAGAAGAGGGCGAGCGTCATGATGAGCACCAGTTTCGGATTGGTCTGGTAGAGTCCCTCGTAGTCGCTCATCTCCACACGTCCGCTCTTCTGCTCCACCACGTTGATAACACCGAAGGCCGCTAGGTTGGCGGCTATGTAGACCAGTATGTAGAAGATGAGGGCCGCCATGCCGTCCTCGCGGCCGTTGATGATGGCCAGCACCACATAGCCCGCCTGCGAGATGCTGCTGAACGCCATGAAGCGTTTCAGGTTCTGTTGGCGGAGTGCGAAGAGGTTACCCACGGTGATGGTGGCGATGATGATGATGTAGAGCAACAGATGCCAGTGCTTCATCATCGGGCCGAATACCTTGGTCAGTATCACCATCAGGATGAAGGCGGCTGCTCCCTTGGATATCACGGAGAGGTAAGAGGTGACCGTGGTGGGTGCGCCCTGATAGGTGTCGGCGGTCCACAGATGGAAGGGTACCAACGAAATCTTGAAGCCGAGGCCCACGAAGAAGAATACCAGCGCCATCACCTGCAGCGGTGTGCCCGTCAGTCCGGCCGGCACGTCGTGGAAGTAGAGCGTGCCCACTGTTCCGTAGATGAACGAGATGCCATAGAGCATCAGACCGGACGAGAAGAGTGCGTTGAGGATATACTTGGCACCTGCCTCAGCGGAGTTGCGCTTATACTTGTCATAAGCCACCAGACAGGCCATCGGCACGGATGCCAGCTCCAGTCCGAGGAAGAACATGAGGAAGTGGCCGGCGCTGATCATGAAGAACATGCCGAGCAGGGTGCTGAGCAGCAGTGTGTAGAACTCGCCCTGCTTGTGCACCGTGCCCTCGCTGCGCAACCAGTTGTTGGCCTGCAGCATCACGATGAGGGTACCCATGCTGAGGATGCTCTTCAAGGCGTGAGCCATGGGCGATGCCTGGTACATGCCGCCGAAGGCATCGTCGAACCCGGTTATCGGGAGGTTGGCCACCAGATGGATGCCCATCAGGACGCAGGCCAACAGGTGGAACCGGCGACGCTGCTTCCCGTCGGTGAACAGATCGTAGAGGAAGAGTATCAGGATGACAGCGATGAGGCTGACCTCCGGAACCATATTTAGAAATTGTAAGTAATTCATACTCAATGAACAGTTAATGATGAATAATTAGAAACTTACCTCGCCCGTCGTTCACAGGTTGCTAAGTATTGGTGCTACACTCTCGTGAATCATGTCGCTTACCCAGAACGGTGCCAATCCCAGTCCGGCCACGGCCACTATCAGGCAGATGACAGCGAGCCGCTCGTCCCATGTGGCATCGGTCAGTTTCAGATGCTCGGGGTTCTGCGGCGTGCCGTAGAGTATCTTGCCCACCACACGCAGGATGTAGACGGCGGTGATGACGATGCTGGTGCAGGCGATGACGGTGCACACACGGTGGAACGTGTCAGCGTTCTGGAACGAGCCCACGAACACGGTCATCTCGGCCACGAATCCGCTCAAGCCTGGCAGTCCGAGGTTGGCAAGTCCGGCAATCACATAGCCCACGCTGAGGAACGGCATGATCTTCATCAGTCCGCTCAGCTGGCGCACGTCACGTGTGTGGGTACGGCCGTATATCATACCGATGAGGGCGAAGAAGAGTGCCGTCATCAGTCCGTGGCTGAGCATCTGCAGGATGGCACCCGTGCAGCTGGTCTGGGTCATCATCAGCAGGGCGAAGAGCACCAGTCCGCAGTGCGACACGGAGGAGTAGGCGTTGATGTACTTCAGGTCGGTCTGCACCACAGCACTGAAGGCTCCGTACACCACGCTGATGGTGGTGAGGATGAGGAATATCCATCCCAACTCCTTGGCTGCCTCAGGCATCAGGAACATGGCGATGCGGAAACATCCGTAGCCTCCCAATTTCATCAGCACGCCCGCATGGAGCATGGACACCGCCGTGGGGGCCGACGCATGACCGTCGGGACTCCATGTGTGGAAGGGGAACAACGCTCCCAGCACACCGAATCCGAGGAAGGTCAGGGGGAAGAACACCATCTGCCAAGCGTGGGGCATCTGGTTGTGGGCGGCTATCTCCAGGATGTTCATCGTGTGGGCACCGTTGCCGAAGTAGATGCCCAGGATGCCCATCAGCAGGAAGGCGGAGCCTCCCATCAGCATCAGGGTCAGCTTCATGGCGGCATATTCCTTGCGGCCGCTTCCCCACACACCGATGAGCAGATACATGGGGATGAGGGCAATCTCGTAGAACATGAACATCGTGAAGAGGTCGATGGAGATGAAGAACCCGAACACACCCGTGGACAGCAGTGTGAACCATAGGAAATACTCCTTGGTGAGGGGCTTCAGCTTCCACGAGGCGAAGGTGCCTGTGAACACGATGATGGCGGAGAGCAACAGCATGGCCACCGAGATGCCGTCCACGCCGATGGAGTAGGCGATGTGGAGCGGGGCGTACCACGTGTAGCTGTCCGTATAGAGCATCTCGGCTGTGACGCCGGCGTGGCGTTGCGCCAGGAAGTCGATGGTCAGGTAGATGGCCAGGGCCAGCAAGCACGACGAGCCGGCCACCATCACTCCCCGTACTTGGTTCAGCGTGCGGCTCGCCCACAGAGCGAGCAACATGACCAACGGGATGACTACAAACAAACTTAGTATATTCATTTCTTTACCTTATTCTATTAGATTAACAATAACAGGACTGTGAGTATCACAGCGCCGCTGAGGAACCAGATGCAGTAGCTCTGCACGCTGCCGCTCTGCATGCCGCGAATCTCGTCGGCCGTGGCGTCGGTGCCCCAAGCCATGAAGTTGAAGAACTGGTCGATGACGTGGCGGTCCCACCAGGCGATGGGGGTGGAGATGCAGCGGAAGATGATTTTCTTGGTGACGAACAGCCAAGCCTCGTCCATGTAGAACCGGCGGTAGGCTGCCGTGTGCAGACTCTTGAAGGTGCGCGCCAGCTTCTCTGCCACGCGCTGCTGCGGGCGCAGATACATCCATGTGGCCACGCCTATGGAGACAAGGGCGATGCAGACACTGGTGATGGCCACCTGCGCATCCAAATGGATGGTGTAGGCCTGACCGTCGCTGCTCACGAACTCACCGAAGGGGATGAAACCTGCCACGCAGGTCACCAGGGCGAGGAACATCAGCGGGAAGGTCATGCTCAGCGGAGCCTCGTGCGGGGTGTGCGCCTCGTGCAGTTCCTTGTTCTCCTTACCCCAGAAGATGCAGTAGTAGAGGCGGAACATGTAGAACGCCGTCAGGGCAGCGATGAAGCTCATGGCCCAACCGAGGAAGGGGCAGAACTCGAAGGTCGCTGCCAGAATCTCGTCCTTGCTGAAGAATCCGCTGAAGGGCGGGATGCCGGCAATGGCGAGGCAGGCGATGAGGAAGGTGATGTGAGTCACCGGCATATATTTGCGGAGCCCGCCCATGGTGGACATCTCGTTGCTGTGTACGGCGTGAATGATGGCTCCGGCTCCCAGGAAGAGCAGGGCCTTGAACATGGCGTGGGTGAACAGGTGGAACATGCCGGCCATGTATCCCAGTCCGCCCTCGTGTGGGTCGGCCGAGGTGCATACGCCCAAGGCCACCATCATGAAGCCTATCTGTGAGATAGTACTGAAGGCGAGCACGCGTTTGATGTCGCTCTGCACGCAAGCCACCACGGCGGCGTAGAGGGCCGTGAAGGCTCCGATGTAGGCCACCCAGTGAAGCACCTCAGGGGCGTAGGCGATGAAGAGCGGGAACATACGTGCCACCAGGTAGACACCGGCCACCACCATCGTGGCGGCATGGATGAGGGCACTCACCGGGGTAGGACCTTCCATGGCATCGGGCAACCAGATGTGCAGGGGGAACATGGCGCTCTTGCCGGCACCACCCACAAACATCAGTCCCAGGGCCAACGGTATCATCATGCCGGCCGACATGAGCAACTGCTCCGACGGGGTGAAGGTGAACGTGCCCGCATAGTAGCCGTAGATGAGGATGCCGATGAGGAATCCTAGGTCGGCGAAGCGGGTGACGATGAAGGCCTTCTTGCTGGCCGCGATGGCCTCGGGCTTGGTGTAGTAGAAGCCAATCAGCAGGTACGACGACACACCCACGAGCTCCCAGAAGATGTACATCTGGAAGATGTTGGTTGCCACCACCAGTCCCAGCATGGAGAAGGTGAACAGGCTCAGGAAGGCATAGTAGCGCTGGAAACCCTTCTCGCCTTTCATGTAGCCGAACGAGTAGATGTGCACCATCAGCGACACGGTGGAGATGACCACCAGCATCAGTACTGAGATGGGGTCGAGCATGATGCCCAGGTCGATATGCAGTGTTTCAGTGAACGGCAACCACTCGAAGTTGTAGGGTTGCAGGGTGGGGTACTGGCCGTCGGCCGCGCGTCCTGCTCCGAAGTAGAGCGCCGCGGTGACGTACGACAGCAGGGTCACCACGCCCAGCACAGCCGTTCCGATGGCTCCTGCCACGCTGTGTTTCATGCGCATGCCCGTGAGGGCCAGCAGCAGGAAGCTGAGCATTGGCAGCAGTAATATAAGTAATGTATATTCCATAACCGATTAGTTTTTCATTTCATTTAAGTTCTTTACTTGAATGTTGCGGATGTTGCGGTAGATGTTGATGATGATGGCGATGGCCACTGCCGTCTCTGCCGCCGACACGCCGATGGCGAAGAGCGCGAAGAAGAACCCTTCGAGCTGTCCCGGGAAGAGGAAGCGGTTGAACACCGCGAAGTTTATATCCACCGAGTTGAGTATCAACTCCACGCTGATGAGCATGGCAAGCAGGTTGCGCCGGGTGAAGAATCCGTAGATTCCCACAAACATCATGATGGTGGAAACCACCAGGTAATATTCCATTGGTACCATAGTTCGTCAGTTTTTATCGTTTACGTGCTATCAATATACCTCCTACGATGCAGGCCAGCAGCAGTACGCTGATGACCTCGAAGGGGAGAACGTACTGGTACTTGTCGCTGCCTATCAGCGCATAGCCGATGGTCTTCACGTCCAGCTCTCCAGCCTCGAACTTTGAAGGCAAAAACTTATTCTTCAACATCACTACCAGGCAGATGGCGAGTCCCGCAAGGCTGGCTATCAGACCGGCCAGCATCTTGCTGTTCTTCAGCTTCTCCGCCTTGTCGCCCTGGCTACTGGTCAGCAGGATGCTGAAGACGTAGAGCACCGTGATGCCGCCCGCGTAGATGAGCAACTGCACGGCTCCCAGAAACGAGTAGTTGAGCTGGAAGTAGATTCCCGCTGTCCCGAACAACACGAACAGCAGATAGGTGGCGGCGCGCAGAATGCGCGATGTGGTCACTGACAACACCGAGCAGATGCAGATGAATGCCGCCAAGAAGATAAATACAATTTGATTCAGTGTCATATTGTCTGTTCTTTTTTGTTAGCGTTTTGGGGTTGGTTGAGCACCTTCACCAGCTTGGTACGGTCGAACACCGCATTCTCGAACTCCGTGCTGAAGCGGATGGCGTCGTGGGCGCAGGCGTTCACACACAACTGGCAGAACATGCAGGCACCCAGGTCGTAGTTGTAGCGCACCAGTACTTTCTTCTTGCGTCCCGTCTCCTCGTCGGTCACCGTCTCGCTCTCGATGTGGATGGTGTTGTTGGGACAAGCCATCTGACATAGTCCGCAGGCCACGCACTTGTGGTTGCCGTTCTCGTCCAGTGGCATCGTCAGGGTGCCTCTGAAGCGGTCGGAGATGTGCAGCGTCTTGCGGTTCTCGGGGTATTGCTCGGTCACCTTAGGGGTGAAAAACTCTTTCAGCGTCACCCGCATGCCGGTGAGCAGCGACTTGATGCCATGTAACAGGCCTCTTATATAGCTTCTTTTCTTTTCCATGATTAAAAGTGAAGTTTAAATACGACAATGATAACCATCAGCAGCAGGTTGGCCAGGCCTATGGGTACCAGGTACTTCCACTCCAGCGTCAGTATCTGGTCGATACGCAGACGGGGGAAGGTCCACTTGAACCACATCAGCACCCACACCAGGAAGAACGTCTTGCCGAAGAACCAGACGAAGCCCGGGATGTAGTCCATCACCTGGTTGAAGGCGTCCAGCCCGGCGATGTGCAACGGCATCCATCCGCCCAGGAAGATGGTGGAGGCTATGGCGGCGATGATGAAGAGGTTGACAAACTCTGCCACGTAGAACAGTCCGAAGTGCATACCGGAGTACTCGGTGTGGTATCCGGCCGTCAGCTCACTCTCTGCCTCGGGCAGGTCGAACGGGCCACGGTTCACCTCGGCGTTGCCGGCTATCAGGTAGATGACGAAGGCGATGAAGGCGGGGATGTGGCCCTTGAAGAGGAACCACCCATCGGCCTGTCGCTCCACTATCTCGCTCAGCTGCATGGTGTCCGTCAGCACGATGATGGTGAGGATGCTCAGTCCCACCGACAGCTCGTAGCTGATCATCTGCGCACCGCTTCGCATGGCGCCGATGAGCGAGTACTTGTTGTTACTGCTCCATCCGGCCAGCAGAATGCCAACGATGCCGATGCTAGATGCTGCCATCACGAAGAAGACTCCCACGTTGAAGTCCAGCACCTCCATACCCTTGTTGATGGGCAGACAGCTGAACGACATGATGGAGGCCAGGATGACGATGTAGGGGGCCAGATTATAGAGGAACTTGTCCGCGTGGTTGATGGTGATAATCTCCTTTATCAGCATCTTGAACACGTCGGCAAACACCTGGATGCTGCCCCACGGACCCACACGCGTGGGGCCCAGTCGGCACTGGAACGCGGCGCACACCTTGCGCTCCATATATATCATGATAATGGCTATCACGGCATACATCAGCATGATGCAGACACCGATAACCAGACATTCGAGAAACACGGCCAGCCCCACCGGCATGATGGAGGTGAGCAGTCCGTGAATCCATCCTGTAACTATACTGAAATCAAACATATCTTTGTTCTTGTTTTGTTGAGGTTTAAATGGTCATTATTATCGGTCGATGTCGGGCACCACATAGTCTACCGTACCGCCGATGGCTATTAGGTCGGCTATCTTCGCCCCGCGCGTCATGGTCTCCATGCTCGATACCAGCGGCAGTCCCGTGCTGCGGAACTTCATGCGGTAGGGACTCTTGTCGCCCTTGCTCTCGATGAACACGCCGAACTCTCCACGGCTGCCTTCCACGGCTGCGTAGTAGCTGCCCTCGGGGATGCGGATGATGGGTTTCATCTTCTGCTTGTACTCGCCTTCGGGGATGTTGTCGATGAGCTGTTCGATGATGCGCAGACTCTCCTCGATCTCCTTCATACGCACCATGTAGCGCGCGAACGAGTCGCCCTCGGTGTAGACCACTTCGTTGAAGTCCACCTTGCCGTACATGGCGTAGGGGTGACGCTTGCGCACGTCGCACGCCCAGCCGGAAGCTCGACCCGTGCCGCCCGTGGCTCCGAACGAGATGGCGTCCTCGCGGCTCAGCACACCCACGCCCTTCAGACGCTGGTCGGCTATGACGTTGCCGGTGAACAGCTCGTGGTACTCACGGAGCATAGGCCGCAGGTACTGGATGAACTCCTTCACCTTCTGCACGAAGGTGGGGGCGATGTCGGCCTGCACGCCGCCTATCACGTTGTAGTTCTGGATGAGGCGGCCGCCGGTGGTCTCCTCGAAGATGTCGAGTATCTTCTCGCGGTCGCGGAATCCGTAGAAGAAGGCTGTCAGCGCGCCCAGGTCCATGGTCAGACACGAGAAGAAGAGCAGGTGCGAGTCGATACGCTGCAGCTCGTCCATGATGGTGCGGATGTACTGCACACGCTCCGACACCTCCACTCCCATGGCCTGCTCGATGCACATACACAAGGCGTGGCGGTTCTGGTGCGCGCCCAGGTAGTCCAGGCGGTCGGTCAGTGCCAATGTCTGCGGATAGGTGAGTCCTTCGCACAACTTCTCTATGCCGCGGTGGATGTATCCGCAGTGCACGTCCAACTTCTTGATGATCTCGCCCTCGAGCGACACACGGAAGCGGAGCACACCATGTGTGGCCGGGTGTTGCGGTCCTATATTTATAATGTATTCATTGTCCTCGAAGATGACTTCGCGTTTCTTTATCACGCTGCCGTCCTTCAGCACCTCGTAGCGGTCGGTGGTGTCCACGGCCTCCTCGTTGGTCATGCGCAGGGGGTTCTTCTCCTCGCTGGCGTCGTAGTCCTTGCGCAGGGGGTAGCCCACCCAGTCGTCGCGCAGGAAGAGTCGACGCATGTCCGGGTGGTTGGTGAAGCGGATGCCGAAGTAGTCGTACACCTCACGCTCGTTGAACTCGGCTCCCTTCCATAGGTCGCACACCGAGGGTATCTCGGGGTTCTCGCGGTCGGTGGTGCGTGTCTTCACCACGGTGTTCTCGCCCGTGGCGGTATTCTCCAGGTGGTAGACCACGCCTAATCCCTCCTCCTGCCAATCCATTCCGGTGAGGCTTCTCAGGAAGTCGAAATGTTGCTCGTGGCGGAGCTGCTGCATCCGCTCGTGGAGCTGCTGTACTGGAATCTCTGTTATCTCATTCATACTGTTTCGTCATTTTTTGGTTTGGGTTCTTTACGGTTCACTCCGCCAAAGAATTTCTCCAGCTTCACTTTCCGTTGCAGCTGCATCATGCCGTAGAGCAGTGCCTCGGGGCGGGGTGGGCATCCTGGGATGTACACGTCCACTGGCAGTATCTTGTCCACCCCGGTGAGCACGTGGTACGAGTTTTTGAACGGGCCGCCGCTGATGGCGCATCCGCCCACGGCCACCACATACTTCGGGTCGGCCATCTGGTCGTAGAGGCGTTTCAGCACAGGAGCCATCTTGTGTGTGATGGTGCCTGCCACCATGATGAGGTCGGCCTGGCGCGGACTGGCACGTGCTACTTCGAACCCGAAGCGGGCGAAATCGTACCGGGCAGCTCCCACTGCCATGAACTCGATGCCACAGCAACTTGTGGCGAACGTAAGTGGCCACAGGGAGTTGCTGCGTCCCCAGTTGATAAGGTCGTCGAGGCAACCTGCCCACACCTTACCGCCATTTGCGTTAATCTCCTGGACCATCTGTTCCAGGTAGTCGTTGTTCTTGAACTCCTCATACGGGATAGACTTGATATTTGGTTTTTTCATTTCCATTCCAATGCTCCTTTCCTCCAGGCGTAAGCCAGGCCTAATACCAACACAATCAAAAAGAACAGGATGCTGTAAAGTCCGTACACGCCGAGGTCCTGTATCACCACTGCCCACGGGAAGAGGAACACCGTCTCCACGTCGAACATCAGGAACAGGATGGCAAACAGATAGTAGCCGGCCTTGAATTGCATCCACGATTTACCTCTCGTGGGGATGCCGCACTCGTAGGACTCTCCCTTCTGTGCGTTGTAAGAGCGCGGCGAGATTGCATTGGCTATGCCTAAAGCCACAGCTACCAGTGCAATAGCCGTCAGGATGACGACAACTAAAAGTGTAAAATACATACTCTAATTATTCTGTTAATGTTATATACATATTTATATATACATGAGCGCCGTCCCACAACACTATGTGTGGATGGCAGGGGGCATGACTCCCGTCGGTGCCTCATCTTTGGATATGACGCGGTTCCTCCTGCCGCCCGTCTATCTCAGTATCTTCCGTAGGGCATAGACGTAGTAGTCCGTACCCATAGGCCGGTTGAACTGTTGATGATGGCTGTTGGAGGTTATCTGTGGGGTAACCGTTCCGCTCGTGGCGGGACAGTCCGCTTCGCTTGTCAAGTAAACGCGTCCGTTGTTCCCCGGCTGGGTTTCACCCTGGCCGACGGTCTGGCTGCGGTCGGCCTTGCCGTTGAGGTAGATTACCTTCATGGTGCGCTCCAGTGGAGTCTCCACCTGCTGGATGCAACTGCCGTTGTCTGCGGGGGTAGTAGGGGTGAAGTGGTGTAAACCGCTGTAAGAGAAGGTCGACGAAGTTCCGGTTGCTATGTACCACAGCAACGCTACACAACCCAAAATGATTCTCTTTACACCTTTCATAATCACCCTTTTTGAAAAGATTTGCAAAGATAGTCACTTATTTTGGATAGACAGGTTGTTTCTTCGGTTATTTTAACAAGAAAGTACCTTTACCCTTTCTTCATCTATGGTCCAACGGGATGCCACATATAAAGGTAGTTCAATCGCTTACCGAAATCCGTAAGTTTGAATTGGGTACCGATGACAGCCAATTCAATGTTCCGGTACACGGACAATGGAATTTGTGTGTAAGGCTCAAGTTTCATAAATTCAAAATAGACTTCAATAATCTTTCCAGTTGTAGTACTGATGACAAACTCCATAAGCAACTCTTCGTCTTGGAGGATGTGCTTATATGGGGCAAGATATCTCTTGATTTTTCTATCCATAATCCGCATCGGGACATCGTCGTCATACGTCTGGTCTTCTTTCTCATAATGGAGCAGATAGAATACCTCTCCGGTATCTTTGAATTTTTGTATTTACCCGCGTAATGATAGTATAAACTATTGTATAGCCTAATGAATCCTCCGTTATCACACTGATACGTGTATCCTTCTTCATAAAAAGTCTTGGTCTTATTATAATAGTTCGTTTGGGCATTAGCTGTTTGGAAAACGACCATGCATACTATGACCAAGAGGACCTTTCTTATGTGATTATAATTTAAGAGTATACCCATAACTTGCACTTTAAGGTTGGCAATGCACAAACATAGGGTCTATTTGTCTAATATGCAAATATTTAGGGACGATTATCGGGAAGACAGTCCTTTTGAGTAAAGAATAGAGATAAACTAATCAATGCCTCTTCCAGAAGTCGGGGGAGAAGAGGAGCAGGACGGAGAAGAGCTCTAGACGGCCGATGAGCATCAGAATGGCACTCAGCCACTTGGCGGCATCGGGCAGGGCCGCCCACGATGCAGCAGGACCGTATTCACCGAGGGCGGGACCGATGTTGCTGAGGCTCGACACTACGATGCCGTAGGACTCCATGAAGCCGGTTCCGGTGAGCATCATCAGCATCCAACCCACCAGAATGGCGGCGATGTAGACCACGATGAAGGCCAACAAGGTGGTCTGCACCGGGGTAGGGATTACCGTCTGGTTGATGCGTACGGGCAACACCGCGTTGGGGTGGAGGATGTGCTTGAAGTGGTTGCGCGCTATCTGGTAGAGGATGGCGATGCGGATACACTTGATGGAGCCGCTCGTCGACCCGGCACAAGCTCCGCAGTACATCACGAAGGTCAGCAACAACCACAGCACAGGAGGCCATGTCATGTAGTCGTCGGACGAGAAGCCGGTGGTGGTCTGTATGGAGACGACTTGGAACAGCGCCTTGCGCACAGTCTCCTCCATCGACCCGTAGTGGTGGGTAGCTGTCAGCACCACCACGCAGAAGAGGGTGAAGACGAACACCAGACTTACGTACCAGCGGAATTCCGTATCCTTCAGCATCTTCTTGATGTTGCCTTTCAGCAACGAGAAGAAGAGCAGCGAGAAGTTCACGCCTGAGAGAAACATCAGTCCCGTAGTGACATATTCCAAATAGGGTGAATGGAAGGCTGCGATACTCTCCTGATGGGAAGAGTAGCCTCCCGTGGCGGTGGTCGTCATGGAGTGGCACACGCTGTCGAACAGCGTCATCCCGCCTGCGCAGTAGAGCCCGATGCCCAGCAGGGTCAGTCCCAGATAGAGGCCCCACAGCCATTTGGCGGTGACGCCGATGCGCGGGTGGAGCTTGTTGCGTGTGGGGCCGGTGGCCTCGGCGGCGAACAGCTGTATGCCGCCCGAACCGAAGATAGGCAACACGGCGATGGTGAAGAAGACGATACCCATGCCGCCTATCCACTGTGTCATGCTGCGCCAGAACAGCAGCCCGTGGGGCAGCGACTCGATGTTGTTCAGTATGCTGGCCCCTGTGGTGGTGAAGCCAGACATGGTCTCGAAAAAGGCGTCGGTGAACGAGGGAATGTATCCGCTCATGTAGAAGGGGAGCATGCCGTAGAGCGAGAACACCACCCACGACACGGAAACGATGATGTAACCGTCCTTGCGGCTGGTGCGGCGCTCGGCGTCGCGCCCGTGGAGGTAGAGCACCGTGCCCGCCAAGGCAGTGATGCCCACGGCATAGAGAAATCCCATCAGGTCGTCCTCGCCATAGTAGAGGGGGAAGGCGGCGCAGAGCAGCAACAGTCCGGCCTCCAGGAAGAGCAGGATTCCGATGATCTTACATATAATCTTGGCGTTAATCATCAGTTGAAGTATTTCTCTATCTTCTTTATCATCATGCCCAGGCAGAACACCACCACGTGGTCGCCCGCCTGAATCTGAGTGTTACCGGTCACCAGCGACCCCACGCCGTTGCGTATCATGCCGCCGATGTTCACGCCCCGTGGCAGTCCGATGTCCTTCACGGGGTGTTTGGTGATGTAGGCCCCTTCCTTCACGGTGAACTCCGCCACGTCGGCATTGGCCACGGTGAGGCACTTCACGTTGGCCACGTCGGCATCCAGTAGCATCTGGTAGATGTGGCTGGCGGCTATCGCCTTCTTGTTCATGATGGTGCCGATGTCCATGCTCTCGGCCATACCGATGTAGTCGAGGTTCTCAATCTCCGCCACCGTCTTGCTCACGCCCAGGCGTTTGGCTGCCAGGCAGGCCAGAATGTTGGTCTCGGAGTTCTCCGTCAGGGCCACGAAGGCCTCGGTGTCCTTGATGCCCTCGTCCCTCAGCAGGTCCATGTCGCGTCCGTCGCCGTTGATGATCATCGTCTTGTTGCTCAGCAGCTCTGTCAGCTCGTGGCAGCGGTTGAGGTCGTTCTCGATGATTTTCACCTGCATGTAGTCCGGCGCGAACTGTGCCGTGCGCACGGCGATGCGGCTACCGCCCATGATCATCACGTTGCGCACGTCCTTGTACGACTCCTTGCCGGCTATCTGCCGGATGTAGGGGATATGTTTCTTGGTGGTCATGAAGTAGACCATGTCCAGGTTGCGTATGCAGTCGTCGCCTCGGGGAATGATGGTCTCGTTGCCACGCTTGATGGCCACCACGTGGTAGGGCGTGTTGGGACCGCCTAGCTTACAGAGGGGAATGTCCAGTATCTCCGCCGTGGTGCGCAGCTTCACGCCCAGCAGCACCAGCTCGCCACCGTGTACCTCCCACCATTGGCGTATCCAGCTCATCTTGATGGCGTCCACTATCTCCTTGGCCGCCAACATCTCCGGGTAGACCATGGAGTCCACGCCAAGCTTCTGGAAAAACTCCTGGTACTTGGGCGACAGGTACTCGTAGTTGTCGATGCGCGCCACCGTCTTCTTCGCCCCCAGGTTGCTTGCCAGCATGCACGAGGTCATGTTGCGGCTCTCGTCGGGGGTGACGGCTATGAATAGGTCCGCCCCTGCCACACCGGCCTCTTTCAGCCCGGCTATGGAGGTGGACGACAGGTTCACCGTCATCAAGTCGAAATTGGTGTCGAGGTTGCTCAGCCGCTCCTCGTCCTTGTCCATCAGCACGATGTCTTGTCGCTCTCCGGACAAGAGCTTGGCGAGGTGCGTACCTACTGAACCTGCTCCGGCTATGATTATCTTCATCTCTTTTCTCCTTCTTTTGTTAGTTGTTGTCGCCTTGGCACAGTTCCTTGGCTACCGCCACAATGCCCTCGGCGTCCATGCCGCACAGGTGGTGGAGTTCCTTCAGACTACCGTGCTCCACAAACTCGTCCGGCAGGCCGATGCGTCGCATGCGGGGGTAGTATCCGTGGTCGTTCATAAACTCCATCACAGCGCATCCCACGCCGCCCTGCTTCACTCCGTCCTCTAGGGTGATGACGTGGTGGAACTGTCGGCCCACCTCGTGCAGTAGCTCCTCGTCCAGTGGCTTGGCGAAGCGCAGGTCGTAGTGTGCCACGCTCATCCCCTCCGCCTCCAGCTGACGGATGGCCTCCTCTGCCGCGTGGCCGATGGGGCCTAAGGATAGTATGGCCAGGTCGGTGCCATCTTTCAGACGACGGCCTTTGCCCACCTCTATCTCTTCGAGCGGACAGCGCCAGTCCTCCAAGGTGCCGCGGCCTTTGGGGTAACGTATCACGAAGGGGCCTTTGTCCGGCAGCTGCGCGGTGTACATCAGTCGGCGCAGCTCGCGCTCGTCGTAGGGCGAGGCGATGGTAAGGTGAGGCACCGGCAGCAGACAGGCCAGGTCGAAGGCTCCGTGGTGGGTAGGTCCGTCCTCGCCCACCAGTCCGGCGCGGTCCAGACAGAGCACCACGGGCAGCCGTTGGATGGCCACGTCGTGTATCACGTTGTCGTAGGCCCGTTGCATGAACGAGGAGTAGATGTTGCAGAAAGGCTGCAACCCCTCCTTGGCCATTCCACCGGAGAAGGTGACGGCGTGTCCCTCGGCAATGCCCACGTCGAAGGCGCGGTCGGGCATGGCTTTCATCAGTATGTTCATGGAGCAGCCCGTAGGCATGGCGGGCGTCACGCCCACGATGCGGTCGTTCTGTTGGGCCAGCTCCAACAGGGTCTCGCCGAACACATCCTGGTAGAGCGGTGGCAGGCCGTCGGTGTTGGTGACGATGCGCTGGCCTGTCTCCTTGTCGAACTTGCCCGGCGCGTGCCAGATGGTGGCCGACTTCTCCGCCGGCTCGAATCCTTTGCCTTTCACGGTGTGTATGTGGAGCAGCTTGGGGCCGTTCATGTTCTTTATCTCGCGCAGGGTGCGTACCAGGTTGCCCACGTCGTGTCCGTCGATGGGACCGAAGTAGCGTATGTTCATTCCCTCGAAGATGTTCTGCTGCTGCGACAGCATCGACTTCAGACTGTTGTTGAAGCGGATGATGCTCTTGCGCCGCTCCTCGTTGAGGATGCCCCATTTGAAGAGCATCTGCGACACTTTGTAGCGGATGCGGTTGTAGCAGTTCGTCGTGTTGAGGTTGAGCAGATATTGTTTCATGCCACCCACGCTGCGGTCGATGGACATGTTGTTGTCGTTCAGTATGATGAGCAGGTCGTTCGGTGTGGAGGATACGTTGTTGAGTCCCTCGAAGGCCAGTCCGCCGCTCATGGCGCCGTCGCCTATCACCGCCACCACATGGCGGTCGGTCTCGCCCAGCTTGTTGGCGGCCACAGCCATGCCCAGCGCCGCGGAGATGGAGTTGGAGGCGTGTCCGCACGTGAAGGTGTCGTATTCGCTCTCGTCGGGCGAGGGGAAGGGTCGTATGCCCTTGAACTTACGGTTGGTGGCGAAGGCCTCGCGCCGCCCTGTCAGGATCTTGTGTCCGTAGGCTTGGTGCCCCACGTCCCACACGATGCGGTCGTAGGGTGTGTTGTAGACATAGTGCAGAGCCACAGTTAGTTCCACCACGCCAAGGCTGGCTGCGAAGTGCCCCGGGTTGCACGACAGCTCGTCGATGATGTCGAGCCGCAGTTCCTTGCACACCTCCGGCAGTTTCCCCACCGGCAGCTTCCGTAGATCCGCCGGATATTGTATCGAGTTCAGTAACTTGTAATCGTCTTGTTTGTCCATGCTTGTCCAAATCTAAACGCAAAAGTACAAATTCTCCAGATAACTAGACCTCTTTTGTGGGTTAAACTTCAATTTTACGCCCGATTGAGTGCCTTTACGCCTAGTCGGGCTCTTCCAGGGGAGGCGGCGCTTCATGTTACGGCCTTGTCTCGAACCGATTTCCGTTTCGCCCGCTCCTCTCTTAGCGCCCGGCTTACTATTGGGGCGGAGGACTGGGGGCGGCTCGCCTGCTGTTGACATTCTCTTTCGGGCTCGGGGCGTTGTCCTTCTCTCCATCCAGCGAGTCAAGGAAGGCTTGCACGTCCCTTCGCATGAGTTGGTAGAGCGGAGCCTCCTTGTAGGCGGTATTTTTCTTCAACATAAACTCCGGCGAGGCCTGGCTGTGCTGGTAGGCCGTCAGCTCATTCTGCAGCTGCTGGTCGTGCTCCGCCAGGTGGGTGATCTCCTCCTCCCGCTCGCGCCGCAGCCGGGCGCAGATGGGGCCGAGTATCTTCATCACCACATTGTTGAGTATGTGGTGTCCTTGGATGAAGAGGTAGGTGGTGTCCGGTGTCACGCCCAGGCGGGTGAGCTCCGCACGCAGCTGGTCTATCTCGCGGCCGGCGTTGGGGTACTGAGCCCGGAGGCTCTTCACCTTGCGGTCCACGTGGTGGCGCATCTTCTCCAGCGACTCCTCGGGATGGGCTATGTTGAACTTCTCCAGCTTCACCACGTTGCAGTAGTCCAGCAGCGAAAACTGGCTGGAGCGGTGCTTGCGGTAGAACCATACCGACCAGATGAATAGCGGGTAGGCTATCTGCGAGTAGAGCCGCATGAAGGCCGCCAGGTCCACCACCTCGCGGTCGTTGAGCGTGGCCATCACACACACCTGGTGGAGGCTCTCGGCGTAGCACTGATAGTTCTCGATGGCGTAGGTGTAGGTCTGGAACACGTAGCGGCTGCGGTTGATGCGCCGCGAGGTGTGCGTGGTGTCCTGCAGCAGGTAGTCGTAGTCGCTGTCCACGCAGGCTATCATGCTCTTGCCAAGGGCGTCGCCAAGGGTGTTCATCAAGGCGCTCTTCTTCCCTTTCGCCAGAGTGTCGTGCGAGGGCAGCATCACCTCAAAGCGGTACTTGTCGCTCTCGAACTCGCTCAGCAGGGTGCGCCAGAAGAAGATGTCGTCGTAGCTCTCCACGTAGGCTATAATCTTCCGCTGTGCCCGCTTGGGCCGCAGCTGGTTGGCCGCGGCCATGTACTGCGAGTTTATGTTGTCTATAAGTCGTTTGCTCATCGTTATATTCCGTTCTATAGAAATCTTATTACAAACTGCTCGTCGTTCGTCCTCTCTTCGCCTTGTGGGGCTTTAGCCTCTCGCCTAGGGAAATATTTTTCTCTAACTAGGAAAATATTTTTCTTTGACTGGGAAAATAGTTTTTCCTAACTAGGGAGATGTACCGCCTATCTTTTGGGGGCTCCTCTTCTTCTCTTCCGCTCAGCTTCACCGTCCCACTTCTGACTAAGAAAAATACGGACACTCATCGACTGTCATCCGGGAGGAAGAGATGTCTAGGCTTTACTTCTCCACCGGGACGAGTATGTCGCTCACCTCGGTGACGGCGTCCATCCATCCGTTCATGATGACGGCGGGCGAGTGGGTGGTCAGCACGATTTGAGTGCGTGGGTTGAGGTCGCGTATGAGCGAGATGAGCCGCTGCTGCCACTCCACGTGGAGCGACACCTCCGGCTCGTCCATGAAGAGGGTGAATGGTTGGTTGTCCTGCACCAGCACTGTCAGTAGGATGGCCAGCATCTGCTTCTCGCCGGATGACAGCTGGTAGGGGTAGAGCGTCTCGCCTACCTGCTCGAAGGCGATCTCGTTGCTCTTGCGCAGAATCTTCTTCCCCGTCTCGCTGAAGAGGTCGTCTATTAGGTCCTGGAACTTCTTCTTCGGGGCCGACACCTCCGCCGCGCGTTGTTGTGCGTCCGGCTCGCCGCTCTGCAGCAGCTCGATGATGCGGTTGCCGATGTTCACCTGGTAGTCCAGGTAGAGCCGTTGCAGCTGGTAAATCTGCCAGTCGAGCTCCGTGCCCACGTTCTTGTCCACCATCTTCTCCATCAGAGAGGAGTTGATGAGCGGGCGGTCGAAACTGCGTATCACGCTGTAGCGCACGCAGTTGGCATCCGCAGGGGCGAAGGTGAGCCGTACGTTGGGGTCGTTGGTGCGTCCGTCAATCTCCCCTGTCACCTGCGCGTTGAGCCATCGCACCGACTTGTTGAGGATGGTGCTCTTGCCTATGCCGTTGATGCCGCTCAGTATGTTCACGTCCGGCCGTAGGTTCCACACGATGCTGCGGTCCTTGCGTCCCCACAGCGCCTTTATCTCTATCCGTTGGATGTAATCAGCCTGTTTCTTCATGACTTCCATGTTTGTGAATCGTTTTTACAAAGGTAGGGTTTCCCCCGCAGAGTGCCAAATCCCCGGCTCCCTTTTTATACCTATATATAAAAAGAATGTTATTATTTCGGGCGGATGGCAAAACCTTCGTAACTTTGCCGACCGGAATCAACCGAAAGAAAGATGAAGAATAAAAGTTATACGGGCCATTTGTGCATGCTCATCACGTGCACGGCCTGGGGGCTGATGTCCCCCATCGGTAAGGACATCATGAGTGAGTACGTGTCGCCACTGACGCTGGCCACGTTCCGTATGGTGGGCGGCGCCATCTGCTTCTGGCTGGCCTCCCTCTTCTTCAAGCGCGAGGAGGTGAAGCCGCATGACATGCTCATGCTCTTCTTCGCCGCTCTGTTCGCCATCATCTTCAACCAGGGAGTCTTCATGTTCGGCCTCTCCATGACCTCGCCCATCGACGCCTCCATCATCTCCACCATGGTGCCTATCGCCACCATGGTGTTGGCCGCCATCCATCTGCACGAGCCCATCACGGGCAAGAAGGTGGGCGGCGTGTTCTTGGGTGCCGTCGGCGCGCTCATCCTGGTGATGGGCAACCATGGCGGCGAGACCGCCAAGGGCAACGTGTGGGGCGACATTCTCTGCTTCATCTCGCAGGTGAGCTTCGCCTCGTACCTCACCTTCTTCAAGGGGGTGGTGGGCCGCTACCAGCCCGTCACCTGCATGAAGTGGATGTTCACCTACGCCGCCATCATCTTCATACCGTTCTCTTATAAGGATGTCACCTCCACGCCCTTCGAACAGCTGAGCGCCGTCACGTGGGGCGAGATGGCCTTCGTGGTGGTGGGTGCCACCTTCATGACCTTCCTGCTGCTCATCATCGCGCAGAAGGTGCTGCGGCCTACCGTGGTGAGCATGTACAACTACGTGCAGCCCATCATCGGCACACTGGCTTCCGTGGCCATGGGCCTGGCTGTCTTCGGATGGATGAAGGGCGTGGCTGTGGTGCTCATCTTCGCCGGCGTCTACCTGGTGACACAGAGTAAGTCGAGGGCGGAGATGCTTCGCGAACAGACCACAGGAGAAGCGGGTAAATAACAGTATTTCAGAAAATCAGCAAAAAAAATAAAATAAGCACATGCCCGCATCTCCCATACTGATTCTCCAACAGCAGTACCAGCTACTGCAGACGGAGTACGACTACGAGAAGGAACAGTACCTGCTGCAGCAGGACTCTATGGAACTGGAGAAGAAGATTCGCCGGGGCATCTGCTGGTATCCCCTCTCCATCGGGCGGGGCTACTACAACTCCCTCAACCAATACGTGGTGGAGGTCTACCGCACGGAGCACCTCGAGGAGGAGCACTCCTTCGAGTACGGCCGTCCGGTAACGTTCTTCACCACCGACGGCGAGGGCCGTCAGAAGGAGTATCTGAACGTGCCCTGCTCCGTCAGCTACGCCGACGAGAACCGCATGGTGGTCATCATCCCCGGTGCCGACACGCTGCTCCGGCTGCAGAACTGGGAGCTGGTAGGGGTGCAGCTGGCGTTCGACGAGAACACCTTCCGCCTGATGTTCGCCGCGCTGAAGGCCGCCATGGAGGAAGGAAAAGGCCGATTGGCGGAACTGCGCGACATCTTCCACGGCTCGCGTCCTCTGTCGGAGTACGCCTTCGCACCGTTGCGCTTCCCGTGGCTCAACGCCTCGCAGGAACAGGCCGTCAACAAGGTGCTGTGGGCCAAGGATGTGGCCGTGGTGCACGGCCCTCCTGGAACGGGCAAGACAACCACCCTGGTGGAGGCCATCTACGAGACACTACACCGCGAAAGCCAAGTGCTGGTCTGTGCCCAGAGCAACATGGCGGTGGACTGGATTTCCGAGAAACTGGTGGAGCGCGGCATCCCCGTGCTGCGCATCGGCAATCCCGTGCGGGTGACTGACCGCATGCTCTCCTTCACCTACGAACGTCGCTTCGAGGCGCACCCCGACTATCCCTTGTTGCGCAGCATACGGCAGGCCATCCGTCAGCTCTACGAGAGCAAGCGGCGGGGTAGCTTCGATAATCTGCACCAGAAGATCAGTTCCCTGCGCGACCGGGCCGACGAGTTGGAGATGCGCATCCAGGCTGAGCTCTTCAGTCAGGCCCGCGTTGTGGCCTGCACCCTCACCGGCGCCGCACATCGCATCCTCTTCCGCCAGCACTTCGGCACCCTCTTCATCGACGAGGCTGCCCAAGCCCTGGAGGCCGCCTGCTGGATAGCCATCCGCAAAGCCGACCGTGTGGTGCTGGCCGGCGACCACTGTCAGCTGCCGCCCGTCGTCACCTCGCCCGAGGCCATGAAAGGTGGACTGGGCACTACCTTGATGCAACGCATCGTGCAGAACAAACCCCGCGCCGTCAGTCTGCTCACCATACAGTACCGCATGAACGACGTCATCATGCGCTTCTCCTCCGAGTGGTTCTACCATGGACTGCTCCGCTCCGACCCCTCGGTGAAGTATCGGGGCATACTGGACTACGACAACCCCATGGAGTGGGTGGACACCTCCTCTCTGGAGACCCGTGAGGAGTTTGTGGAGACCAGCTTCGGCCGTGTGAACAAGCCCGAGGCGGACTTCGCCTTGCAGCGCCTACAGAACTACATCACCAAGATAGGCCGCCAACGCATGATGGACGAGCATATCGACATCGGACTCATCTCGCCCTACCAAGCCCAGGTGCGCTACCTGCGTCGTCGGTTCCATTCCATCCCCTTCTTCGCTCCCTACCGCCGCGTCGTTACCATCAACACCGTCGACGGCTTCCAAGGGCAGGAGCGCGACGTGGTACTCATCAGTCTGGTGCGTGCCAACGATTATGGCGATATCGGTTTCCTGGGCGACCTGCGCCGCATGAACGTGGCCATCACCCGTGCACGCATGAAACTCATCATCATCGGCGACGTGCCCACTCTCACCCGTCACCCCTTCTACCGCCGCCTCTACGAGCACATCCAGGAGTCGAGCCTGGAATGACCCTGCTGGCCTGCTCGCTTTGGGAGAGTGCACCCCATTGAAGCCTGCGCTTGTACGGAATGTGTTATAATATGTTCCCGAAGTCCATGGTCATGTTACAAACCGGAAAGAGATTGGAACGATAGGAAAAAAGAGGTCGGGTGGAATGCTCTACATTTGTCCTCCGCTTGAATGGGACTCTCTCTCTGAACTGGGTGGATCTTCCTGGCTAAAAGAGGAAAGGTCCCGTCGGCAAGGAAAATAGTAATCTAATATCATAAGACGATGAAAAGAACATTCTTCACAACGCTTGCCGTGTGTGGCGCACTGCTGCTGCACGCCGCCAAGATTGACCAGAAAGTCACCATCACCATTGGTGACGAAACCCGTGAGTACATTCTCTACGTGCCGGACAATGTGACCGAGCCCGCTCCCTTGGTGCTGTCGCTCCACGGAGCCGGCGGACAGTGCATCCACAAGAGCCCCTTCCGCACCGATGTGGCCGACAAGGAGGGCTGCATCGTGGCCTATCCGCAAGGGAAGATGACTCCCTTTCCCGGACTGGGAGGCATGCAAGCCCCTGGCTGGAGTTCCTATGGCGAGGAGAACTTCGACACCGACTTTCTGCAGAAGGTGATCGAGGACGTCTGCTCAAGGTGCAGCGTCGACCGCAACCGCATCTACTGCTGCGGATTCTCCAACGGCGGCATGATGACCTACGTGATGGCCAACACCTGCAGCCACCTATTCGCCGCCTATGCCTCCATTAGCGGCTATCCTATCAATGAGTTCCACCTTCATCACACCGGCCCACGACCCGTGCCCTTCCTCCATATCCATGGCAAGCAGGACTTCTTCGTGAAGTATTCGCTGGTGCCGAATATTATCGACAACATGGTGGCGCACAACGGTGCCAACCCCGTGCCGGAGCGTACGGTGGTGGAAGGAAAGTACACCAAGAATGTCTACAAGGCAGGCGAGGGCGGATTCCCCGTCATCTTCTACGAGATTGACGGCATGGGCCATGGAGACTTCACCCCCGACACCGAAGCCGGCAGCTCGGCGCAGACCATGTGGAACTTCTTCAAACAGTACACCCTGGACATGCCCTGCGACAAGACCTTGCGCTGGAGTCCCCGCATCGAGACCGAAGGCTTCCGTCCCACCGACCACGGCTTCGTGCTGAACGACGGAACTACGCTGCTGTCCTTCGGCGGCGACCAGAATACCGGAGCCAACCAGAATGTCTACCGCTCGCTGCAGTTTACCACCGGTGACTATACCCTCAGCTTCCGCACCCGTGGCCCCGAAGGCCGCAGCCTCACCGTGAAGCTTACGAAGCTGACCGGCGAACAACCCATGGTGCTGAGCAAGAAGGTCACATCCGGCCAGGAAGTGACCCTCCCCTTCAGCGTCACTGACGGCTGGGGCGAATATCGGTTAACAATCACCACGGATACTCCCGAGGGCCTTCAGGTGGAGGGCTTGCAGATACGAAGCGCTGGCAAGTGATTGGGCGCTTTGCCGCGGATTGCTTAATGTCCTCTTCATGACGTGGCTTCCTTGTGACTCCTCGTCTAATTTGCCTTCCGCCGCAAGGCAGCTCAAATGCATGAGAAGGCATCTCACAGAAACAGCTCGGCATCTCATTCACGTGAGAAGCCGAGCTGTTTCAGATTAGTGCGCTTGCTGATTGAGTGTTTAATATCTTTGTTATTGCACTTCTCTTTCTGCACCTCTCTTTTGACTACTTTGTGAAGTCGGGACGGAACGGAGGAAGGGTCAAATTTGGGTTCCCGCGGACTGAAACAAGTCGTGAGGATTCAGTCCCTTTGTCCCTCGTGCTGCATCATCTCTTTGCGGCTCTTGCTGGCTGTCACCAGGTAGACTCCGCTGAAGATGAGGACCACTGCCACGCCCTTGGTAAGGTTGAAGGTGTCCATACCCCAACAGACGGCGACGATGCACGCCACCAGGGGCTGGATGTAATTGTACATACCGGCGACGGTGGGGCGGAGCGTCTTCTGACCAACCACCACGAGCATGTAGCAGCAGAACGTGGCGCAGACGACGATGAACGCCAACCCGTAAATCTGCTTCGCGGGGAGTAGTGTCCACTGCGTGTCCGCCAGATTATGCACCGAGAAGGGGAGTATGCAGATGAACGCGAAGGTGAACATCCACTTCATAATGGTGATGAGCGAGTAGCGGTTGACGAAGTTCTTGAACAGCACGATGTAGAGTGCGTAGCTCAGTTGGGCGGTGAGCACCAACAGGTCGCCCCAGATGGCCGTATCCTTGGCGGCGGACTGTGCCGACGAGCCGCTCTTGCTGCCGAGGATGAGCAGCAGCGCGCCTCCCGCTCCGGCGGCGATGCCGAGAATCTTCTTGCTGGTGATGGGCTCCTTCAGAATGAGCGCCGCCAACACCATGGTCCACAGCGGCATACTGGTGGTGATGATGGAGGCGTTGCCCGGCGAGCTGAGGCTCACGCCAAAGATGAAACACCCTTGGTTGAAGACGATGCCTAGCAGTGCGGCCACGAAGAGCCGCACCAAATCCTTCGACGGAACATGCTCCGGCTTCTGCAGAAACGATGCCAACCAAAACAGTACCATAGCTCCACCCACACGCAAGTTGGTGACCACCAACGGTGTGACGATGCCTCCCAGCATGACGAACTTCGAGATGGGCGACATCAGTCCCCACATCATGTTCGCCGCCAACATGGAGGCGTGACCTTTCCAACAAAACTTCTCCATCTTCTTTCTTCAGTTTCCTCTTCGTGCCGTGGGCCTTTTCTCCCATCGCATCGCACCTGGTCGCGTTATCCATCAACGCCCGGCCGTGCGGCTGCGAAGAATCCCCTTCGTCACGAAAAACCGTGCAAAAGTAATGGTTTTCTCTGTTCCGTTCAAAAGAAGCCCCCGATATTATCATTTCTTTAAACTGCAAGCCAATATCTGGTTACCTATTCTTGAGGTACTCCCTCATGTGCTCATACACATCAGTCCTCGCGCTCCCTTGCAAGTCGAAAGGAGCACCTCGGTAACCTCCCTATTGGAATTTTCCAATTTTCCATTGGAATTCCATTGGACGAAGCCCGAGTATGAGACCGAAGGGATGTTCACCATCATCTTGTACCGAAAAAGTTCAGCCGTCGGTTCTCCTGAGCTGACCGACCTCGAGAAGCGAATCGTGGAAGTGATGTCCGCCGACACCAAACCCTCGATAGATGATCTGTGCCCTTCTGCGGCAACACGTCTTTGAGGTATTCGTACGGCCACTCGGGACGCTGACGCAGTCCAGTTCCTTATTTACTTCACGTCCGCAGCGCCAGCTTACTGAAACACTTCACTCGTCGGGCTTTCTCCTGCGTTTATCTGGCGTGCACGACAGGTGCCGTTGGCAGAACGTGATGGCTGCCCGGAAGTTTCCAACTACGCCACGCCTATACCTTATTATATATAGCGCTACGCCGTGTGACGCATCGACTTTAATGGCTGCAATACGGAGACATTTCTTCTTTCTGTGAAAAATAATTTGCCGATTAGTTTCTGATTTAAGAAAAAGTACGTATTTTTGGTGCGAATAACAGAATCCAAGTCTCCTTTGGGAGAAAATGGGTGATGTTGTTCACTAAGCCTCAGCCTGCGCCGAGTCTTTTTCGGTCCGGTCATTGATTGGATATGAAGAAGGAAGGGTGGAAGATGGGGCACGACATAATAAAGGCGTTTACTTGACGCTTTGTTCTTGACGAACTGGAATCTTGCAACTTATCAGTATCAAAGTCATGAACATAGCAACGGTAGATGTCCCGGGTGTGATTACATCCATCCGTGGAGTTCCTTGTGAGCTATGGGTGTATCCTTTTTGGGGTACACATAGCTTTGCAAAGGTCCACCATGGTGAGGTTTTCATATCGGCGTGGGCTCTGACGTTGTCTGTTCGACTTTGATAGGCGATGCAAGAGCCTCAATTCGTGGAGCAGACAACAGGTAAGTTCTCCACGCTTTTTTTATGCCCGTGTGTTTGGAAAACGATTGTGCTGCATTAGGAGGGCGTGCAAGATTTTGATTGTGGGGAACCTTATGTGGTATGCTATGATTGCACTAAAGAGTCCTTTTTTATGGCTCGTCTTTTGTATACGACGACTTGTCAACGACATTAGGAAGCAGTTCTTATGTATGACACATTATTCCTCAGTTGAAGTATATTTTTATCTCTATCGAAGGAACTCCTTGCCAGAGAAGTTCTAGTTGATTGGATTGATATTGGTTTAATAACATTATAAAGTATATTGATATGAATAGGATTAATCTCGAAAAAGGACAGCGCATCAGCATGGAAAAAAGTCTGACGCTGGTAGGAGTTGGTCTTGGCTGGGACCCAAACGAAGGAACTGGATATGATTTTGACCTGGATGCGTCGGCATTCATGTTGGGGGCAAATGGTAAAATACCAAGTGATAAGTACTTTGTGTTCTATAACAATCAGAAGTCTCCAGATGGTTCTGTTGAGTCCACAGGCGATGACCTCACCGGTGGAAACAGTGATGGAGGCGACGACGAGACTATCAATGTTGACTTGACGAAAGTCGGCGATAATATTGAGGAAATCATCTTCACGGCGACTATATACAAAGCCGAGGAGCGACGTCAGAACTTTGGACAGGTTCGCAACTCTTATATCCGCATCTACGATGCCAAGACAAATACAGAGATTGCCCGTTATGATCTTGACGAGGATTTCTCAATTGAAACAGCCGTAGAATTCGGCCGTCTCTATCGACATAAAGGGGAATGGAAGTTCGAAGCGATTGGAAATGGAAACAAAGGTGGCCTTCAGGCTCTTGTTGACAAATACGCTTAAGTTATGGCTATAAATCTGATAAAAGGTCAACGAGTTGAGATCGAATCAAGCTTAACTCGTTTAAAAGTAGAAATGGGTTGGAAGGTAAATCCAAATGCAGACCCTTCCTACGACTTAGACGCTTCTACATTCTTGTTGGGCAATAGCGGCCAAATAGAGAATGAATATGACTTTGTTTTCTATGGTTCGCCTAATAAGATAGAAGTCAACGGAGAAATGCGCCCTTGTTCGGTAGATAAGAGTGTCCTTGGGTCGGTTGATGACCTCGGTGATGATGACGACGATACCGGTGAAGGAAATGAGGAAATCGAGGTGGACTTGACAAAGACCTCTTCTAACGTCAAAGAAATCCTTTTCACGGTAAGTATTTATTGGTCTTCGTCGGATGCGGATGATCCTAAGCTTGCACCAAGAATGAAATATAATTTCGGTCAGGTTCGCGACGCGTACATACAAATCAAAAACTCATTCACGGGCGAAACGATTTGCCGTTATGATCTTGACGAGGACTTCTCGACCGATAAAGGTGTAGAGTTTGGCCGCTTGTATCGTAGAGGTAGCGAGTGGAAATTCCAAGCTGTTGGCGAAGCTCACAAGGATGGACTTGAACCGATTTGTCGCAAATATGCATCTAAATTTATGTAGTTATGCCAATCATATTAAAGAAAGGTGGAGATTCTCACCGAATCAATTTGGAGAAGGCTCCGACGGGAAAGCCGCTGACCGGCGAGATTGTTATCGATCTTGATTGGAACAAAGGTGGATTCTTCAAGAGTTTGCTTGGCAATGCCGTGGACTTGGATCTTGGATGCTTCTATGAAATGAGGGACGGGAGTAAGAGACTTATTGATGGTCTGCAGTTTTCCCATGGCCGTGGAGGTAATCGTCATCAAGCGACTCGTCAAGGTTGCTATGACCAGGCCCCGTTCATTTGGCATCAAGGGGACGACCGGGGTGGTGGTTCTTCTTCGGGTGAGACTATCCTTGTCAACCCTAATGGGGCGAATCAAATCAAACGAATCATCGTTTATACCTTTATATATGAAGGTGTGGCGAAATGGTCGGAGACCAATGCTGTAGTTAAAGTGAAGGTCCCTGGCAGTGACGATGTCATCGTGGAAATGGGACAGCAGAGCAGTAACAAGCGCTTTTGTGCGATAGCCCAACTCGATTTCGGTACGGACGATTCCATTACCGTGAAGAAACTGGTCACATTCCACGACGGACATAGCGACTGTGACAAGACTTATGGGTGGGGATTTAATTATTCACCCGGTAGTAAAGACTAAATAATAAAACATTATGGCTATACGATTAGAAAAAGGACAACGCATCAATCTCGAAAAGGAGACGGGTGCAAAACTGACCAACTTTTGTGTTGGTTGTAACTGGGGCGTAATCGTCGTTGAAAAGTCTGGATTCCTTGGCTTCGGCACTAAGAAGGAAGAACTGGACGTTGATGTCGATTTGAGTTGCGTGATGACAGATGACAATGGGCAACTTGTTGATACGCTCTACTCTCCATTGTATAAGAATGAATTCTTTCAGTCCGTTGGCCTTCCTGTAGGAAAGGACTGGTCTGCGGATAGATCTATGTATCACACTCCAGATGACACAGAAGGAGACAAAGGCGGTGATGATGGCTTGGACAACGAGATTGTAACTGTTGATCTGACAAAGGTCAATCCCCGTATCTCTCAGATATTCTTCTTTTTGAATATCTATAGTCCAAGGAACATAGACTTCCAGCAGATTCCTTATGTGGCCATTCGTATGTTTGAGGGCGTGCCAAGCAAGGCGCCAAACCAAGTGTTTGCTCAGTACGACGTGGCAAAGGAAGAACAGTTCGCTGGCAAGAATGCTCTGATTATGGGCAAACTGTATCGCAGAAACGGTGAGTGGAAGTTTGCCGCTATAGGCGATGCTTTTAGTGATGGAAATGATTTGCGCAACACGGTAAGGCGCATTTTAAATAATTATTCAAAGTGATAGATTATGAGAAGATTACCAGTTTATCTACTCCTCGATACCTCAGGCTCGATGTATGGAGAGCCTATCGAGGCGGTGAAGAATGGCGTTCAGACGCTTATCTCAACACTGAGAAATGACCCATACGCTCTTGAGACGGCGTATATCAGTATTATAACATTTAATTCGTCAGCTCAGCAGATCTCTCCGCTTACTGA
>CAYZVH010000008.1:0-1349 GCA_964481755.1 uncultured Bacteroides sp. | reverse complement strand
CTGAATTGGCTGCTTTCCAACAGCCTAGTATCGATGCAAGTGGTTGTACAGCATTAGGTGCCGCTTTGGAATTGTTGTCGAACAAGATTGACAGCGAAATTACAAAGACTACTGCTGAAGTGAAAGGTGATTGGAGGCCGCTGGTGTTTTTGATGACGGATGGCGAGCCTACTGACAGTATCACTAAGGGCTTGGCGGAGTTTAAAAAACGTAAGTGCGGCATGGTTGTGGCCTGTGCAGCTGGTCAAGGTGCAAATACCAATACTCTGAAACAAATTACAGAGAATGTGGTTCAGCTTGATACCGCTGATAGTGCTACTATCAAGGCCTTCTTCAAGTGGGTTTCGGCTTCAATCAGCACAAGTAGTAAGTCTGTAGAGGAGACGGCTGCCGAGGCGACAACAATGAGCGAACTTCCACCTCCCCCTCCTGAGGTTAATATTGTGGTATAAAGTCATCCTTGAACAAAGGTTGGGTGATGTCTTACAAAGGTTCGTTCCCAACCTTTGTTCATAAATCAGAAAATAATGAGCAGAAGATTACCGGTTTATATACTAATAGATACAAGCGGTTCGATGAAAGGAGAACCGATTGAGTCAGTGAAAGTGGGGCTCTCGGATATGATTGCTTCACTGCGTCAGGATCCGTATGCCTTGGAAACTGCATGCTTCAGTATCATTACTTACGATAAAGACGTAAAACAACTTTTGCCTTTGACCGAGCTGGATAACTTGCAGCTGCCTGAAATTGAATGTCCTGATTCCGGACCAACTCATACAGGTGCGGCTCTCAATATGCTTTGCGATTGTTATGATAAAGAAGTGAATATGGGTAGTCGTGAACAAAAGGGTGACTGGATGCCTCTGTTGTTTCTATTGACAGACGGAAAACCTTCAGACCTTAGCGTTTACGAAGAAGCGGTACAGCGAGTGAATGCTCATCAGTTTACCAACATCGTAGCGTGTGCTGCCGGGCCCAAGGCAAAAACAGAACCATTGAAGAAACTTACGGACAACGTGTTTATGCTTGACACAATGGATAGCAGCACCTTCAAGAAGTTCTTCCAATGGGTAACCATCAATGTTCAGCAGGGTGGACGTACCATGGGCGTTACAGAAGGCGTTGAATTGCCTCCTCCACCGGCTGAAGTAAACGTAGTATGCTAAACAGGGTGTGGATAGGATTTTATCATATTAATGCCACGTAAATAAAAATGAGATGAGCAACCTGAGTGAACTTAGAAAAGAGCTTTTTGCTGACGGCAATCTCTCCAGAGAAGAAATCGCTAAACTCCGAGACGCGATGTACGATGAAGAGGGTATGACGAGAGCGAAGGGCGATTTCCTTTT
>CAYZVH010000007.1:0-37642 GCA_964481755.1 uncultured Bacteroides sp. | reverse complement strand
TCAGATACGAACACCGGACGAAGTAGAGCCATACGGGGGTACGATAGAGGAAATGGTCTATCTCATAATCCAAAAGTTCGGTTCCAATCCAAACCTTCTTTTCATCTAGCAGCCCTTTGCGGCAATATTCTTGTTTGGAGGCGTACGTGCCGGAGACCATCACCTCCGCATCGAAGAAAACAAAGTCTAGATGATTATCTTCTGCAGTCTGCCAACAGATTTCAAGAGTCTGCAAATCCAACACATCGTCGCTATCCATAAAATAGATGTAATCACCTTTCGCTAAAGAAAGTCCAGCATTCCGAGCAGACGATTGTCCTTGGTTAGTCTGTTCAAGGACTGTAATGCGGGAATCTGTTTCAGCCAATGATTTCAGTATCTCACCACTCTCGTCCGTGGATCCGTCGTTCACCGCAATGATTTCGATTTCGCGCAATGATTGTTTCATCAAACTTTCCATCGCTTCGCGAAGGAACTGAGCCGTGTTATAAACCGGCATTATGACCGATACTTTTGGATTCTCTTGCATAAGGGTATATATTTTCATTGGGGAAGGCCATCCTATATCAAGCCAACCCTCTCCAATATGCAAAAGTAATGTACTTCCTTTCCACGTGCAAGTTTTTTCCCCTTTTCACCTTTTAGCTCACGGTTCTTTCATTTAAAAGGCTTTGGCTATTTCCGAATTTTTATGGCTCATCCGAAATTGGAGTGACTACTATATAATATAGGAATACCAGCAGAGGAATTGAGGACGAGTGAAGTGTTTCAGTAAGGCAACGCTACGGGCGTGAAGTAAACTAGGAAGATTCATCGTCAACACCCTGACTGACAGACGATTTAAGGATGTACGTGAACAAGGTCTTATCACGTACGTCATCAGGGCGAGTAAACGTACGTGAACAAGCCCTATAGTCGTACGTCTTTTGGTCATGCTCTCTGCAGTCAAAAAAGCCTTACCGTACTCAGTTGACGATAAGGCTCTTTCTGTTGGACTAATATCTTTGCGCCGGCAGAACTCTTTTGCGATGAAATCTGCGAGACACTGTTTAAGAGTGACGCTCCATCAGGAATTTGTGCCGGACAAATCCGCAGGGGATTACATGGGGCCACGGCCGCCGGGACCGCCACCGAAGCCGCCGGGAGGAGGTCCGCCGAAACCGCCGGGACCGCCGCCGGGACCGCCGAAGTCGCCGCCATGGCCGCGCATCTCACGCATGTGTCTGCGGGCTTCCTTGCTGCCGAAGATGTTCAGGCGATAGATGAAGTGGAGCATGCAGTAGCTGTTGATGCTGTTGTACTCCGTGTCGCGGCGCTGCGAAGCGGTGATGCTGCGGCTGATGTTGCTCTGGTTGTGAAGGATGTCGAACACCTGCAGCGAAAGGGTGGCAGCGTTGCCCTTCAGGAAGCTCTGCGACAGCTGGGCGTTCCACACGAGCTCGTCGCGGTTCATGTCCGCCGAGCTATATCCACGGCGGCAGCTGTTGGAGATGCTCGTGGAGAGGGTCATGTTCCACGGGAACTGGATGTTCGACTCGGCTCCGTAGGAGAAGTCGTAGGTGTTCATGTTGCTGCTCTTCTGCAGGGAGCTGCGCACACGGCTGTGACTGATGGAGCCGTTGATGTTGAAGTCGAACCAGTCGTTGCGGTAACCTCCGCTGAGTCGCTCACTGAGCGTCATGTTGCGCGTGGTGTTCTTCAGCGCGTCGGCGTTGTTTTGGCTGAGGAATCCCACCATGTTGTTGTAGCTGGCCATGGTGAAGGAGTTGTAGGAGAACTTCTTGTTGCGCGGCAGGGCGGACGAGAAGGCGAAGAACATGTTGGTGTTCCAGTTGCCGTTGATGTTCTCGGGCTGGGTGATGCGTCCACCGGTGTTGCTGTCGTAGGTCACCTTGTTGCTGATGCTGTTGAGTGTGTTGGAGAACCGCAGGTTGAGGTTGATGCCTTGCTGACGGTCCTGGTTGTAGGTGTTGAACTCCACGCCCAAGTTGTTGCTGAACGAGGGCTTCAGTCCGGGGTTACCACGGGAGATGTTCAGCGGGTTGGAGTCGTCGGTCACATCCAACAGGTCGGACATGGAGGGCTGGCTGGTGGATCCGCGGTAGGTGATGCGCAGGCGTGTCTGCTTGTCGAAGCGGTAGCGGAAGCGCACCGTAGGGGTGAAGTTGGTCACCGAGCGGGTGACGATGGTGTCCACCTTACCCTTGATGTAGCTCATCTTGGAGGTCTGCGGCATCAAGGTGACGCCGAGGTTGAGCTGATACTTCTCGCGGATGAAGCGCAAGCTGGCGGAAATCTCGTGGATGTAGTTCTTATACTCGGCGAACTTGCTCTGGTCGGCGTTGTAGTTGGCAGGGTCGTCGTAGCCGGTAGGCAGCGTGGGGAACGTGAAGTCGCCGATGTCGTAGGTGGAGCGGTCGCTCTTGGAGTATTTGTAGTTGTACTTATAGCTCAGCTGCAGGAAGGTAGCGCGCCACAGGGGTTCGCTGTAGGTCACCTGTGCCGAGTAGTTGTAGTTCTTCGTAGGGGTGGTGACGAAGCGGTTGGTATACTTCACCGAATCGCCCAGCATGTAGTAGTCGATGCGCGACTGGGAGATTTGCTCGTTCTCGTTGTTGGTGTAGCCTGCCGTTCCGCGCAGGGTGACGTTGCGGCCAGTGCTGCTGAGCTTGCGGTTAAGTTGCAGCTCGCCGTTGAAGGACTGCGACTTGCCGTCGCTCACGGACTGGTTGGTCTGCGAGTTCACGCGTATGGAGGAGAGCGCCGCATCGTCCAGCTGGTTGATGGGGTCTGTCACACCGTCCGTGTAGGGGTCGGCATTGAAGGTGGCCGACTTGGAATCGCTGCCGCTCCAACTGTCGCCGATGGTGAAGCTCGGACGGAAGATGATGTTGGTCATGGTATCCGGTTTCCACTCCAGGCGGAAGTCGCCGCGGAAGTTGGTCTTGCGCGAGAGGTTCACGCCCAGCGAGTTGCTGAATGAGTTGCCTGTCTCGAGGAAGGTCTCCGACGCCGTCTTGTTGCGGCGGTCGTTGTAGTTATAGTCGTAGCTCAGGTTACCGCCGAACTCCAGCTTGCTTGTGGTGAGTGCGAAGTTGAATCCGGCCTCTTTCTTGGTGGTGAGTCCGTTGTTGCCGCCGAAGCCACCGCCACGTCGACCGAAGCCTGCCTCGCCAGTGTTGTTCATGGAGCCCATGACGGTTGCCTGCTGGGTGTCGGTGAATCGGTTCACCATCAACCTGCCCGAGTAGCGGTCCTCGGTGCCACCAGCCAAGTCGGCGTTGCCAAACCAACCTTGTTTCATGCCTTTCTTCACGGTGAGGTCGAGCACGGTTTCCTCCTCGCCATCGTCGATGCCGGTGATGCGCGCCAGGTCGGACTTCTTGTCGTAGGCCTTCAGCTTGTCCACCATCTCCACGGGCAGGTTCTTCATGGCCATCTCTTTCTTGTTGCCGAAGAATTCCTTTCCGTCGACCAATATCTTACTGATTGACTTTCCGTTGACGGTGATGTTGCCTTCGGAGTCCACCTCAGCGCCAGGGAGCTTCTTCACCAGCTCCTCCAGTGCGGAGCCTGCGGGTACGCGATAGGCCGAGCTGTTATATACTAAGGTGTCTTCCACCACCTGCACCTGCGGAGCCTCGGCCGTCACCACGGCCTCTTTCATCACGATGCCGTCGTTGTAGAGCGAGATGCGGCCCACGTTGACGGTCGGTTTGGAAGCCGTCAGCTTCAGGTCTTTCCATTGCGAGGTGTATCCCACGTAGGAAACTTTGAGCAGGTATTTGCCGGGTTTGACGGCAGGCAGGGTGAACCGGCCTCCCTTCAGGCTGACGTGACCGTTGACGTAGGCACTGTCCGGCATGGACAGTATCTGCACGGTAGCCTGTTCAATAGGGCTGTTCTCTTCGGCGTCCCACACAGTGCCGGACACCGTGACCTTTCCCGACTGCGCCTGCAGCGAAGCCAGACCGACAAAGGTCATCAACAGAGACAAAACTACTTTTTTCATGTCTTTTTTGGTAAGAGTTATGGTTTCAACGCTTTTTTGACCAAGGGAGGGGAGGATAGTTTAAATGAAGAGTTGTCTAAAAAGGCTAAAAATCGATAAACTGGAGAATCTTATAGACGAATGAGGAATTGCGACGAAGAGAAGCGAGGTGACGGGCGAAAGGGTTTTCAGGGCACAGGTAGTTAATATGATGTAAGCCGGAGGCATGATTTGGATTATTTGTTATACCTTTGCGCTCAAACTGACGAATTATGGAGAAACAGGAGATCATCCTTTCGGAAAGACTGGAGCAAAGCCTCGGCGCGGCTATGCGTCGGGTGGAGTTCGACAAGGTGTTTGTGCTGACGGACGAACACACGCGGCAACTCTGCCTCCCTCTGGTGGCTAGCTACGATGCACTAAAGGGCGCCCGCACCATCGTCATCGGCGCGGGCGACGTCTGCAAGACCATCGACACCTTGGCCAGCGTATGGAGAGAGCTGAGCGAACACGGGGCCACACGCCACTCGCTGCTCATCAACCTGGGCGGCGGCATGGTGACGGACTTGGGCGGCTTCGCGGCCGCCACCTTCAAGCGGGGCATTCCTTTCATCAACATACCCACCACGCTGCTGGCTATGGTGGACGCTGCCGTGGGCGGCAAGACGGGCATCAACTTCGACGGTCTGAAGAACGAGGTAGGAGCCTTCGCGCCGGCCGACAGTGTCATCATCGACGCGGAGTTCCTCCGATCGCTGGACCGCGAGAACCTCTGCTCGGGCTACGCCGAGATGCTGAAGCACGGCCTCATCAGCACCGTGGAGCATTGGGCTGAGCTGGTAAACTTCGACCTCGCACGGCCGGACTACACCGCCCTGCAGCGCATGATAGGACAGTCGGTGCGGATAAAGGAGCGCATCGTGGAGCAAGACCCGCGCGAGAAAGGCATCCGCAAGGCACTGAACCTGGGCCATACCGTAGGCCACGCCTTCGAGAGCCTCGCGCTGGAGCAGGGACATCCGCGGCTACATGGCTACGCCGTGGCGTGGGGACTGGTGTGCGAGCTCTACTTCTCGTGCGTGAAGACGGGATTCCCCAAGGACAAGCTTCGGCAGACGGTGCAGTTCATCAAGGACAACTACGGCACGTTCTTCTTCGACTGTAAACAGTACGACCGCCTCCACGAGTTCATGACGCACGACAAGAAGAACGAGTCCGGCATCATCAACTTCACCCTCCTGGGCGAGATAGGCGACATCCGCATCAACCAGACCGCCACACGCGAGGAAATCTTCGAGATGCTCGACTTCTATCGCGAGACGATGGGCTGCTGAGGAGACCGCCGCGGGATGTATATATATAAATAAGGTGTAGGGAAGGCTGAAAACGAACCTTCGAACACTAGAAATAAAACGACAGAACGTGGAAACGAACCAAAGTACTATATATAAATAGGTATAGGGAAACGTCGGTAAAGGTTCTTCGGAACGTCGAAGACAGACAAGAGAAACTGGAAACTATTAAATAGAGAACATTTAGAATAACATTTTATGTCGACACAGGACTTCAAGTACCAAGGATTAAACGAACAACAAGTCAGCGAGAGCCGTGAGCAACACGGCTCCAACCTGCTCACACCGCCCAAGAAGGAGCCGGTGTGGAAACTCTACCTCGAAAAGTTCAAGGACCCCATCATCAAGATTCTGCTCTTCGCAGCCTTCCTCTCGCTCGTCATCTCCATCATCGAGAACGAGTATGCCGAGACGATAGGCATCATCTTCGCCATCTTCATGGCCACAGGCATCGGCTTCTACTTCGAGTACGACGCCGGCAAGAAATTCGACCTGCTGAATGCCTCCAACGAGGAGACACCCGTGCGGGTAATCCGCGACGGCTCTGTGCGTGAGATTCCGCGCAAAGAGGTGGTTGTGGGCGACATCGTGATGTTGGAGAACGGCGAGGAGATTCCCGCCGACGGCGTGTTGCTGGAGGCGGTGTCGATGCAGATTAACGAGTCGTCGCTCACAGGAGAGCCCATGGTGGAGAAGACCACCGACGAGAGTCTGTTCGACAAGGAGGCCACCTACCCAACGAACCACGTGATGCGCGGAACCACCGTTGTCGACGGCCACGGCATCATGGAGGTGAAGCTGGTGGGCGACGCTACCGAGATTGGCAAGGTGGCACGGCAAGCAACGGAGAAGACCGAAGAGGAGACTCCGCTGAACATACAGCTGACACGCCTGGCAAACCTGATAGGCAAGATAGGCTTCATCGTGGCAGGGCTCACCTTCGTGGGTTTCGTCTCACGCGAGCTCTACATCTACCTGCAGACCAACGACCTCACGGGCTGGCACCAATACATGCAAGTGACGCAGATAGTGCTGAAATACTTCATGCTGGCCGTCACACTGGTGGTGGTCACCGTGCCCGAAGGACTGCCGATGAGCGTCACGCTGAGCTTGGCACTGAACATGCGCCGCATGCTCGCCACCAACAACCTGGTGCGCAAGATGCACGCCTGCGAGACGATGGGCGCCGTCACCGTCATCTGCACGGACAAGACAGGCACACTGACGCAGAACCGCATGCAGGTGCACGAGATGAAATTCTACGGACAGCAGGCCGACGGCACCATGGACCCACAGCTGACCGACCGCATAGCGGAGAGCATCGCCACAAACTCCACAGCCTACCTGAGCAATGCCGAGGGTGAGGAGACCAAAGGCGTGGGCAACCCCACGGAGATCGCCTTGCTGCTGTGGATGAACAGCCGCCAGCAGAACTATCTGGCCATCCGCAACGAGGCGCCCGCACTGGACCAGCTGCCCTTCTCCACGGAACGGAAGTTCATGGCCACACTGGTGCGCTCGCGCCTGGACGGCAAGAAGGTGGTCTACCTGAAGGGTGCGCCCGAAATAGTGATGAAGAAGTGCGCCAGCGTGACCGTACCGCAAGGCACATCGCCCATAGCCACACTGCAAGCCGACATAGAGAAGCAACTGCTCACTTACCAGAACATGGCCATGCGTACCCTGGGCTTTGCCTATAAGATAGTGGACGAATCGACCGCCAACGAGGTGACACCGCACACCGGCGACAACGACTTCATCTTCCTGGGCGTGGCCGCCATATCCGACCCTGTACGCCCCGACGTGCCCGCAGCAGTGGCACAGTGCCAGGACGCCGGCATACAGGTGAAGATTGTCACAGGCGACACTCCGGGCACCGCCACAGAGATAGCCCGACAGATTGGCTTGTGGAAACCCGAGGACACGGAACGCAACCGCATCACCGGTGTGGACTTTGCCGCGCTGAGCGACGAGGAGGCCTACGACCGTGTGATGGACCTGAAGATCATGTCGCGCGCACGGCCTATGGACAAGCAACGACTGGTGCAGCTGCTGCAGAAACACGGAGCCGTGGTGGCAGTGACAGGCGACGGCACCAACGACGCCCCGGCGCTGAACCACGCACAGGTGGGACTGAGCATGGGCGACGGCACCTCTGTGGCCAAGGAGGCCAGCGACATCACCTTGCTCGACGACTCGTTCCGCAGCATCGGCACGGCAGTGATGTGGGGACGGTCGCTCTATCGCAACATCCAGCGCTTCATCGTGTTCCAGCTCACCATCAACCTGATAGCCATGTTCACGGTGCTGATAGGCAGCTTCCTGGGCACGGCCATTCCGCTCACCGTCACCCAGATGCTGTGGGTGAACCTGATAATGGATACCTTTGCCGCCATGGCCATCGCCTCCATCCCGCCCAGCCAGGAAGTGATGCGCGACAAGCCACGCAAGAGCACGGATTTCATCATCACCCCATCGATGTACCGCACCATCATCGGCTGCGGCGTGGCGTTCATCGCCGTGCTGGTGGCCCTCTATGGATACTTGGCTTACACCGACCATTTGGATGTGCACGGACTGACCATCTTCTTCACGGTGTTCGTGATGATGCAGTTCTGGAACCTGTTCAACGCGCGTGTGTTGGGAACCTCCCACTCCGCCCTCACAGGTTTCGCCCACAACTACGTGTTGCCGGGCGTTGCCCTGGTGATTCTCGTCGGTCAGTTCGTCATCGTGGAGTTCGGTGGCGAGGTGTTCCGCACCACCCCACTCGACTGGCAGACGTGGCTGATAATCCTAGCCTCCACCAGCCTCGTGCTGTGGATTGGCGAGATTTATCGCCTCATCAAGCGGCTTGCCAGCAAATAATCCGGAAGGGGGAGGAACCATCCCCCACGCCACCGAGCGATAACCCACAAAAATATTACCCTAAGGTAACTTACCCTAGGGTAATATTTTATATAAAGAGACCTCTAAACTGAGAATTGGCCTACCTCTAAACTTGGGATTGATTCGATTTACTTCACCTCCTCATAGTCCACATACTCGCCTTCGTCCTCACCAATGACTTTATTATTGTCATCGGACTTGCCTTTGGATTGTTTGACGTAGCTCCATGAGTTGGGCTCGGAACCTGATTGGGAATTAGATTGAGAGTGGGACTGGGAGTCGGACTGGGTCGAATAATGGAAATGAGTCGTAGGCTCCGCGTCGTGATGGATGTAAACAGTGCAACCATCGTAATCGTAACGCTTGTAGTAATCGGTGTTGTTACCGTCGTGATCGGTGCTATCGGTGCGGGATTTGGTTCGACGCCGATTGTAGTTGTCACCACCACGACGGGAGAATCCGCCGAAGAGAAACGATAGCACACCCCTCACCAAGGCGATGATGAGGACGAACCCGATAATGAACAGGAAGATGAGACAGCCTAATGCATGCATAACTTAATGTTTTTTCCTTTTAAAATTACGAAACCCAGCAGAACCTTATTTGGTCCTTTGAGTGAGGGCGGACAGCAACACGTACCATACGATGACGGCTGCCAGGCCACTTACCCCTAAGAATATCAGCAACGGGATGCAGACAAGCAAGAAGATGTACTTCACCTTGTTGTCAGCCCACGAGAGATTCTTGAACTTCAACGAGAACATCGGAATCTCGGCTACCAACAGCCACGAGGTGAGGCAAACCAACAAGAAGAGCCACACGGCATTGAACGTGTCGGAGACGAGGAAGTCGTGCGCACCGATAACCAACGAGCCCCAGAAGAGAGCGTTGGCAGGGGTAGGCATCCCGATGAACGACGACGACTGACGCGCGTCGATATTGAACTTGGCCAAGCGCAACACGGAAAAGACCGCGATGAGGAAGGCTGTATAGGGTACCAACCCGGCCACAGGTTGTAGCCAAGCGGGATAGGTCACTTCGTGGAACAGCGAGAAGGCTATCAGGGCGGGAGCCAGACCAAAGGTCACATCGTCCGCCAGCGAGTCGAGCTCCTTACCCATGGGGCCGGAAACCTTCAGCAGACGTGCCAACATGCCGTCGAAGAAATCGAACACCGCACCGATGATGATGAAAAGTACCGCCATGCGATAGTTGGCCTCGAAAGCCATCACGCAAGCCACACAACCGGAAAAGAGGTTGCAGCAGGTGGCTGTGTTGGGGATATGACGGGTGATACAGTTTGCCATAGTCTAGAAAAGTATTTACTTAAGTTTGGCAATGACGGTCTCGTTGCCTACGGTCTTTTGGTCGAGCTTCACGCAAATCTCTGAGTCGAGCGGCAGATAGACATCCACGCGCGAGCCGAATTTGATGAATCCCATATGCTCGTCGAGGTAACAGGGCTCGCCCGGCTCGGCGTAGGTGACAATGCGTCGTGCCATCGCTCCGGCTATCTGACGAGCCATCACCTCACGACCGTCGGGGGTCTCAATGATGACCATGGAACGCTCGTTCTCGGTACTTGCCTTGGGCAGGTAGGCCTTGTGGAAGTTGCCGTTCTGATGCGACACGCTCTTGACCGTACCCTCCACGGGATACCAGTTGGCGTGGACGTTCACCAGACTCATGAAGATGGAGATCATGATGCGTTTGTCGTGGAAATACTCGTTCTCGTCCACCACCTCGGCTACCACGATGGTTCCGTCAGCCGGTGCCACCACGGTCTTCTCGGAGTCACCGTCGAAATAGCGGATGGGACAACGGAAGAAGTTTACCATCGTCAGGAACGTGATTAAACTGAGGGCGGCTATGATGATGAAAGGTATCTTGCTTTCGAAAGAGAAGTATATAGCGGTGTTGACCAACACCAACAAGATGAGACTCAGCGTCAATGTGTGCGTCCCCTCCCGGTGTATTCTTATTTTTTTGAGCTTCTTTAGTCGGTTCATTTTTCCGTTGGAGTAATATTATCGGGCAAAAGTAAGTCTAATTGAGGAATCCACCAAGGAATTTTATATAGAAATCGTCTAAATGGTGACGATTATATTGTATTTGTGCACAAGGGCTACCATGCCTCGTCTTCTGGGTAGGCAGTCGTAGGCGCTGACACTCACACACTTGAGAGGGCCGTTGATAAGTTTTAGCCAAACGTCTTGGTCATTCGGCAAAACTGCCGTACCTTTAGCGGCTAAAATTCGTAAAACTCTAAACTCATTATTATATATGCAAGATTTCGTCCACCTACACGTCCACACTCAGTATTCACTCCTCGATGGACAGGCCTCCATTCCACGACTGGTCGACAAGGCCATAGCCAATGGTATGCGGGGGATGGCAGTGACCGACCACGGCAACATGTTCGGCATCAAGGAGTTCACCAACTACGTCATCAAGAAGAACAGCAAGGTGCAGGACGAGATAAAGGCGCTGAAGAAGCAGATTGCCGCACTGGAAGGCGCTACCGAAGACACCGAGGAGACCGCCACGCAGTTGGCCGAACTGAAGGGACAGCTGGAACAGGCGCAACAGAAAATCTTCAAGCCCATCATCGGTTGCGAGATGTACGTGGCGCGTCGACGCCTATTTAATAAGGATGAGAAGAGCGACAAGAGCGGTTACCACTTGGTGGTGCTCGCCAAGAACGAGAAGGGTTACCACAACCTTATTAAATTGGTGTCGAAGGCATGGACCGAGGGCTTCAGCATGCGTCCGCGTACGGACCGCGTGGAACTGGAGAAGTACCGCGAGGGACTGATTGTCTGCTCCGCCTGCTTGGGAGGCGAGGTTCCCAAGTGCATCACCAACGAGCAGTGGGACAGGGCCGAGGAGGCCATCCAGTGGTACAAGCGGGTGTTCGGCGACGACTACTACCTGGAGCTGCAACTCCACAAGGCCACCGTGCCGCGCGCCAACCACGAGGCTTACCCCATGCAACTGAAGGTGAACGAGAAGCTCATAGAGTACAGCAAGAAATACAACATTAAACTGGTGTGCACCAACGACGTGCACTTCGTGAACGAAGAGGACGCCGAGGCGCACGACCGTCTCATCTGCGTGGGCACACAGAAGGACCTCGACGACCCCAAACGTATGCTCTACTCCAAGCAGGAGTGGTTCAAGACGAAGGAGGAGATGAACGCCATCTTCAGCTACGTGCCCGAGGCGCTGAGCAACACCGTGGACATCTGCAACCAAGTGGAGATCTACTCCATCAACCACGACCCTATCATGCCTACCTTCGCCATCCCCGAGGAGTTCGGCACCGAGGCGGAGTATCGTCAGAAATACACCGAGGAGGACCTCTTCAACGAGTTCACCCGCGACGAGAACGGCAACGTGGTGATGGACGAGGAGGCCGCCAAGGCGAAGATAAAGAAGTTGGGCGGCTACGACAAGCTCTACCGCATCAAGCTGGAGGCGGACTACCTGCGCAAGCTGGCTATGGACGGTGCCGAGAAGATGTACAAAGACAAGCTCACCGACGAGGTGAAGGAGCGGTTGAAGTTCGAGCTCCACATCATGAAGACCATGGGTTTCCCCGGATACTTTCTCATCGTGCAGGACTTCATCAACGCCGCGCGCAACCAGTTGGGCGTCTCCGTGGGACCAGGCCGTGGATCGGCCGCAGGTTCGGCCGTGGCCTACTGCCTGGGCATCACCAAGATTGACCCCATCGCCTACGACCTGCTGTTCGAGCGTTTCCTCAACCCCGACCGTATCTCACTGCCGGATATCGATGTGGACTTCGATGACGATGGACGTGGCGAAGTGCTGCGCTGGGTAACAGAAAAATATGGTAAGGAGAAGGTGGCCCACATCATCACCTACGGCACCATGGCCACCAAGATGGCCATCAAGGACGTGGCTCGGGTGCAGAAGCTGCCCCTCTCGGAGTCGGACCGCCTGTGTAAACTCATCCCGGACAAGATTCCCGATAAGAAACTCAACCTGCAGAACGCCATCGACTACGTGCCAGAGCTGCAGGCCGCCGAGGCATCGAGCGACGAGACGCTGCGCAACACCATCAAGTACGCCAAGATGCTCGAGGGTAACATCCGCGGCACGGGAGTGCACGCCTGCGGAACCATCATCTGCCGCGACGACATCACCGACTGGGTGCCTGTCAGCACCGCCGACGACAAGGAGACGGGCGAGAAGCTGCTGGTGACACAGTACGAGGGTTCGGTCATCGAGGAGACAGGACTTATCAAGATGGACTTCTTGGGACTGAAGACACTCTCCATCATCAAGGAGGCCATCGAGAACATCCGGGTCAGCCTGGGCATCGACCTCGACATCGACAACATCGACATCAACGACCCCAATACCTATAAACTCTATTGCGAAGGCCGCACCATCGGCACGTTCCAGTTCGAGTCCACCGGCATGCAGAAGTATCTGCGCGAACTGCAGCCATCCACCTTCGAGGACCTCATCGCCATGAACGCCCTCTACCGACCGGGACCTATGGACTACATCCCCGAATTCATCGACCGTAAGCAAGGCCGCAAGCCCATCGAGTACGACATCCCCATCATGGAGAAGTACCTGAAGGACACCTACGGCATCACCGTCTATCAGGAGCAGGTGATGCTCCTCTCGCGCCTGCTGGCGGACTTCACCCGAGGCGAGAGCGACGCCCTGCGTAAGGCCATGGGTAAGAAGTTGCGTGACAAGCTGGACCACATGAAGCCGAAGTTCATCGCTGGGGGACAGAAGAACGGCCACGACCCGAAGGTGCTGGAGAAGATTTGGGCCGACTGGGAGAAGTTCGCCTCCTACGCCTTCAACAAGTCGCACGCCACCTGCTACTCGTGGGTGGCCTACCAGACAGCTTACCTGAAGGCCAACTACCCCTCGCAGTACATGGCCGCCACGCTGAGCCGCAACATCTCCAACATCGACGAAATCACCAAGCTGATGAACGAGTGCAAGTCCATGGGCATACAGGTGCTCGGCCCCGATGTGAACGAGAGTAGCATGAAGTTCTCCGTCAACAAGAAGGGCGACATCCGCTTCGGACTAGGTGCCATCAAGGGTGTGGGCGAAGGTGCGGTGAACGCCATCATCGACGAGCGCAACGCCCACGGACCCTACACCAGCGCCACCGACTTCGTGCAGCGTGTCAACCTCTCGGCATGCAACCGCAAGAACATCGAGAACATTGTGGCAGCCGGCGGATTCGACACCTTCGAAGGGGTGAAGCGCGAGACCTTCTTCGCCAACAACAGCAAGGGCGAGAGCTACACCGAGTCGCTCGTGCGCTACGGCGTGCGCTACCAGGCGGACAAAGCCTCGGCGCAGAACTCCCTCTTCGGCGACGACACCCCCATAGAGATTGCCACCCCCGAGATACCGAAGGCCGAGGCGTGGAGCAACATCGAACGGCTGGACCGCGAGCGCGACCTGGTGGGCATGTACCTCTCCGCCCATCCGCTGGACGACTACGCCATCATTCTGAAGTACGTCTGCAACACCCAGGTGAAGCAGCTGGAGAACAAAGAGGCACTGCGCGAGAAGGAGATGACCTTCGGAGGCCTCGTCACCGACTGCCGCGAACGCTACTCGAAGAACAACAACCCCTACGGCATCGTCAAGTTGGAGGACTACTCCGGCTCCTACGAGCTGTTCTTCTTCGGCAAGGACTGGATCATCTGGAGCAACTATCTGCACCAAGGATACTTCGTATATATAAAAGGTAAGTACCAGCCTCGCCAGTGGAAACCGGACGAGCTGGAACTGCGAATAGAGTCCATCCAGCTGCTGCCCGAGGTGAAGGACCAGCTACTGAGCTGCTTCACCGTGCAGATGACGCTCAACCAACTGAACGACACCATGGTGAACGAGTTGGAGAGCTTGGCGGATAAATACCCCGGCAAGACGGAGCTACGCTTCAAGGTGAAGTACGCCAACATGCAGGTGGAGCTGAAGTGCAAGAAGCGGAGAATAAACGTATCGAAGGAGATGATTTCTTTTCTTGAGCAACAGCAGTTGCAATTCAGAATAAATTGATACCTTTGCACGGAGCAAGCCACGGGGCACCATAAGCCCCGTAGCCGCTGGCCGTCTCTTTCATAATGAAAGCGACGTAACCTACTGAGACAGAAAACAAACTTTTTAAAACTTAGATATTATGGCATTAGAAATCACAGACGCTAACTACGAGTCATTGGTTGCCGAAGGCAAACCCGTAGTGGTAGACTTTTGGGCTACATGGTGTGGTCCTTGCAAGAAAATTGGTCCGGACATCGAGGCATTGGCTGAGCAATACGCTGGACAGGTGACAATCGGCAAGTGCAATGTGGACGACAACGACGAGTTGCCAGGCAAGTTCGGTGTGCGCAACATCCCTACCGTGCTGTTCATCAAGGACGGCCAGGTGGTGGACAAGCAAGTTGGCGCCGCTCCCAAAGCCACCTTCGAGGAGAAGATCAAAGCGCTGCTCTAAGGATCCCCATTCGAGAAGAACATACAAAGCGAAGCATCCATCGGCGACGTGCATCCTCACGCCAAGCAGAAGGGTTCTTCGCTTTGCTTTTTATCCACCGCTCCCCCACCCGACGCTCGGGAACAGGGAGCAACAAAAAAACATCAACGACTATGGCACAGAATGACGAATTCTTCTTGGAGGACGAGGACGACGAGAAGACCATCGAGTTTATAAAGAACTACTTACCGCAGGACCTGAAGGGCAAGTTCTCCGACGACGAGCTTTACTATTTTCTGGACGTGATAGTGGACTACTACACCACCAGCGGCTGTCTGGACGCCACCCCCGACAAGGATGGCTACATCGACATCGACCAAGATGAGATAGTGGCGTACATCGTGAAGGAGGCGAAGAAGGACAAGATGGGCGACTACGACCCAGAGGATATCCTCTTCGTGGTACAAGGCGAAATGGAGTACGGCAATTCCATCGGTCAGGTGGAATAACGGAGAGGGGTACCCCAAAGGGGTTAGGGCTCATCGGCCATCGAAGTATACTTCATCGGCCATCGAAGTATACTTCATCGAGCATCGAGGTATACCTCATTTGAGCATTAACCTGTAGCTCCGTTTACCGACGACTTGTATGCTCGTGAATCGGCGAGCCATTCGCTCCGCTACAGAGTGACATAAACCAACGCACGTAGGTGTGATGCGCAAAGCACAAATCTGCAATGCCATCGCACCTACGTGCGTTCTTTTTGTGTTCTTTCCTAAGGACAATTATAGACAGTTAATCGTCAACGTCTGGCTGCCTAAGCCTTCCACTTCCACGGTCACGGTCATCGCGCCCTTGGCACGACCTGCCTGCACCACTATCTGACATTTGCCAAAGTAGGTGGGTAGCGAGAGACTGTTGAACCGGATGCTGCGACGCATCTCGCCGCTGTCGATGCCCCGCAGGCGACCTTCACCTTCCACACGGACCGTCACACGGCGGTCGTCCACCCGAACGGGCACACCGTTGTCGTCCAGCAGTTGCAAGGCGATGAAGCTCAAGTCCTGACCATCGGCCTTCAGCGAGGTGCGGTCGGGCGTGAGGGTGTAGCGCGAAGCCTTGGCCTGGCTCGTGCGGATGCTGTCGCGACAAACCTCCTTGCCGTCACGGTAGCCAATCACCGTCACCGTTCCCGGCCGATAGGGTTGGTTCCAGATGATGGTGTTGTTGACATAGTCCTTCGGGCGTCGCGGACCATAGACCTTGCCACGAGGGTCTATCAACATCACCTCGTCGCAGTTGGATGGGGTGTGGATGGGCAACACACGGGCATCCGTGTAGGGGAAGGTCCAGTCGTGCACCATAGGCGGCGCCTGCCAATGGTCCTTGCCTGGGTCTTCGTCTATACTATAGTCCACCACAGCCATCTTCAACGATGGACGCTCGTTCCACACGGCACGGAAGTAAGCGGCACGGGGTTTCTCGTCCATGCACATGTCGAACGGACAGGCAGCCCATCCCTTGCTGGGCCATCCCATGCTCTCACCGATGTAGTCCACACCGGCCCACAGGAACGCTCCGCAAAGGAAATCGTTCTCCATCACGTGGTTCCACGGGTTGCGCTCGCAGTAGTCGCGTGCCTCGTAGGGCCGTAGACCGCTATAGTAGGGGAAGCTCTCGCTGATGAGTCCGATGCGCTCGGGGTGTTTCTTCTTATCCTCGATGTAGGAGAGTTCGCTATAGTTGTAGCCCACCACATCGGTCACGCTGGCGAACTTGTCCTCGTACTGCGGTGCCAACGCCAGCATAGTGGGGCGTGTGGGTTCCTCGCTGTGTACGAAGTCGCGCAGCATGGTGGCACGTTCCACACCCTCGTCGGTGGTCATCTTGGCCTCGGCCAACTCGTTGCCGATGCTCCACAAGACGATGCTTGGGTGGTTGCGGTCGCGCACTATCATGTCGCGGATGTCCTGCCGCCAACAGCTGTCGAAGAACTGCTCGTAGTAGCCCGACTTCCACTTGTCGAAAGCCTCATCGATGACCACGAAGCCGATGGAGTCGCAGTAGTCGAGGAACTCCGGTGCGGGTGGGTTGTGCGAGCAACGGATGGCGTTCACACCAAACTCCTTGAGGATGGTGAGCCGACGCTCGTACGAACGGTCGGGCACGGCAACTCCCAAGCAGCCGGCATCTTGGTGCAGACAGACACCCTGCATCTTCATCGGCTCGTCGTTGAGGAAGAATCCTTTCTGCGGGTCGAAGCGGAAGGTACGCACACCGAAGCGGCTGGTGTAACAGTCTATCACCTTGCCGTTACGCTTCAGTAGGGTCTGCAGCCGATAGAGGTTGGGATGCTCCAGACTCCAGATGTTCGGGTTGGGAAGGGTGAATGTCTGCTCCACGTTCTGTTCATCCTCGGCAGTAAGTTCCACATTAGAGCGAGCCACATAGCGTTCGCCGTTCACCTTCACAGGTTTACCTTGTGCGTCCACCAACTGTTGCAGCACTTCTACCCTACCTGTACGGTCGGCAGCGTTGCTGATGGTGGTCACACACTTCACCGTGGCCTCGGAGGCCGACACTTGGGGCGTAGTGATGTAGGTGCCCCACATCTTCACGTGCACAGGGTCGGTCACCTGCAACCACACGTGGCGGTAGATGCCCGAACCGGTGTACCAGCGGGACTTCTCGGAGTGATCCACCTTCACGCTAAGTATGTTATCCTGTCCCAGCTTCAAGTGCGGCGTAAGGTCCGTCTCGAAGGAGGTGTATCCGTAGCGGTGATAGTCAATCTGTTGTCCGTTGAGGTAGATGGTGGCTTTGTGGTAAACGCCATCAAACACCAGGCTCACCCGTTTCCCTTTGTAGGAGGCAGGCACCTTGAATGTCTTTGTGTAGTAACCTATTCCCCCAGGCAGGTATCCGCTCTCGGGGTGGGCATTTTGGTCGAACTCCTGTTCCACACTCCAGTCGTGAGGCAGTTGCACGTCGGTGTAGGCTCCATGTTCGCCCAGGCGGAACTGCCAGTCGAAGTCGAAGTTCTGTCGGAGGCGTTGCGCGTTCACTAGGACGCTGCCCACGCACAGCGCCGCTATCGCCATCAGTAATCTCTGTTTCTTCATGGTAATCATCTTTAGAATTAAAGTAGGGGCAAATGTAGGAATAGTTTCTGAGATGCGCAAGCTGTGCGTACAATACAAGTCAAGCGGAGCACATGAGATTCCTCGCCTATGCTCCGCTTGTTTCTGGTAATCTGTATATATCGTCGGCGGCAGCTGAGTGCGGCATCCACAACAATGGACTTGCCGCCGAACAGACGCTGACGAGAGTCAATCCTTACATCATTCGGCCTGGAAGGTGTAGGTCTTGCCAGCCTCGGTCCGCACGTCGTACTCGTAGACTTGCGGCACGTTGGCCTTCACGCCCGCTTCCACCCGCTCGGCCTGCTCGGGGATCTTGATGGTGGCAGGAGCCAACAGAGCGTTGGGGCAGTCACCAGTTGCCGGTGTCAGACCGTCGCCTTTGAGGGGTACGTAAGAGCGCAAGCGCAGGATGCCACCAATCTTGGAGGTAATCTTCGCCTCCTCCAGCTTGCCGGCTTTCCAACTTTGGTCTACCACGAAGCCACCGCGGGCACAAAGGCCCTTCACACTGCCTTCGGTCCAAGCGTCGGGCAAGGCGGGCAACAGATGCACGGCACCGTCGTGGCTCTGCAACAGCATCTCGGCGATGCCGGCCGTCACACCAAAGTTACCATCGATTTGGAAAGGCGGGTGTGCGTCGAATAGGTTCGGATAGGTGCGGCCTTCCTCAGCCGTGGCCTTATCCTCCACCACAGCGGGCAGCAGGTGAAGCATGTTGCTGATGATCTTGAAGGCGTGATTGCCGTCGAGCATACGTGCCCAGAAGTTGGTCTTCCATCCCAAGCTCCAGCCTGTAGCCATGTCGCCACGGTGTTTCAGAGTGGTGGCGGCGGCGCTAAACAACTCGGGGTGCGTGAACGGAGAAATCTGGTTGGAGGGATAGAGTCCGTAGAGGTGCGAGATGTGACGATGCTCGTTCTTGGGGTCGTCGGCATCGGCTAGCCACTCCTGCAGCTGGCCGTACTTGCCTATCCGCATGGGAGGCAGACTGTCGATGGCCTGACGGAAGTGGTTCTGCAGCTCAGCGTCCTCGCCCAATATCTGTGCGGCCTGCAGGGCATTGCCCAGCACGTCGAAGGCTATCTGGTTGTCCATGGTGCAGCCTGCGGTCACCGGAGTCTTCTTACCTACAGGGCCTTGCTCGGGACTGACGGAAGGAACGGACACTTTGTAGGCGGTGCCGGGAAGGTTCTGCATGTAGTCGAGGTAGAACTCGGCAGCGCCACGGAGCACGGGATACCATGTGCGGAGGAACTCCTGGTCGCCGGTGTAGAGGTAGTGTTGCCAGAGGTGGGTGGAGAGCCAAGCTCCTCCATTGGGGAACATACCCCAAGTGGCACCGTCCACCGGTCCGGCAATACGCCAAAGGTCAGTGTTGTGGTGAGCCATCCATCCGCGGCAGCCATACATCTGCCGGGCTGTCTCGGCACCAGTGACGCTCAGGTCCTTGACGAGGGAGAAGAGCGGTCCGGTGGTCTGACTGAGGTTGGTGACCTCTGCCGGCCAGTAGTTCATCTCGGTATTGATGTTGATGGTGTACTTGCCGTCCCAGGGAGCTTTCTGGTCGTTGTTCCACACGCCCTGCAGGTTGGCAGCCTGGCCTCCAGGTTGCGACGAGCTGATGAGCAGGTAGCGTCCGTAGTTGAACATGAGCGCCACCATGGCCATATCCTTGCTCTCGGTGAAATGCTGCAACCGTTGGTCGGTAGGCAGATTGCCATTGGCATCGGTCGGCAAGGTGAGCTTTACAGTACTGAACTGTTTGCTGTAAGCCTCGATGTGGCGGCTGAGCAGCTCTTTATAATTGAATTTTTTGGCCTGAGCAAGATAGTCGGCGTTCTTCTGCGCAGCGTTGCCGGATACGTCGTGATAGTTGACGAAGTTGGTGGCGGCACTAACGATGAAGGTGGCCTCGGTGTTTTGTTGCAGGCGGAGAGAGGCTACGCTGTCCGATTCAGATGAACCGCAGGAGGCGATAACGCCACCATCAGCTATCACCTCCACGGCGCACTCAGCCGTGAGGGCTGCAGGGATGCCTTCTTGCTCCTGTCCCTTCACCCGCAACACGATGGATTTGGAGTCAGAGAATGTCTGAAAGTCGAAGGGAGCGTCGAGGATGGCCTCTAGCGAGAGGGCACGTTTCTGGCTCGCCTTGATGTTGCAGACGATGACGCCATCGGCCAGAGAAGCGAAGGTGGTGCGCACATATTTCACACCGTTAAGTGTGAACTGTGTGGTGGTGACTCCCTTCTGCAGGTCGAGCTCGCGGTAATAGTCCTGAGCCTGCTCGTCGCCTTCCATCCGCAGATGGAGGTTGGCCATAGGCAGGAAGCGCATGCCGTGGGGACCCACGACAAAGTCTTTGTTGATGATGTCAGCCGCCTCTTCTTCCTTGCCGTCGAAGATGAGCTGGCGCACTTTAGGCAGCTCAGCCAGTGAGCGGTCGCTGTTATTGTTGTGGGGACCTCCACTCCAGAAAGTCTCCTCGTTCAGTTGTATGTTCTCGTCCTGTACGCCGCCATAGACCATAGCACCCAGGTGGGAGTTGCCGATGGGCAATGCCTCCAGCCAGTGGGTGGCGGGAGCCGCGTACCAAAGTTTCGTGGAGTTGTCGCTCGTCTCGTTGGACGGCGCACAACCGGCGATAGTTGCCGCCACGGCCAGAAGAGCCGTGCATGCGAACAGATGTATTCTTTTCATTGGCAGGTATTTGTTTTTTTGTTTATTCACTTTCATTGCAATCCGTATAGTATCTCTGATGGTCCGTTGCCAAGCCGATGTTCATGATTACAAGGATTTTAGATAGAGGGGGCATCTGTCCCACTAGTCCATCGAGCACACGGTTCGTGAACTCCAGCACAGATGTCCCCTCTACATTATTATATTATAGGAGTCCGAGGACAGTGTTATACCAGTTTGTGGATAACGAGTCCAGAACGAAGCTTCGGCTCGAACCAGGTGGTCTTCGGCGGCATGATGTTGCCACTGTCGGCAATGTCCATCAGCTGCTTCATCGACACGGGATAGAGGGCCAAGGCCACCTTCATCTCGCCGCTGTCCACCCGACGCTTGAGTTCGCCCAGACCACGGATACCGCCCACAAAGTCGATACGTTTGTCGGTACGCAGGTCCTTGATGCCAAGGATGTCGTTCAGTATCAGGTTCGAGGAGATGGTTACATCGAGCACACCGATGGGGTCGCTGTCGTTGTAGGTACCCTGCTTAGCAGTCAGACTGTACCATTTGCCCTCCAGATAGAGCGAGAAGTTGTGGAGCTTGTTGGGTTTGTAGATATCCGCGCCCTTCTCCTCCACGTCGAAGTTGGCCTTCAGCGCGTCGAGGAACTGTGCGGGAGTGAGTCCGTTGAGGTCCTTCACCACACGGTTGTAGTCGATGATGGTCAACTGATTGGCGGGGAAGCATACGGCCATGAAGTAGTTATACTCCTCGTCGCCACGATGGTTGGGATTTTGGCGAGCCTTCTCGGCACCTACCAAGGCTGCCGCTGCCGAACGGTGGTGACCGTCGGCAATGTAGAGCGAAGGCATTGCGGCAAAGGCCTTGGTGATGGCCTCGATATCGGCCTCGTTGTCGATGATCCAGAACTGGTGGCGGAAGCCGTCGATAGGAGCGATGAAGTCATACTCGGGTTTGCCTGCGGTGTAGCGAGCCACGATGGCATCCAGCTCGTGGTTGTCGGGATAGGCAAAGAAGACGGGCTCGATGTTGGCGTTGTTCACGCGTACATGTTTCATGCGGTCTTCTTCCTTATCCTTGCGGGTGAGCTCGTGTTTCTTGATGACGCCCTTCATGTAGTCGTCCACGTAGGCGCAGACCACCAGACCATATTGGGTCTTTCCGTTCATGGTCTGGGCGTAGATGTAGTAGTTCTCCTTCTTATCCTGTACCAACCAGCCTTTGTCCTGGAACTTCTGGAAGTTCTCGGCGGCCTTCGCATAGACGCGCGGGTCGTGCTCGTCGGTTCCCTTGGGGAAGTCTATCTCGGGTTTGATGATGTGATAGAGAGATTTCTCGTTGCCTTCGGCCTCCTTGCGTGCCTCATCGGAGTTGAGCACGTCATAGGGGCGCGATTCCACCTCCTCGACCAGAGCCTGAGGCGGACGTATGCCTTTAAAGGGTTTGATGATAGCCATAATATGAATGTTTATAGATGAAACGAAAAGCACCATAAACTATAGGAGGTGGCGGACTCGGCAACGCTCACCTACCCCACACGGAGGAACAGGTGAAGCCGCAAATCAGCATCTCGTATAGTCTATGGTGCGAAGTATGTATCAAATTACTTGTTTACACGGAACTTCTCGCAACCGTCTTTCAGGAATCCGACAATCTGCTTGGCAGCGGCGATGCCTGCGTTGATGTTGGCCTCGGCTGTCTGCGCACCCATCTTCTTGGGGGTAGCGAAGTAGCGTCCAGCAAACTTAGCGGCGAACTCGTCGTTGGCAACCGGCATGATGTCTGTCATGTACTTCAGGTCGGTACGTTCCTCGAGCAGTTTGATAAGCTCGGGCTCGTTGATGACTTCCTTGCGGGCTGTGTTCACCAGCACGCCACCTTTCGGCAGGAGGTTCACCAGGGCGTAGTTGATGGAGTTCTTCGTCTCGGCGGTAGCGGGGATGTGCAGCGAAACGATGTCGCAGCTCTTGTAGAGCTCATCGGCAGTGGCGCAAACCTTCACGCCTTCGCTTTCCATCACCTCTTTGGGGCAGAATGCGTCGTAGGCATAAATCTGCATGCCGAAGCCTTTGGCGATGCGAGCCACGTTGCGGCCTACGTTGCCATAGGCGTGGATACCCAACTTCTTGCCTTTCAGCTCTGTACCGGATGTACCGTTGTAAAGGTTACGAACGGCGTACACCATCAAGCCCAGTGCCAACTCGGCCACGGCGTTGGAGTTCTGGCCCGGAGTGTTCATCACACACACGTTGTGTGCGGTGGCAGCCTCGAGGTCCACATTGTCGTAACCGGCACCGGCACGAACCACAATCTTCAGTTCCTTGGCAGCGTCGAACACCTCAGCGTCGATCACATCGCTACGGATGATGATGGCGTTGGCATCCTTCACGGCGTCGAGCAGTTTGGCCTTCTCGCCATACTTCTCGAGCAATACCAATTCGTATCCGGCAGCCTCAATCTCGGCGCGGATGCCGTCCACCGCTACTTTGGCGAACGGTTTGTCAGTTGCTACTAATACTTTCATTTGCTTTGAGTTTATCTGAAGTAAATCAACCTAATCAATGAAGTTTTTCAAACTCCTGCATGCAGTCTACCAGAGCCTGTACGCTCTCGATAGGCAACGCGTTGTAGCAAGAGGCACGGAATCCGCCTACTGAACGGTGGCCCTTGATGCCTACCATACCTCTCTCGGTAGCGAACTTCTGGAAGTCAGCCTCCAGTTCTTTGTACTCATCGTTCATCACGAAGCAGATGTTCATGTATGAGCGGTCCTCCACATTCACTGTGCCACGGAAGAGTTTGTTGCGGTCAATCTCGCCATAGAGCAGGTCGGCACGTTCTTTAGCGCGCTTTGCCATAGCCTCAACGCCACCCATCTTCTTAATCCAACGGAGGTTGAGCAGGGCTGTGTAGATAGGCAACACAGGAGGTGTGTTGAACATAGAGCCACCGTCGATGTGGGTCTGATAGTTGAGCATCGTAGGAATGGTGCGGGATACCTTACCCACAGCGTCGTTCTTCACGATGACGAAAGTCAGTCCGGCAGGAGCCAGGTTCTTCTGGGCGCCACCATAGATGCAGATGTACTTGCTCACGTCCACCGGATGAGAGAAGATGTCGGAAGACATGTCGCATACCACGGGCACGGGTGAGTCCACGAAAGCGTCGCGAATCTCGGTACCGAAGATAGTGTTGTTGCTGGTATAGTGGAAATAGTCAGCGTCAGCGGGAATGGTGTAGTTCTTAGGAATGTAGGTGAAGTTAGCGTCAGCGGAAGATGCTACCTCCACAGCCTCACCAAAGTTCTTAGCCTCTTTGAGTGCCTTCTTGGCCCATGTGCCTGTGTTCAGGTAAGCGGCTTTCTTCTCCAAGAAGTTATAGGGAACCATACAGAATTCCAAGCTGGCACCACCGCCGAGGAATAATACGGAGTATCCGTCGGGAATGTTCAACAGTTCTTTAAACAGAGCAACTGCCTCGTCCACTACAGGTTGGAAGTCCTTAGCACGGTGGCTGATTTCCAGAATAGAGAGACCTGAGCCATTGAAATCCAATACGGCTTCAGCTGTTTGTTCTATCACTTCGCGAGGAAGTATGGATGGTCCGGCATTGAAATTATGCTTCTTCATTTGATGTTTGTTTTTAGTTATACAATAGTATTTTTATTCTCATTTAATGAGGCGAAGGTACGTATTTCCATTCAGTCGTCAAAGGGATTTGTCGTAAAAGTTAAGCCAAGGGGTTATTTTCTTGTATATTTCACCAAATATGAAATTTCAAACTATCATTTTGCGAAGTATACATGGCAGAACAAAGTGTCGTTTTGTTCATTCATCAGCTTTATACAATGAGATATACGCCTTCAGAGCGACATAATGAAAGCGTGAACTACCGAATTTCCTCGATAATCGTCTTCATTCCCTTAATTTTCTCTCCACGAATCAAATTAAACGTTTGCTTAAGCTTTTTTCGCTTGATGGCAACGAAGGAATAGTGGTCCTTCACGTCCACCTTGCCCACATCGTCGCGCTGCAGGTTTCCCTTCTTATAGAGGAAGCCCACAATGTCCACTTTGTTGAGTTTGTCCTTCTTACCCTTACCTATATATATAGTGACCCACTCGGGCTGGGTAGGCTTGGGGATGACGGTCGGGAACTGGAACTCCTCGAGCTCGCCGCAATAGTCGGGCACCACCTCTTCACTATGGAGTATGAGGTAGGAGTTGCCGTCGGCATTCCATCGGGCAGTGCGTCCGTTGCGATGGATGTAGCCTTCCTCATTGACGGGCAGGTGGTAGTGGATGATGTTCTCGATGTCGGGGATGTCGAGTCCGCGGGCCGCCAGGTCGGTGGAGACAAAGACGGAACAACTGCCATTGCGGAACTTATAGAGGGCACGCTCGCGCTTGTCCTGCTCCATGCCGCCATGGAAGGCCTCGTAGGAGATACCCTTCGATGCCAGGAATCCGCTGATGCGGTCCACTGACTCGCGGTAGTTGCAGAAGACGATGCTCGGTTTGCCGCCTAGGGTGCAGAGCAGGTCGTAGAGGGTCTCCAGCTTGTCCTTCTCGGGAGAGACCACCTTGTAACGATGGATGCGGTTTACGGTGTCCATCTCCGCACCCAGATAGTTGAGCCGCAGCGGACGCTTCAGTCCGGTGAACTGGGGAATCTCCTCGGCATCGGTAGCGGAGAGCAGGTAGCGTTTGTGGAGACTCGGCAGTTGGCCGATGACGGCGGACATCTCTTCGTGGAAGCCGAACTCGAGGCACTTGTCGAACTCGTCGATGACGAGGTAGCGCACGGCAGCGGCATCGAAGTTACGCTTGGCGAGGTGGTCGTTCATGCGGCCTGGTGTGCCCACGATGACGTTGGGCTGCACACCGTTCAGGGTGCGGTGCTCGTCCATGGTGGGGCGACCGCCATAGCAGCTGACGATACGGTAAGGGGTGTTCATGGATTTGAACACAGTCTCGGTTTGTATGGCAAGCTCGCGCGAGGGGACCAGGATGATGGCCTGCACGCCCTGTGCCTCGGGGTTCAGGGAACGGACGAGGGGCAACAGATAGGCCAACGTCTTGCCCGAGCCGGTTGGCGAGAGCAGCACCATGTCCACATCGTCGGTGTCGCACTCCCAAGCCGCCTGCTGCATGGCATTCAGCTGGGTGATGTGGAGGTTTTGGAGTATGTTGTCTAATTCCATAGTGACAATTGATTACTGATGAAAAACAAAAGCCCCTTCATCAGAGGCTTTTGTATATTTGGTCGTGAGACAACCGCGGCGTTATCCGCCGAAGTTATCGTACAGTATCGACGAGCTTTCTACGCCCAGACTGTCGAGCATGCCGACAACGGCTTTCGACATCGGACCAGGACCGCACATGTAGTACTCGATATCCTCGGGAGCCTCGTGGTCCTTCAGATAGGTGTTGTACATCACTTGGTGTACGAATCCGGCTGTGTACTTCACACCCGCTGCATCGGCTGCGGGATCAGGACGGTCGAGAGCCAAGTGGAAGTGGAAGTTCGAGAAGTCCTTCTCCAACTGAAGGAAGTCTTGCAGATAGAACACCTCGTTGAGAGCACGTGCACCGTAGAAGTAGTGCATCTCGCGGTCACGCGTATCGAGGGTGCGTGTCATGTGCATAATCTGTGCGCGCAACGGAGCCATACCGGCACCACCACCTACCCAGATCATCTCCTTCTTGGAGTCGAAGATGGGGTGGAAGTCGCCGTAAGGGCCGCTCATCACCACCTTGTCGCCCGGCTTCAGGGTGAAGATGTAGGATGAAGCGATACCTGGCATCACGTCCTGGAAGCCCACCTGTGGTTTCGGCTTGAAGGGCGGAGTGGCGATACGTACGGTCAGCATGATGCGGTCTCCCTCGGCGGGATAGTTGGCCATAGAGTAAGCGCGGATGGTCGGAGTATCGTTCTTACACTTCAGCGAGAAGAGGCCGAACTTCTGCCATGAGGGCAGATACTCGTCGCCGATAAGGCTCTTGTCGATGTCCTTGTCGTAGTCCATTGAGTAAGCAGGGATCTTGATCTGTGCGTAAGAGCCCGGCAGGAAGTCCATGTGTTCGCCCTTCGGCAGAGCCACAATGAACTCCTTGATGAAGGTCGCCACGTTCTTGTTGCTGATGACCTCGCACTCCCACTCTTTCACACCAAGTACGCTCTCGGGTACCTTGATGGACATATCGTTCTTCACCTTCACCTGGCAACCCAAGCGCCAATGGTCTTGAGCCTGCTTGCGGCTGATGTGTGAAGTCTCGGAGGGGAGAATCTCGCCACCGCCCTCGAGCACCTGGCATTTGCACTGTCCGCAGGAACCCTTACCACCGCAAGCGGAGGAGAGGAACACGCCGTTGACAGAAAGGGTGTTGAGCAGTGTGGCACCGGAGGCCACCTCCATATTCTTTTCACCATTGATGGTGAGCTTGACGTTGCCGGAGGGAACCAGGAACTTCTTCGCTACCAACAGGATGATTACAAGCAACAGAATCACGATAAGGAACACTGCAATGCTCGCGATAATTAAATTCATATCCATTGTTCTATTCCTTTCTTTATTAGATGTTCAAACCAGAGAAACACATAAACGCCATTGCCATGAGGCCTACGGTGATGAACGTGATGCCCAAGCCCTTGAGCGGAGCAGGCACGTCAGAGTAAGCCATCTTCTCGCGCACGGCTGCCAGACCGACGATGGACATCATCCAACCGAGGCCGGAGCCTAAGGCGTAGGAGATTGCGTCGGCCATGCAGGTGATGGACTTCGGGTCAGTCTCGCCCAGCGTGATGCGCTGTTGCATGAAGAGCGAGGCACCCATGATGGCGCAGTTCACGGCAATCAACGGCAAGAAGATACCGAGCGAGGCATAGAGGGAGGGGCTGAAGCGCTCCACCACCATCTCCACCAACTGGGTGATACCTGCGATGACGGCAATGAAGAGGATGAAGCTGAGGAAGCTCAGGTCGACACCGTCAATGATGGCATTGGCGGCCAGCACCTTCGTCTGCAGCAAGTAGTTGACGGGCAGAGTCACCACCAACACGAAGGTGACGGCGATACCCAGTCCGAACGCGGTCTTCACATTCTTCGATACGGCCAAGTAGGAGCACATACCCAAGAAGAACGCGAATATCATATTGTCCACAAATATCGAGCGGACCAATAAACTGAAAAAATGTTCCATACAAAAAACTAATTATTCACCGGAAGTCACCCTGCCAACAGGCTGTCCCCATCGGGAGGTTGCCTCCGGTCTTAGTTATCAATTCTCTACTAAAATCACTTCTCCTGCAAGTCCTTGTTATGGGCACGTTGGTACCAGATGAGGCAGGCAACGATAATCAGAGCCATAGGAGGCATCAGCATCAGACCATTGTTGATGTATCCGAAATCGTGAATGCAGTCGTAGTTCAGGATATTGAAGCCGAGCAGTGTGCCGGAACCCAGAAGTTCGCGGAAGAATGCCACGATGACCAATATCTTGGCGTAACCCAGACCATTGCCGATACCGTCGAGGAACGACTCCCAAGGAGCGCCCTGCATGGCGAAGGCCTCAAGGCGACCCATGAGGATACAGTTGGTGATGATCAGACCCACGTAGACGGAGAGCTGCACGCTCACGTCGTAAGCGAAGGCCTTCAGTATCTCGCTGACGATGGTCACCAGAGCGGCCACAACCACCAACTGCACGATGATGCGGATGCGGTTAGGTATGGTCTTGCGGATGAGAGAGATGACGAAATTGGAGAATGCGGTGATCACCGTCACAGACAATCCCATCACGATGGCTGGCTCCAGCTTGGCCGTTACGGCCAATGCCGAGCAGATACCCAGCACCTGCACGGTGACAGGGTTATTCAGACTGATAGGGGTAGCGAATACCTCTTTATTCTTTTTTGAAAACAACTGTCCCATGTTCTTAGTCCTCCTCATTATTCGTTAAAAATGCCTTGTAGTTGCCCAGGCAGTTGTGGAGCATGTCGTTCACACCTGTCGAGGTGATGGTGCCGCCGGAGATTCCGTCGACCTGATAGTCGGCCTTCTCCACCTTACCGTTCTTCACTACACTCAAGCCAATGTTACCATCCTCCACGGTCTTCTTGCCGGGGAACTCGCCTTGGAACTTGACACCGGCGATCTCAGCGCCCAAGCCCGGAGTCTCGCTGGCGTGTGAGAAGTAGACACCGAAGACGGTGTTCTTGTCGCTGTCCAGAGCCACATAGCCCCAGATGGAACCCCACAGACCTACGCCATAGACGGGGAAGATGTATTTGGTATCGCCGTTCACTTCGGCAACAAACACATGCAGGTGGTTGTTGCTCTTATAGTCTTTCTCGAAGCCGGTGACGAAGGAGCCTTTGTACTCAGTGAGAGTTCCGTCCTCGTTCATCAGCATGTCGGCCTTCACGTATTGGTTGTAGGCGGCCTCAGCATCGGCAACCTCGCGCACGTTCAGGGCGGACAGGATTTGTTTCTTGGTATCGAGTTCCACATTCTTGCCTTGCTTCTCGCTCAGTGAGGAGCTGACGAAGGCCAACAGGAACGCAACGATTATCACCAAAACGGATGCATAAATAATCGTATAGGCATTACTGTTTGTATCGAACTTCTTGCAAGTCTTCTTTTCTTCTTTAGTTTCTGTAGCCATATTCCTGATTATTTGATTTTTGCACGTTTCATTCTACGGGAAATATTACTCTGTACCACGCAGTAGTCGATCAACGGAGCGAATACGTTCATCAGCAAGATTGACAACATCATGCCTTCGGGGTAACCGGGGTTGAGCACACGGATGATGATGGCCATGACGCCGATGAGGAATCCGAAGATGTACTTACCTGTCTCGGTGCGGGCAGAGGTGACAGGGTCGGTAGCCATAAACACGGCACCGAAGCAGAAGCCACCCAGCACGAGGTGCTCGTACCAAGGCATGTGAGCCATGGTGGTGTCAGGTCCGGCAACGTTGAATACCCAAGCCATCAGACCGCCGCCGACGAACACTGAGAGCATCGTCTTCCAACTGGCAACGCCTGTCCACAACAGGATGACGGCACCGATGGCGATGGCGATGACGCTGGTCTCGCCGATGGAGCCCGGAATCAGACCATAGACCATGTCCATGGAGAACTCAGGCACAGAACCCGAGGTGGCAGCCAAGCCAAGCGGAGTGGCAGCGGTGAGTCCGTCAACCTGCTGACCCAGACCGAGGATGCTGTCGCCCGACACCCAAACGGCGTCGCCGGACATCTTGGTCGGATAGGCGAAGAAGAGGAACGCGCGGGTGATGAGGGCCACGTTGAAGACATTCATACCTGTGCCGCCGAACACCTCCTTAGCAAAGATGACAGAGAAGGCGGTGGCGATGGCCAGAATCCACAACGGACAGTCCACAGGGACAATCATCGGGATGAGCATACCGGATACGAGGAATCCCTCTTGAATCTCCTCGCCCTTCCACTGGGCCACGACGAACTCGATGCCCAAGCCGACCACGTACGAAACGATGATCTTGGGCAACACAGCCAAGAAGCCATAGATGAACATTTCCCAGAAGCCACCTACACTGCCGGTGGTAGCCATGAAATGTTGATAACCGACATTGTACATGCCGAACAGCAGGGCCGGCATCAACGCAATCACAACAATGGACATGATGCGCTTGCTGTCGATGGCATCATGTATATTGGTTCCCGTCTTCGAGGTAGTGTTCGGCACGAAAAGGAACGATTCGAATCCATCGAACACCGAACGAAAAGCATGCAGCTTACCACCTTCTTCGAAGTTGGGCTTTATCTTGTCGAGATAATTTCTTAACGCTTTCATTAACTAATTCTTTATATATAATAATGTATATAACTACGCTAGCACATTTCGGCGTGCAAAGCATCCAGTCCCTGACGGACGATGCGCTGCAGCTCCAACTTCGAGGAGTCGACGAACTCGCAGAGCGCGAAGTCCTCGGGAGCCACCTCGTAGATGCCCAGAGCCTCCATGCGGTCGATGTCGCCAGCGATGATGGCCTTCACGAGATACTCGGGCAGGATGTCCATGGGGAACACCTTGTCGTACTCGTTGGACATAATCATGTGACGCTCACCACCCTTCACACGCGCGTCGAGTGTGTATTCCTTCTTCTTGCCCAGCAGCCAGCTGAAGTATGAGTGGCTTGTGCTGAACTGGTCCACGCGGGGCATAATCCAGCCGAGCATCTCGTGCACGTCGGAGCCCTCGGGAATCACAGAGATCTCGTTGGCCTTGGCCGACAAGAATCCGTCAGCAGCCACCACCTTGCCGGTGAGCACGTTGCCGTTGATGATGCGCAGTGTCTTGCCCTCGGCCAAGCGGCCGCTGAGCAGCGACGTGAGCTGAGCGCCTGCCACCATGCGGTAGTAAGCCGGAGCCTTCACCTCGGAGCCTGCCAGGGCGATGGTGCGAGTGAAGTCCACATGTCCGGTGCGGAACAGACGGCCGATGACCAACACGTCCTCGGGGTTGATGGTCCATACCACCTCGCCCTTGTTGATGGGGTTGACGTGGTGAATCTGCACGCCCACGTTGCCTGCGGGGTGCGGACCGTCGAACGCGGTGACGGTGACGTTCTTCGCCTGCGTCAGAGCGGCGCTCTTCTGCTTCACACTGATGCCCAAATAAGCGGGCGCCAGCTTAGCCAGAGCGTCCAGACCGATTTGAAAATCCTCTTCTTGACCTTTAAGAACCAACTCGAAGTCGGGAGCCAACGGTTTGGAGTCGAACGCTGACACGAAGACAGCCTTCGGCGCCACAGTGGGGTCGGCCACGATGTCATAGGGGCGTTGGTTGATAAATGCAAACAATCCAGCTTCCAACAAAGCTGACTTTACCTCTTCGGCAGACATTTTACCTACCTCTTTCTTGCCGAAATCTACGTAACTCGGCGTTGCATCAGCCTTCACGCGGATGGAGAGTACCTTGCGGCGCTCGCCTCTGTCGACGCCCAGCACCGTTCCGCTGACAGGAGAGACAAACTTCACTTCCGGATGCTTCTTGTCCACGAACAGAGCATCGCCGGCCTTGACTACGTCATTCTCCTTGACAACCACCTTCGGTGTGACTCCGATGAAATCGTCGGGAACCAAAGCATAGGTCTCAGCCTGCTTCACATCGGAGATGTCCGACATGGGCTTACCCTTCAGGTTAATGTCCAAGCCTTTACGTAACTTAATCACATTTGCCATATACCTAAGTAAAAATAATAGTTTAACTGTTTTGTCTGCAAAAGTATATAAAAAGAATGGGATGAGAGCAACTTGTCCGAAGTTATTAGAGAAAAAATTCCATAATTGTGCAAACAGGCCTGTAAATGAGCCCCGACGAGAATATTTGCACGAAGGTGGAGCGAAGTTTGCACATCTCAAATATTTTGCCGAATATTGCAGAGTTGTTACAGCAAGCCTGCCGTTCGGGACCTCTCCCTCAGCAGGCGCTGTCAGCTCTAACTAAACAAAAAACATACAGAACTATGAACAAATCTATTGCCGTGCTGATAGCTGCCACCTTCGCCGTGGGAGCGATGGCACAAAACGGAGGCATCTCCCAGACGATGCTCAACGACATCCGCAAGGGATACCAAGGCACGCCGGCCGAGAAGGCCCTGCGCAACGCCATCTCGAGCAACGACATCCGCACCCTGGCGGTGAACCGCGAGAACAAGGCCAACTTCGACTCTTACTTCAGCAACCGCGTGCTGTCGAAGGGAATCACCGACCAACAGTCGTCGGGCCGATGCTGGCTCTTCACGGGACTGAACGTGATGCGCTCGAAGATGATTGCCCGCTACAACCTGCCCTCGCTGGAGTTCTCGCAAAACTATAACTTCTTCTGGGACCAGCTGGAGAAGGCGAACCTCTTCCTGCAAGGCATCATCGACACGGCGGACAAGCCCGTGGACGACAAGATGGTGCAGTTCCTCTTCAAGAGTCCCGTGAGCGACGGCGGACAGTTCACCGGAGTGATGGACCTGGTGACAAAATATGGCCTTGTGCCCAAGGAGGCCATGCCCGAGACCTACAACAGCGACAACACCACCCGCATCTCATCGTTTGTGAAGCTGAAACTGAGGGAATATGGCATGGAACTGCGAGGGATGGTGCAGCAGAAGAGCAAAGCCGCCGACCTGAACGCCCGCAAGACAGAGATGCTCGCCACCGTCTACCGCATGCTGGTCTATGCCTTCGGCGAGCCGGTGACCACCTTCGAGTGGGCCCCGAGGGACGCTGACGGCAAATACGTGAGCGAGCCAAAGACCTACACCCCGCAGTCGTTCTACCAGGAGTTCATCGGCGACGACCTGCAGAACAACTACGTGATGCTGATGAACGACCCGAGCCGTCCCTTCTGGAAGGTGTACGAGATTGACTACGACCGCCACACCTACGACGGACACAACTGGCTCTACGTGAACCTGCCCATCGACGACATCAAGCAGATGGCCATCGAGTCCATCAAGGACAGCACGATGATGTACTTCTCGTGCGACGTGAACAAGTTCCTCGACAAGGAGCGCGGTCTGCTCGACGTGAACAACTTCGACTACGAGTCGCTCTTCGGCACCACCTTCGGCATGGACAAGAAGGCACGCATAGAGACCTTCGCCAGCGGCTCCACACACGCCATGACGCTGATGGCCGTGGACCTGGACGCCGCCGGCAAACCCAAGAAGTGGATGGTGGAGAACAGCTGGGGCGCACAGTATGGTCACCGCGGACACCTCATCATGACGGACGAGTGGTTCAACGAGTTCATGTTCCGTCTGGCGGTAAACAAGAAATATGTGTCGGAGAAGGTGCTCACCCTGCTTAGGAAGGAGAAGCCCATCCTGCTGCCGGCATGGGATCCGATGTTCGCCGAAGAGGAATAAGCCCCACGATGTAAAGATAAATGCCCTACTAGGAAAAACTATTTTGCCGGTCAAGGAGATTGATTTCCTTGACCGGCAAGTTTGTTTTGTACATTCTTAGACCGAACATCGTATAATTATTCTCAAAAGGGCAGAGAGATGTTGCCCACCTCCCCGTTTTGCATTACCTTTGTGCCACAAATCAAGTACGCACAGCTATTAAGTTCTTTCGCCGACTCCTACAACTCGCCGTGATTGCGGTCTTCGGACTGTATTTCCTGACGGTCGCCCTGTTGAATATCCCTGCTATTCAGCAGCGGATGTCTGTGCTCGTGACCCAGGAGCTGAAGGAACTGCTGCACACCGACCTGTCGGTAGGCAACGTGGACCTCGGGCTGATGAACCGCGTCATCCTGGACGACGTGTGGTTGAACGACCAAGAGGGACGGCAGTTGCTGAAGGTGGACAAGCTGTCCGCCCGCTTCGCCATCCTACCGCTGTTCAAGGGGAAGATAACCATCCACAGCGTGCAGCTCTTCGGACTGAGGGCACAGCTCGTGAAGGCGACCCCCGACAGTGCGCCCAACTACCAGTTTCTGGCGGACGCCTTCGCTTCGAGCGACACCACCTCGCAGACCCCGCTCCACCTGCGCATCAACTCCGTGCTCATTCGCCAGGGAGAGGTCGGTTACCACATACTCTCCGAGCCCGCGACACCCAACGAGTTCAACCCCTCGCACATCAACCTCAACGACCTGCGGGCCAACGTCTCGCTGAAGGCGCTGACGACCGACTCGCTCAATGCCACGGTGCGCCAGCTGAGCTTCACCGAGCAGAGCGGATTCCAGCTGAGCGACCTGTCGCTGAAGGTCGTCGCCAACAAGCGCAAGGCCACCCTGTCGCGCTTCGAGCTGCGGTTGCCACAGACCTTCGTACAGCTGGACACACTCACGGCCACCTATCAGTGGGACGCTGCGGACATGAAGCGGACCATCCAGTTCCAAGGCGGTGTCTCGCCCTCGTACGTCACCCTGAGCGACGTGGCGATGTTCGTCCCCACCCTCTCGGCCTTCGACGACCGACTGATGGTGCACGGCCGCGTGGCAGGCTCGCTCAACCATCTGAAACTGGAGGGGTTGGAGATACACTCGACGAACCGCGACCTCCTGCTCACCGCCAACGGCGAGGTGGACAACCTCTACGCCGACTCGTTGCTGACGGTGGAAGACCTGCAGACCGACATCCGCGTCACCTCCACCGGAGCGCTGTTCCTCTACCGCAACCTCACGGGCGACTCCCAGGATGTGCCCTCCGTGGTCTCCCGTCTGGGCAACACCTCCATCAGCCTCCACACCGCCGGACCGCTGAACAGCCTCACCACCCACGCCCTCATCCACACCGCGGCGGGTGACCTCCAAAGCGACCTGCTCATCAACGGCCAGGAGAAGCAGACCGCCTACGCGGGCACGCTGACCACCACTGACTTCCAGATGGGCACACTGCTAGGCGACGAGGAGCTTGGGAACATCTCGCTCGACGTGGACGTGCGCGGCAAAGTGACCGACGCCACCTACCCCGACTGCTTCCTGAAGGGCGTCGTCTCCTCGTTCACCTACAAGGGCTACACCTACCACGACATCCACCTAGACGGCGTCACCCAGAAGGGCGGATACGACGGGCTCTTCACCCTCGACGACCCCAACGGGAAACTCACCATCAACGGCAGCTTCAACGCCGCCCAGAAGGTGCCGTCGTTCAACCTCACAGCCAAGCTGGAGGAGTTTCGCCCCAACGAGCTGCACCTGACGGACAAGCACCAGGACACTAGCCTCTCGATAAACCTCACCGCCAACTTCACCGGCAACACGCTGGACAACCTCGAAGGTAGCATCGACCTAAGCAAGCTGCTGATGATTGCCCCCACGGACTATTACTACATGGACAGTCTGCACATCAGCGCCACACAAGCCGAGGAGAAGAAACACATACGCATCGACTCCGATTTCCTGACAGGCGACATCCAGGGAGACATCAACTTCGCCACACTGCCCACCAGCGTCAACCACATCCTGCACAGCTACCTGCCCTCGCTCACTACCTATAATAATAAGGTAAAGAAACAACAAAAGCCGGGCAACCGCTTCCGGTTCAACTTCGTGCTGACAAGCAGCGATCCGCTCTCCAAGCTATTCCTCATACCCGTGGAGCTCTACACTACCTCCACCCTCAACGGATACATCGACGAACCTGCCGGGAAGTTCCGGGTGGAAGGCTATTTCCCCGACTTCAGCTACGACGGAGCCCGCTACGAGTCGGGCACCCTGCTTTGCGAGAACCCCGGCGAAGAGGCAGTCTGCCAACTGCGGGCCTCCAAGCACATGGCGGAGGAGTCCATCGTCAACCTCTCCGTCGACGCGCATGCGAAGGACGACCGGCTGAAGGCCTCCCTCCTGTGGGGCAACAACACCGACATCACCTACAGCGGCGAAGTCTCCACCGTCACCCGCTTCACACAGAAGGACGAGAAGAGCCACGAGCTCCTAGCCGACATACAGATAGGCGCCGGCACGGTGATTCTGAACGACACCATCTGGCACCTCCACGCCTCGTCCATACAGGCGGAGAAGGGCAAGGTGGCGGTGAACAACTTCCTCTTCGAGCACAACGACCAACACCTGAAGGTGAACGGTTGCCTGACAGACAGCAAGGAAGACACGCTGACGGTGGACCTGAACAAGATAAAGCTGGAGTATGTATTCGACATCCTGCAGTTCCACCCCGTGGACTTCAAGGGACTGGCAAGCGGAAAGGCCTACGTCAGCAACGTGTTCGACGAGCCCGACCTGCGGACGCACCTCTGGGTGGAGCAGTTCCGATTCAACGACGGGCTGATGGGCGACATGCACATCTCCGGACAATGGGACAAGGAGAAAGGCATTCTGCTGGACGCCGACATACGCGAGCGTGACCTCTCGCACACCACAGTCAAAGGTTTTGTCTCCCCACAGAACGACTCGCTCGACCTCCACATCGAGGCGGACCGAACCAACCTCGACTTTCTGAACTACTACGTGGACAACATCTTCGACCACCTGGAGGGACGCACCACCGGAGCAGTGCACCTCTACGGCCCCTTCAGCGACCTCAACCTCATAGGCGACGCTGAGGCGACGGTCTCGTTGAAGGTGGGCATTCTGGGCAACACCTATTACCTGCGCGACGACAGCATCAAGCTGCGCTACAACCGCATGCAGTTCGACAACATCCGCTTCTACGACAGCGACAACCACAGCGGCTTGCTCAACGGACACCTCAACCACGACCACCTGGGCGGGGAGATGTCCTATGAGTTCCGCATAGAGACCGACCAGATGCGCATCTACAACGAGAAGAAGAGCAACGACGCCACCTTCTACGGCACCGTGTACGGCACGGGACTCACCACACTGAGCGGCAACGGCGACCGGCTGGACATCGACATGAACCTGCGGACCGACGACCGCACCGTGTTCACCTACAACGCCGCCTCGCCCGAGGAGGTGACAGGCAACGAGTTCATCACCTTTGTGGACCGCACCCCCAAGCGGGAGGTGGGCACACAGAGGTACAGCTACCGCCCCTCCACCACCGAGGAGGAAGAAGAGGACGACACCCCCATGGACATCCGCTTCAACCTGCAGGTGGACGTCACCCCGAAAGCCAACATCCGCGTGATGATGGACCCCCTCTCGGGCGACATCGTCTCCACTCGAGGCAACGGAGCCCTGCGCGCCAACTATTATAATAAAGGAGATTTCAAAATGTACGGCACCTACACGCTAGAGTACGGCAGCTACAAGCTGAGCCTGCAGGAGGTCATCCGCAAGGAGTTCCAGCTGAAGCCGGGAGGCACCGTCACCTTCAGCGGCGACCCTTACGAGGGCAACATGAACATACAGGCCGTCTACACCGTCAACTCAGCCTCACTCACAGACCTGATTCCCGGGGCGAACTTCACCCAAAACTCCGTGCGCGTGAACTGTCTGATGAACCTTAACGGCCACATCTTCAACCCCGACATAACCTTCGACCTGGAGTTGCCCACCGTCAACGAGGAGGAGCGCGAGATGGTGCGCAGCTACATCAGCACGGACGAACAGATGGAGATGCAAATCATCTACCTGCTCGGCATCGGACGGTTCTACACCTACG